>NZ_KB907784.1:1798298-2144965 GCF_000382185.1 Bordetella sp. FB-8 | reverse complement strand
TGCCGAGCGAATGACCGACAAGCACGACGCGCGGCTGATCCGAGATGGCCGACAGAATGCGCCGGGCTATCGCGTCCAGGTCGTAGGATCCGTCGTCCTCCAGCCAGGCGAGCGCTATCGCGCGCAAGCCGGATTCCTGTGCAGCCTCTTTGAACACCAGGGGGCTGCACATCGCGCCGGGCAGGCAAACGAGAGTCGGAAAGGAAGGGTCTCCGTCGCTAAGGGGAACGATGCGCATGTTTCAACATTCCAGTGCCGCATGCAGGACGTTGAGCACACGGACTACATCACCGATAACATCGTAGATCAAGATGTAGTTCGGATGCATGACCAGTTCGCGAGTACCGGCGATCCGACCAATCCGGCCGAGATTCGGATGCCCGAGCAACAGTGCAGCTTTTTCCTCGAACGACTCGTCAAGATCCAGCGCGGCAATCGGATTGTCTGCTTCGATATCGTTGTAGACGTTCTCGCGGTCCTCTATGGCCTCGGGCGTCCAGAAAAACTCCATTACTTCAATGCTTCCAGCCGGCGTCGGGTTTCAGCTCGACGCGCGGCAAATTTCGCCTCGACTTCGGCTGCGGGTATCAGCTTGCCGGCATCGGCCGAGGCCCGGGATCGGTTGACCTTGGCTTGCAGCCAGGCATCGTATTCCACCGCCTCCTGCTGACGCTTGACGTAGTCCCGCATGAAGTCGCGCAGGAGCTGTGCGCCGGAGCGATCCTGGGCTTTCGCAGCCGAGGAGAACTCGCTTTTCAGGGCTTCATCGACTCGGAACGTAAAAGTCGCCTCGCTCATGGCGTTACCCCCATGTGTTACGCAATTAGTGCAATCTAGCACGAGGCATGGGCAACACAAACCGCCCTCTAGTTCCTCGCCCACTTCCCTTGTCTGTACAAGAAAGGACTTCGTTCAGCCCTCTGCTTTCGGACTTCTCGATAAGCCGGCTAATTCAACGTGCCCTGGCCGCAGTCGGGCTCTTCGAAGGGCAATTCGGCCTGCCCTTGCGCGCGCATGCCGAAGGTGTTCAGTGTCATGGCCACGAGCGCGTAATAACCGAGCAGCCCGACCAGATTGACGACGACCGGATACCCGAAGCGCTCGGCTGCCTGCGCGTAGGTGTCATCGGAAACCCGCTTGGCCGCGTAAAGCTCGGTCGCAAAGCGAAAAATCAGTTCGTCGTCCGGATGCTCGAACACAGGCGGCGTGCCGACGCGAATCGATTGCGCCGTCGCGGCAGGCAAACCCGCCTCGAGCGCGATCGGATGGTGGATGTGCCATTCGGCCTGCGATTTCCATTGCGCTGCAGTCACCAGGATGGCCAACTCGGACAGACGCAGTGGCAGGCCCGTCTGGTAGCGGCAGAACGCACCGAGTCGCTGTGCGTGCTGGGCCAACTCCGGGCTGTGGATCCATCCGAGAAAAGGTCCGTTCAGATTGCCGCGCGGTCCGTTCAGGATCTCGCGCAGCACGCTTTGCTGCTCGCTCGTGGCGGAATCGAGGTGAAACGGTGGAAGTCTGCTGCTCATATCGGTGCTTTGGGACGGGAAGATAGGCCGAGCACACAGCCAGGCGGGAAGAAAGGTTCAGCGGGAAGGTTACAACGCGTCGAGCGACCGTAGCGCGCCATCGACCGCGTCTCCCAAACGCTCGACAATCGTCTCGATCTGCCGGTCGGTGCAAATGAACGGCGGCGCCAGCAATACATGATCGCCGTGCTGGCCGTCGACCGTTCCGCCCATCGGGTAGACCATGAGTCCGCGTTGCATCGCTTCGCGTTTGATCAGCGCATGCAGTTTCAGGTCAGGTGAAAATGGCGTCTTCTTCTCGCGATGCTGGACGAGTTCGACACCGACGAAGAGCCCCCGGCCCCGTATGTCGCCAACATGCAAGTGATCCGCGAAACGCGCGCGCAGGCTGGCGCGCAGCTGCTCTCCGCGGGCCACGACATTGGCCAGCAGATTGTCGGCGGCGATGACCCGCTGCACTTCGAGCGCCGCGGCACAGGCGGTAGCGTGACCGATATACGTATGGCCGTGCTGGAAGAACCCTGAGCCGGCGACGATGGTGCGGTAGATCTCGTCGCTTACCAGCGTCGCGCCGATCGGCTGATACCCCGCTCCCAATCCTTTGGCGATCGTCAACAGATCAGGAGCGACGCCGTCTTCCTCGCAGGCGAACAGATGACCGGTACGCCCCATGCCGGACATGATCTCGTCCAGAATCAGCAGTACGCCGTATTTGTCGCAGACAGCGCGGATTTTTCTGAAGTACTCGCGCACTGGCGGCACCGCGCCCGCCGTGGCGCCCACGACGGTTTCCGCGACGAACGCGGCGACCGATTCCGCGCCGAGTTCGAGAATCTTGCTTTCAAGCTCGTCGGCCAGCCGCTGCGCGTAGGCTTGTTCGGTTTCGTCGCTGCGCTGTTCGCGATAGGCATAACAGGGGCTGACGTGATGCGCTTCGATCAATAGTGGCAGGAACAGCTCGCGCCGCCAGGCATTGCCGCCGATCGCGAGCGCCCCCAGCGTGTTGCCGTGGTAGCTCTGGCGGCGCGCGATGAAATGGCGGCGCTCGGGCTCGCCTTTTTCGACGAAATATTGGCGGGCGAGTTTCAGCGCGCCTTCGATTGCCTCGGATCCGCCGGACGCGAAGTAGACATGGTCCAGCCCGGCCGGCGAGGTCTCGGCCAGGCGTTCGGCCAGCTCTTCCGCGACCGCCGTCGTGAAAAACGAGGTATGCGCATAAGGCAGCTGCTGCACCTGCCGCTTGATCGCGTCGATCACCCGCTGGTCGCTGTGGCCGAGGCAGGAAACCGCCGCGCCGCCGCTGGCGTCGATGTAGCGCTTGCCATCGGCGTCGATGATTTCGATACCGTCGCCGGCCACAGCCACGGGAAGGGATGCACGCGGAGCGCGATGAAATATGGTAGTCATACAGGTGTACAAAGGTTAGGAGACAGCACGCGGCTGCGTATCTTTCGTAATGAAATTCTCGAAGCAGCGCTCTCGCAGCCGATGGACTTCGAATGCCACGCCGGTCGGTCCTATCGTGAAAACGGCGCTGGCAAGCGTATTTTCATCATCGGGATCGGCAGGATCGTCGCGATAGATCGGCAAACCCGCCGGCGCCTTGTCGAACAGCACATCAAGCAGGTTAGCGCCGTTTACCTCACCGAGGGCGGGCAGCAGTCGATCGACCCGGTTCTGCCTGTCCAGGGAAGATGCAGTGACGATCTGGCGCTCTTGATCCGAACCGGAGTGCGTCATGTGATTGGCATGCCCAGACCGCAATTCGATTGGAGCCACGGAACAGCGAAGCACCGTGGCCTCGATGCTGAGCAGGCGCTCATCGCCAACGCAACCTAACGTGTGATGAAATCCGCTGGCGCGCGCATTGCCGGCCAGGACACTGTGTGCCGCACCGATGCTTCTGACATCGAGCACCGCGCGCGCAAGCACCATCCGGGGCACGCCGGCCTGCGGCTGGACGATGCGAAGATTATTGATGGTCTGGACGAGACCGGCGCGGTTGACTGCGAAGGTATGCCCCGGCAGCGAGCCCGGATAGTAGAAGGAAATGAAGCCTGGCTTTCCGGTCGGCCGGATGTCCACGAGCATGGCGTGATCGCGCAGATAGGGATCACCGTCCTCGTTGTGCGCGATGTAGCGGGTTTCCCGCGCGCGCACGGCAAGCGTGGTGCAGCCATCCGGGACGTTGTGAATCAGCTCGCCGCGGCAATTCCAGAGAAACACGTCGTCGACAGGCCAGCCCAGACCGGCCGCGATGCCTTTCAGTTCCGCCACGTATTCGGGATACGCGGCCAGCGCGGCCTGCCACAGCTGTTTGACGAAGGAATGGCCGCGCCATGGCCGCAGCGCGCGCCAGGCGCCGCGTTGGCCCATATAGTCATCCATCACGGGGCGTGCCAGAACGCCCAGTGCGTGGCCTATGTCGTGCGGCGCACCTGACAATACGGGAGGCGTAAGCGACTGCATGGACGGATAACCCGACTCAGGAGACATGTTTGAGGAAATCCTGCAGCCTCTGGGTGGGCGGATTGCCGATCAGCGCGCCGGGTTCGCCGTCCTCGACGAGGATTCCCTGATCCATGAACAGCAGGCGCGTGCCCACGCGCTTGGCGAAGCCGATTTCGTGCGTCACCACGATCATGGTCATGCCTTCCGTCGCCAGATCCTGCATGACTTTCAGAACCTCGTGCCGAAGTTCGGGATCCAGCGCGGATGTCGGCTCGTCGAACAGCATCAGTTTGGGCTTGATTGCGAGCGCTCGGGCGATGGCGACGCGCTGCTGCTGGCCGCCCGACAATTCCCACGAGTAATGGTTTGCACGGGATTCCAGCCCCACTTTCGTGAGCAGCGCCATGGCCTGATCGCGCGCCTGGGCCCGCGTCGCACCGCGAACCTGGATCGGACCGAACATCACGTTTTCGAGCGCGGTCATTTGGGGGAACAGGTTGAACTGCTGGAAGACCATGCCGGCTTCGAGCCGGATGCTGCGGATCTGATCGGCGCTGCCCTTGACGCTGAGGCCGTCCACCAGCAGTTCGCCGTCGCTGATCTTCTCGAGCGCATTGATGCAACGCAGCAGAGTCGACTTGCCCGATCCGGACGGCCCCACCACCACCACGATCTCGCCGCTGTCGATCTTGAGATCGATGTTATTGAGCACGGGCAGGTGGCCGAAACTCTTGGAGACGCCCCTGAATTCGATCATGCTCATAATATGCGCATCCTTCTTTCGACAAAGCGCAGCGCCAGGGTCATGACGCCGGTGAGAATCAGATAGATCACAGCGACCGCGGTCCATATCTCCACCGCGCGGAAATTGCCGGCGATGATCTCCTGCCCCTTGCGAGTCAGCTCCCCGACGCCGATGACGATGAACAGCGAGGTGTCCTTCAGACTTACGATGCATTGGTTGCCCAACGGCGGAATCAGGCGGCGAAACGCCAGCGGACCGACGATTTTCACGAGTACGCGTGGCATGGACAGCCCCATGGCCAGTCCCGCTTCGGTCAGGCCCTTGGGTATCGAGAGCAGCGAACCGCGGACTACCTCGGCAAGATAGGCACCCGAGTTCACCGTAATGGCAATGATCGCGGCGCTCAAGCCGTCGATCCGAATGTGCGCCAGCAAGGGCAGCGCGAAATACAGGAACATCACCTGAACCACGATCGGCGTCCCGCGAATCAGCTCGATATAGATCTGCGCGAGAATGTTCAGCACAGGCGGGCCATAGGCACGGAACACCCCCGCCAGCGTGCCGACGCAGAATCCGCCGATCAGACCCACAAACGCGATGAAGACCGTCAATTTGACGCCTGCCATCAAGTCGGGCAACGCCGTCCATATCACTGGCCAGTCAAAATTCACTCGCCACTCCTATTTGCTTTTGTTGGCAGTGCAGCGCCATGCGCCGCACTATTCTGTCGTGACGAATTACTGCTTGGGCGGCTCGCTGCCGAACCATTTCTTGTAAATGGTCGCGTAGCGTCCATCCGCCTTGAGCTTGTCGATCTCCTTATTGACGATCGGCACGAGCGGACTGCCCTTGGGGAACCCGATTCCGTAGTGATCCCCCGTGACCGGGGTGCCGGCCATCTTGACCTTGCCCTTGCCTGCCGTGTTGACGAAATAGAGCACATTGGGCGTGTCGTGCATGGCGGCATCGACCCGGCCCGCTTCGAGTGCGAGATACGCGTTGTCGATGTTCGGAAATTCGCGGATCTCCTTGGGCTTCAGATGCGCCTTGATCCAGTCGATCGTGGCCGTGCCGGTCTTGGCGGCAATGACCTTGCCGTTCAGGTCGTCCATCGACTTGATGCTCGTATTGCCGACCCGCACCATGGCAGCCAGGCCGCTGTCGTAGTAGGGCTCGGAGAAGTCGATCACTTTCTTGCGTTCGGCCGTGATGGTCATGCCGGACAAGGCGACGTCGATGTTGCGCGTCTGCAGCGCCGGGATGAGGCCGCTGAAGTCCATGGGTTGAAGCTGATATTTCCAGCCTTGATCCTTGGCGATTTGGGCCCACATATCGATGTCGAAACCGACATACTTATCGCCCTTCTTGAACTCGAAGGGCATAAAGGACGTATCGGTGCCGACGATAAGAACTCTGCTCTCGGCTTGCGCAACACCCGAACCGAGCAGCGCAGCCGCAACGATCGACAGGAAAAAGACGCGACGAATCATGTTTTCTCTCCGCAGTAATGAGTAGGGTCCCCGGCAGGCATCCCGGGCCATGCGACCGACTACGGGCGTTACCGCAACACGCGGTGTTTTATGTCGCCCAAACAACAACAAATGTTGTTGATGCGAATACTACGGCAACAGAGAGAATCGTCAATAGGTGTTGTTGCCATATTTTCAATAGCAACAACGTTTGTTTCAAAAATGGATTTGGGCGCCCACCTCAGCCAGGAACGGATCGGATCCTGGGAAAACTGAGGTCAGGCTGAGTACGCGCCGTTGGCGTGCAGCGCCGCCTCGGCGTCTTCGATCCGTTTGACAGCCGCCTTGCCTTCTAGCGCGAGAAGATGCGCCACCAGCATCTCCGCGACCGCTGACGCAGCGACGAGCGAGGGAAAAAAGGACGGCGAATCGTGCGAAAAGAGCAGCACCTGATCGGCATTGAGCGCAATCGGAGAAACCGCGCTGTCGGTAATGGCGATCAATGGCGCACCGCGGGCGACGCTCTCTTGCGCCACCCGAACAGCCTCGATCGAATACGGTGCGAAGCTGATCACGACCGTCGCATGCCGCTTCTCGATGCCGCGCACCTGCATCTCGAGCGTGCCGGCCTCGCCCGTTATCAGGCTGATGGACGAGCGAAACAGGCGATACCCGTAGGTGATGCCGAACGCCACCGGGTAACAGGAGCGAAAGCCGGCCACGTGCACGTGCTCGGCCTTGCGCAGCACTTTGGCGGCCTCGACGACGCGTTCCGCGTTGCTGGCCGTCACGGCCTCCAGGTTTTGCACCTGGGATAGCGCGAGCTCTCGGCTGAGGTGATTGTCGGCCCCGCCTTTGACGAGCGAGCGCGCCTTGTTGCCCAGCGTGGGCGGACGGGTTCGAAGCCGGCCCACGAAGATCTCGCGCAGCTCGTTCCAGCCCGGGAATCCGAGGCTCTGCGCCAATCGGACCAATGCGGCAGGCTGCACGCCCGCGCGCTCGGCCACCTTGCGCATTGACAGCACGGCGACCTCGTCGGGGTTGTCCAGGAGAAATCCGGCGCCGACCTGGAGCTGCGGGCTGATCTGCGGAAATTTCTCGCGTATGGTCGCCACCAGCGCTTCGTAGTTTGCTGTCACGCTATTGCCTCGACTATGCGGTTCGCGCGTTTGTTGCCTGGATACGAAGCCTTAACGCTGCGTCGACAGCATGCGCTCCACATAGCGCGCAATGGTGTCGATCTCGATGTTGACCTTGTCGCCCGCGCCCACGTTGCGCAACGTGGTGACCTGCTGCGTGTGCGGGATGATGTTGATGCTGATCTCGCAGCCGGTTTCGTCGTCGCGCACGCGATTGACCGTAAGACTGATGCCGTTGACGGTGACCGAGCCCTTGTAGGCCAGGTAGCGCGCCAGCGTCCTGGGAATGCGGACGACGAGCTCGCGCGACTCGCCCACGGCGTCGAAACTCACGATGTCGCCCAGACCGTCCACGTGGCCCGACACCAGATGGCCGCCGATCTGGTCGCCTACGCAGAGCGACTTTTCCAGGTTCACTTCGCCGGCGCGGTCCAGCCCCACGGTGCGGCGCAGGCTTTCCTGAGAGACGTCGACTTCGAACTGTCCCGGCGCGGGCAGGGATATCACCGTCATGCAGGCGCCCTGCACCGCGATCGAGTCGCCCAGGCCCACATTGCCCAGGTTCAGGCCGCCCGCGTCTATTTTCAGGCGCACGCCTGCCTGCTCGCCACCGGGCAGCGGCTGGACGTCGACGATGCGGCCCACTGCCGCGACAAGACCGGTAAACATGATGGAATGTCCTTCAAATCAGAGGATGGATCAATCGCTCAAGCCGGCGGCGGCGCGGCGTCCAGCCCCGACCGCAGCGCCTGCCAGCGCTGCGCAGCGCGCGCGCGCAGCCGCACGTCGTCGCCGACGCGCAGCGTCTCGATGAATTCGAAGCGTTGCGCCGCGTCCAGGCTTTCGAGCTCGGGCAGACACACCATGCCTGCAGCGTCGCCCAGCAGCACCGGCGCCAGGTAGGCCAGAAGCTCGTCGACGCAGCCGGCCCGCAGCAACGCGCCGGACAGGCCGGCGCCGCTTTCGACATGCACTTCGTTGGTCTCGTGCTCGCCCAGCCAGCGCATCATGCCAGGCAAATCGACCCGCAATGGTTCTGCGCCAGGCATCGATATGGTCTTTACATTCTTGCGCGCCAGGCGCTCGGCCTTGGCCGGATCGGCCTTGGCCGTGAACACCAGCACCTCGGTTCCGTCGAACAGGCGCGCGTCCTCGGGGATGACGAAGCGTCCGTCGACCACGGCCTTGCGCGGCTGGCGCGGCGTGTCCACGTCGCGCACATTGAGCCGGGGATCGTCGGCCAGCACGGTGCCCATGCCGGTCAGCACCACGCAACTGCGCGCGCGCCAGCGATGGCCGTCGGCGCGCGCCTCGCGGCCGGTGATCCATTGGGACACGCCGTTATGCAGGGCGCTGCGGCCATCGAGCGAGGCCGCCAGCTTGAGCCAGGTCCAGGGTGTGCCGCGCCGCATGCGGGCCACGAAACCCGGGTTGAGCGCCAGGGCTTCGTCCAGGCACAGCCCCACCTCGACCGCGATGCCGGCCGCGCGCAGCCTGGCCAGGCCTGCGCCATTGACCCGGGGATTGGGATCGCCCATGGCGACCACCACGCGGGCGGGCCGCGCGGCCAGAAGCGCATCCACGCAGGGCGGCGTGCGGCCGTGATGGCTGCACGGCTCCAGCGTGACGTAGACCGTCGCTCCTTCGGCCGAGTGGCCGTGGGCCTGGGCGTTGCGCAGCGCGACGATCTCGGCGTGCGGGCCGCCCGGCGGCTGGGTGGCGCCCTCGCCCAGCACCCGGCCGTCGCGCACGATCACGCAACCGACCCGAGGGTTGGGCGAGGTGGTATAGAGCACGCCATGCGCCAGATCGAGCGCTCGGCGCATGTGGGCGAGGTCTTGCGGCAAGGGATCGGCCATATTGATTCGATTGTATGCCGCGCATATGCCGCACGCGGGCTGGCCGCGTGGCGCGGCGTCAGAGGGCCAGATAGCTCTCCACCGCCGCCAGCACCGTCTCGGTCTGCACCGTCTGGGCGAATCGGAAGGCATCGCCGTAGAGGGTCTCGTCCGGGAATTCGGCGATGAGCGAGAGCGGCGCGATCTCGGCATCGCTTTCGGCGAGGAGCACGGGGATGCCGTTCATCGCCTCGAAGCCGCGCTCCAGCGCATGGGCCTGAAATACCTCGATCTGGCGCGCATTGAAGGCCGCCAGTTCGGGCACGCGCCGCGCCAGGCCGCCGGTCACGCCGGCGATCAGCCGCCGCGCCCTGTCGTCCCAGCCGGGATGGTGCCTGAGCAGCAGAAAGAAACCCTTGGGCAGGGTCCACAGCTCGAATCCGCGCGGCAGGTAGCCGGCCAGCGGGCGCGTCCATTCATGGGAGGGATAGCCGTGCAGATTGATGTGCAATTGCGCCCCGCTGACCTGCAGCGCCTGGCGGCGCGCGGCCGACTCGTAGGCGGGCTCGCGCTCGCGGTAGGCCAGGTCGTCGCCCAGGGCCGAGTAGCGCGCGGCGTGCAGCATGTGCCGCGGGTTGTGCTCGCGCAGGCGCGCGTACAGGGCGTAGCCGTCCGGGTTCTCGGAACCGATGAGCGCGAAATGCGCACCGGGACGAGCCTTGAGAACATGGGCGGCACGCAGCGCGCCCACGACGCCCGAAGCCTCGTTGGCATGCTGCCCGCCGGAAATCAGCACGGCCGGATCGCTGCCCTTGACGTAGGTACAAAGCACGGGCCGGCCCTGGCGCGTAAGCACGCTATAGGGTGCGCCGCCGATCTGCCGCATTTCATGGGCGATGCGCGCCGGCGTCAGCGGCGCGTCGGCCTGTTCCAGCGGCAGGCCGGCGCTGTCCGGCGTGACATCCGCCATGGGTTCGTAAGCCACGGTCGTGATGCACACCCGAGCGCCGCCTTGCTCGGCGCGGCGCACGTCGGGAATGATCTGGCCGGGCTGCAGGCCGCGGCTGCCCAGCGGCCGCCCCGAATGCAGCTGGAACACTTCGAGCAGGCCGAAGTAGATGTCTTCATGCAGCGCTTCGACCGTGCTCATCGCCTCGCCGCAATAGCCCAGGTCCCGCTCGATGGCGGGGATGTCGACGCGGATTTCCAGGCGCTCGAAATAGGGCTCGCTGCTGCCCCAGGGGTGCTTGCTCACGGTGTCCATCACCGCCGCATAGGCCAGCGAAAATTCCGTATCGCGCGCCTCGTCCAGCCGCACGCCGCCGGCATCGACGGCGCGCACCCAGCCGGTGGGCGACAGGGCGTCCTGGCCGGCATAGTCCCTGGCCAGGCGGTTGGGCGCATAGACCCACGCACGCTTGACGCGACCGCCTTCATAACGCAGTTCGACCTCGTAGTAAAGCTCGGCGGAGCCGGCGGCGAACGACACCGGGACGCCTTCGAGCAGGCCGGCCAGCGGATAAGCTTCGAGCGTGAACCGCTTGGCCATGGCGGCCTCGTGGATCGGATAGCGAATGGCCACGGCGTGCAGGCCGGAAAGGTCCGCCTCTTCCAGAAAATAGTGCACCAGCGGCTTGTAGGCGCTGCGCAACCTGGCGGTTACGCCGGCCTCGGCCAGGCGGCGCTCTGCGTCGCGGCGGGCGGCCTCGTCCTCGAAGAGCCAGGCCTCGATCTGGGCGCCCTCGTAGGAGGGGTCGGAAAACTCGCGCACCCAGGCATCCAGGGTGCGTTCGAAACTCTGCTCCAGCAGCAAGCTCATCGTGATGTCCGTTTTGGTCCGGTTAAAGTCCGCCGCCTGTCTCGCGCCAGACTGCTTTTCCGGACAGAATACCAACATTCCCAACCCAGGAGGCCGTGATGCTGGAACTGCGCCCAGGCTGCGAATGCTGCGACCGGGACCTGCCGCCCGACGACCCCAGCGCGCGCATCTGCTCGTTCGAATGTACTTTCTGCGAAGATTGCGTACAAAAGGTGCTGGGCGGACGCTGCCCGAATTGCGGCGGCGAGTTCGTGCCCCGGCCACGCCGCCCCGCCCGGGAACTTGCCGCCAACCCGGCCTCCACCCGCAGAGTGCACAGTCCCGACTGCGCCCCCTCTTGCATGTCTGTTTCCGTCACACACAGGTCATCATGAAACAAGCCGTCATTGCCATCGACATCCAGGAATCCTTCCGCCAGCTGCCCTTCTGGAGCGATGCGAACCTGCCCGCCTTCGTCCGTGCCACGCAAGGCCTGCTGGATACGGCCGCAGCGCGCGGCATCCCCATCCTGCAGGTCTTCCATATCCACGGACCCGAAAAACCCGCGAGCGTCTTCAGCCGCGACTCGGGCCATGTGAAGACGCTGGCCGAATTGAAGATGCCGCAACCGGCCGACGTGTTCTACAAGAAGGTGCATTCTTCCTTCTACGGCCTGGACGACGCGGGCACCAGCCTGCAGACCTGGCTGCGCGAGCACGGCATCGAAGAAGTGATCATCTGCGGCATCCGCACCGAGCAATGCTGCGAGACCACGGCGCGCCACGCGTCGGACGACGGCTTCAAGGTGAAATACGCCATGGATGCCACCCTGACCTTCGCGATGACCAGCCCTTCGGGCCGTGTCTACACGCCGCAGGAGATCAAGGACCACACCGAGCTGGTGCTGGTGAACCGCTTTGCCAGGATCCTGCCGGCCGCGCAGGCATTGGCCGACTGATTGCCCCCGGAACGCGCACGAGACGAGGCACAGCCGGCACCGAGCGAACCACATGACCATACCGGTCTACTTCATCGTCACGCGCGACATCATCCTGCTGGACCTGGCCGGACCGAGCGAGGTGTTCCGCTCGGCCAATCTGTTCGCGCCGGACGCATTCGAGCAGCACTACTGCGGGCCGGCCGCCGAGCTGGAAACCGGCTTTTCGGGCTTGTACCTGAGCCGGCTCGAGCCCCTGCCCGCGCAGTTGCCCGCGAACGCGCTGGTGGTGCTGGCGGGCCAGGTCGGCTCGGGCCCGAATTGGCAGGAGCCGCAGATCCGCGCCGTAGTGGACTGGCTCGGGCAGGGCCTGCCCGGCGACTGCACACTCGTGTCGGTCTGCGCCGGCGCGCTGCTGGCGGCCAAGGCCGGCCTGCTAAGGCAGCGCGAATGCACCACCCATCACACCTGCCTGGCGCAACTGGCCGAACTCGAACCCAGCGCCGGCATCCTCGACAACCGTATCTTCGTGCAGGATGGCAACATCTACACCAGCGCGGGCATCACCGCCGGCATAGACCTGGCCCTGCATCTGGTGGCGCGCGTCTGCGGGCCGCAGATCGCCAGCGCGACGGCGCGGCATATGGTGGTGTACCTGCGCCGCGCCGGGCAGGACCCGGCCCTCTCGCCCTGGCTGAAAGGCCGCAACCATGTACACCCCGCGGTGCATCGGGTGCAGGATGCCATTCTGCGCGAACCGGCGGCCGACTGGTCGGCCGCCGATCTGGCGGACATGGCGCACACCAGCGCGCGGCATCTGAACCGCTTGTTCGCCGAGCACGCGGGCTGCACACCCATGGATTATCTCTACCGCATACGGCTCGCACTGGCCGGCGAGCTGATACGCGAAACCAGGCTGAGCCTGGAGCAGGTGGCCGAACGCGCCGGCTTCGGCTCAGCGCACCACCTGCGGCGGGTATGGCGGCGCCATGCGCCGGATACGCCGGGCGCGCTACGCGCCGACGCGCAACAGGGACCGCCCGATAACCGGCCAACGGGCGGCTCCCTGTAGTGTCAACAGGCTCTACGAATCCTTGCGCAGCTTGCCCGGCGCGGGCGGGCCCTGCATTTCGCGGATCGCGTCGATGAATTCGCCGATGTCCTCGAAACTGCGGTAGACCGAGGCAAAGCGCACGTAGGCTACTTTGTCGAGCTTCTTCAGCTCGCCCATCACCAGTTCGCCGATGCGCTCGCTGGGCACTTCACGCACGCCGCTGGCCAGAAGCCTTTCCTCGATGCGCGCGACGGCGGCATCGACTTCGGTGGTGCTGATGGTGCGTTTGCGCAGTGCCAGAGAGAGACTAGCGCGTAGCTTGGCCGGGTCGTATTCGACGCGGATGCCGTTGCGCTTGATCACGGAAGGCATGACGAGCTCTACGCGCTCGTAGGTGGTGAAACGCTTGTCGCAGGCCAGGCAGCGGCGACGGCGGCGGATAGTGTCGCCTTCTTCGGAGACGCGGCTATCCACGACCTGGGTGTCGCTGTTGTCGCAGAAAGGACATTTCATGCGCAAACCCCTGATGTTGACCTGGTTATAACAGGCAATTGTAATGGGGACAGGACTGCTTGGACAATGCGAATACGACAACGGCTGCCCTAAGGCAGCCGTCAGGCAGGCATGACAGCCGTCGCCTCAACCGCGATAGACCGGCAGGCGCGCGGTGAGTTCGTTCACCCGCGCGCGAACAGCGGCGATATGGGCCTGGTCGCCCGGATTGTCCAGCACGTCGGCGATCAGGTTGCCGGTGAGCTCGGCCTCGGCTTCCTTGAAGCCGCGCGTGGTCATGGCCGGGGTACCCAGGCGTATGCCGCTGGTGACGAAGGGCTTTTCCGGATCGTTGGGGATGGCGTTCTTGTTGACCGTGATGTGGGCCTGACCCAGCACGGCTTCGGCCTCCTTGCCGGTGATGCCTTTGGCGCGCAGGTCGACCAGCATCAGGTGGCTTTCTGTCTTGCCCGAGACGATGCGCAGGCCGCGCTTGACCAGTGTATCGGCCAGCACCTGGGCGTTTTTGACCACTTGCCGGGCATAGGTCTTGAACTCGGGCGAGAGCGCCTCCTGGAAGGCCACGGCCTTGGCGGCGATGACGTGCATGAGCGGGCCGCCTTGGATGCCGGGGAAGATCGCCGAATTGACGGCCTTTTCGAACTCGGCCTTCATCATGATGACGCCGCCGCGCGGACCGCGCAGTGACTTGTGCGTGGTCGAGGTGACGAAGTCGGCGTGCGGCACGGGGTTGGGATACGCGCCGCCGGCCACCAGGCCGGCGTAATGGGCGATGTCGACCATGAAGAGCGCGCCGTTCTCGTGCGCGATGCGGGCCAGGCGCTCGAAGTCGATGTGCAGCGAGTAGGCCGAGGCGCCGCCCACGATCAGCTTGGGCTTGTGCTCGCGCGCCAGGGCTTCGACTTTGGCGTAGTCGAGCACTTCGTCGGTATCCAGCCCGTACTGGATGAAGTTGTACAGCTTGCCGGACTGATTGACCGAGGCCCCATGCGTAAGATGGCCGCCTTCGGCCAGGCTCATGCCCAGCACGGTGTCGCCCGGCTTGAGCACGGCGTTGTAGACGCCCTGGTTGGCTTGCGAGCCGGAGTTGGGCTGCACATTGGCGGCTTCGGCGCCGAACAGCTTCTTCAGGCGCTCGATGGCCAGAGTCTCGACGATGTCGACGTATTCGCAGCCGCCGTAGTAGCGCTTGCCCGGATAGCCCTCGGCATACTTGTTGGTGAGCTGGGTGCCCTGCGCCTGCATGACAGCGGGGCTGGCGTAGTTCTCGGAGGCGATCAGCTCGATGTGCTGTTCCTGCCGGGTGTTTTCCTGCTGGATGGCGGCCCATACTTCGGGGTCGACTTTGTCGACAGTGAGGTTGCGATCGAACATAGCGTGTGGTCCTTGTCGTTCAGGAAGGTTGATAGGGATCGTTGCTATCGCGACGAAATGCCCCAAAAATATCAGCCCAGGCGAACGGCAGGCGACGAGGCGCAGCACAAATACGTACGCCGCCCCCGGCGCTGAAGAACCCTGTGCTTCCTTGTGGTGACCCACGGATTCGCCAGTTACACAGGGGGAAGGCAATCGACAAGATTTTAACCCATGAAAAAGCCCGCCGGCATGACGGGCCTTGAACAACGGCAACGCCGCTGCGTCAGCTGCTGGCCGAAGCGCCGATGCGCGTGGGCGCCAACTCGGGATTGAGCGTGTAGATGCCCGTGACCGACGCCTGCGCCAGCACGTGCCCCTGCATGGCGCTCAGGACGTCGGCGCCTTTAAAATTGCCCTGCACCGGCAATTCCTCGATATCCAGCGCGTAGAGCGTAAAGACGTAATGGTGCATGAGGGCATCGTTCCAGGGCGGGCACGGACCGTCGTAGCCGAAATAATCGCCGCTCATGTCGCGGTCGGCCGCGAACCAGGCGGTGTAGTCGTTCACGCCCTGGCGCGCATTCATCGGCGCCAGCGGGCCGCCCTTGCCGCGCGGCGTGATGCCATTGGAAAACGCACCTTCGTCGATTTCGCGCAAGTCGTCCGGCAGATCCACCAGCAGCCAGTGGAAGAAGTCGACACGCGGCAGGTCAGCCGGGACGATACGACCCTCCTGGTTGACATCGTCGGGCTTGGAGGGCACGTCGGGGTCGTGGCAGATCAGCACGAACGAGCGCGTGCCGGCCGGAACGTCGTCCCAGGAGAACTGGGGGTTGAAGTTGTCGGCCAGCACGACATGCGACTGCAGATCGATCTTGCAGAAGGCATAGCGTTCCGGGATCCGCTCCTGGTCGGAAAAGGAAAGGCTCGATAGCTTCATGGTGACATCTCCTACTTGCGGGTAACGGGTCGGCGCGGCCCATTGCCGTCCGACCCAGGCCCGGCTCCCCGGATGGGGGAGCCCGCGCGGCACCCTGAGGCTCGCACTAGGCCTGTTAACTCAAAGTAACACGGGTGAATTTACGTTTGCCTACCTGCAATACATAAGAGCCCGCGGACAATTGCAACGATTTGTCTTCGACGCGCGCCCCGTCGATACGCACGCCGCCCTGTTCGATGTTGCGCTGCGCCTCGGCGCCCGAGGCCACCAGGCCGGCTTCGCGCAACAGCTTGAGGATACCGACAGGCGCGCCGGCCACCAAGACCTCGGGCATGTCGTCCGGCATGGCGCCGTCGCGAAAGCGCGCCTCGAAGGCCGCCAGCGCGCCGTCGGCCGCCGCTGCGCTATGAAAGCGCCCCACGATTTCCAGGCCCAGCAGCACCTTGGCATCGCGCGGATTGCGTCCGGCCTCGGTCTGGGCGCGCAGCGCGGCGATTTCGTCAAGCGATCGAAAAGATAGCAGCTCGTAATAGCGCCACATCAGCGTGTCGGAGATCGACATGATCTTGCCGAACATGGTTTCGGGCGCATCGGAAATGCCGATGTAGTTGTTCTTGGACTTGGACATCTTCTCGACGCCGTCCAGGCCCTCGAGCAGCGGCATGGTCAGAATGCACTGCGGCTCCTGGCCGTACTCCTTCTGCAGCTCGCGGCCCACCAGCAGGTTGAACTTCTGGTCGGTGCCGCCCAGCTCCAGGTCGGACTTGAGCGCCACCGAGTCATAGCCCTGCATCAGCGGATAGAGGAACTCATGCACCGAAATGGGCACACCGCCCTTGAAGCGCTTGGTGAAATCGTCGCGCTCCATCATGCGCGCCACGGTATAGCGCGAGGCCAGCTGGATCATGCCGCGCGCGCCCAGCGGGTCGGACCACTCGGAGTTGTAGCGGATCTCGGTGCGCTCGGGATCGAGCACCAGGCTGGCCTGGGCGTAGTAGGTTTTGGCGTTGGACTCGATTTGCTCGCGCGTGAGCGGCGGGCGCGTGGTGTTGCGGCCGCTGGGGTCGCCGATCATCGAGGTGAAGTCGCCGATCAGAAAGATGACGGTGTGGCCCAGATCCTGCAGCTGGCGCATCTTGTTGAGCACCACCGTGTGGCCCAGGTGAATGTCCGGCGCGGTGGGGTCCAGCCCCAGCTTGATGCGCAGCGGCACGCCCGTGGCGCGGCTGCGCGCCAGCTTGCGGGCGAATTCGGTTTCGACCAGCAGCTCGTCGCAGCCGCGCTTGGCCACGCGCATATCGGCTTGGACTTCGGAAGTGATGGCGTAGGCGGTTGCGCCGGTCGATTCAGGGACTTGGGATTGGGACATGAAATGCGAGCAGACCGAGAAATAGATGAAGGGAAGGCAATAAAAATTGTAACGACAACGCCCGCGATGACCCGGCCAGTGACGTCTGAATGTCCCGGCGGTCGAAATTTTCCGGCAATTCGTTTAGCATGCAGCGCTTGAAAAGCACAATAGAAATGATCCAGCACCCTCCAGATCGCGTTCACAATTGTAGCAATTTCACAACAAACCAAACATCCCAATACGCAGACCGCCCGTGATTCGACGCTTTTTTGCCGCCCCACAGACTAACAGCCGCGGCGCCACGCTGATCCGCCGAACCCTGATCGCCTGCGCCGTCGGCTTCTTCGCCGCCGCGGCAGCGCTGGGCATGGTTCCCCGCTCCGAGCCGGCCGCTCCGGTGCAGGATCTGATCACCCGCCCCCTGCCGCTCAAGCCCGCCGACATCCATGTCGGCAGCGCCGGTTCCGCCCCTTTCGTCAGCGAAACCCGCATACGCCGGGGCGATACGCTGGCCGCCGTGCTGCAGCGGCTGGATGCCTACGATCCCAAGCTGCTGGCCTTCCTCACGCAGGACGCCCGCGCGCGCAGCATCTACAAGCTCTATCCCGGCCGCACAGTGCGGGCCGCCACCGACGATTCGGGCGACCTGGCCTGGCTGCGCTATGTGCATACGCCCGACGCCAAGGACGCGGATCCGGCCCAGTCAGGCACCGCCCGCGTGCTGGTCGTCGAGTCGGACGGCCAGGGCGGCTATACCGCCCGCGAAAGCGACGAAAACACGACGACGCGAACCAATCTAGCGGTGGGCGTAATCCGATCGTCGCTCTTCGCGGCCACGGACCAGGCCGGCATTCCCGATGCCGTCACGCTGCAGATCGCGGACATCCTGGGCGCCAAGATCGACTTCCTGCACGACCTGCGGCAAGGCGACCGGTTCCGCGTGGTTTACGAAACGCGGCAGCACGAAGGCCGCTACGCCGGCGCAGGCCGCGTGCTGGCCGTGGAGTTCGTCAACGACGGCAAGTCCTACGATGCCGCATGGTTCAACCCCAACCCCGGCTCCGCGTCAGGCGCCTATTACGACTTCGACGGCACCAGCCTGCGCGGCGCCTTTCTTCGCACCGCGCTCAAGTTCACCCGCATCAGCTCGACCTTCGGCATGCGCATGCACCCGCTGCACAAGATCTGGACGAACCACACGGGGGTGGATTACGCCGCGCCCGCGGGCACTCCCATCCATGCCACCGCTGACGGCGTGGTCGAATTTGCGGGCTGGCAGAACGGATACGGCAACGTGGTCATCATCAAGCACTACGGCAAGTACTCCACCGTCTATGCCCATCAAAGCCGTATTGCCGACGGCCTGCGCAAGGGCGACACGGTGTCGCAGGACCAGGTCATCGGCTATGTCGGCGCCACCGGCTGGGCCACCGGCCCGCACCTGCATTATGAATTGCGCGTGGATAACCGGCCCGTGGACCCGCTGTCGGTCGATCTGCCGGTGGCTCGCGCCCTGGATCCCGGCGAGCGTACGGCCTTCATGCACGCGCTGGCCCCCTATCGCGAGCAGATTCGCATGTTGGCCCAGATGCCCGACCAGCGCGCCCCCGCAAACGATCACGTCGCCTCGCTCTAGGAACTGTTGACGCTGACAGGCGTCGCGCAAAGAATGGTTCGCTCGCGCTTGGGCGATGCGGCAGAAAAAATCCCCACTCGGCCGTAGCCTCGTGGGGATCGCCTGCCGCGCTCATCGACCCTGGGCGGGTCACCCGCCCTGCCGTTCGAGGGTGCAGATCGGGCAAGCCTGCCAGGTCGCTTGCCTCATCGCCTGCGGCCGGCGCAGAAAAGCCATGCCCGAATCACGCGCCAAGCTTGCTGAGACCGCCGCGCACATAGACATCGACAGGGCGGTTCAGAGCGGCGGCGGGAACCAGATCCTGCAGGTTGAAGGCGCTGCGCACACCGTCGAACTTGACGGTGAATTTCTGGCCGTTGGCGGCCAGGAAATTGACCGTTTCACCCCAATTGACGAGAACTTTGCTGGTGCCGCCGGTCAGAGAGACAGTGCGGTCGGCTTGGGCCGAAGGCGCGACAGCGCCCAACAGCTTGTCGGATTCGGCGGCCAAGGCGCCGGTCGAGACGCTCGCCAGACCCAGGGCGGCCGAAATAGTGAGGGCGGAAAGGAATTGGGTTTTCATGTTGAGGTTCCTAGTAAATATTAGAAAACAAGGGTTAACGATTAAGGGTTAACGCTTAAACCTTGCTTGGATGAATAGTGCGCCCGCCCAATCTATAATTCAAATCGATTTCATATATTCTTAATATAAGATTTAGATTATGGATAATCGCCTCGACCTCAATCTGCTCCTGACTCTGGAAACCCTGTTGTCTGAACGCAGCGTGACGCGCGCAGCCGCCAAGCTGCGCAGCAGCCAGCCGGCGGTTTCCGCACAACTGGCGCGACTGCGCCGCATGTTCGACGACCCTTTGCTGATACCGGGTGCGCGCGCCATGACACCCACTCCACGGGCGCTGGGGATCGCTCCCAGGCTGTCGGAACTGGTCGACGGCTTTCGCGCCATCGTGCAGCGCGAAGACTTCGATCTGTCCACGGCCCAGGCCGTCGTCATGATCAGCGCCAGCGATGCCGTCCAATGCCGCATAGGGAAATGGTTCGCGACCCTGGCCGATACCGCGCCGGGTCTGCAGCTGGGATTCGTGCCGGGCACCCGCGCCATGATCCCGGCCCTGGATAGCCATATGGCGTCCGGCCAGGTGGACCTTCTTGTCGGGTGCAGCGCGCTGATCCATCATGATCGCCTGCACATGCGCCAGCTCTATCAGGAACATCTGGTGTGCGTCATGCGGCGCGACCATCCGTACCGCGGCGACTCCCTCGCGCCGGAGGTGTTTTCATCGATGAAGCATTTGATCGTGTCGCCGCTGGGCGGGGATTTTTCCGGAGTCACCGACGGCGTGCTGCACAAACTGAATCTTTCGCGCCGCGGCACGATATCGGTGCCCAGCTTTTTGGCGGCCGAGCAAATTCTGTGCGATACCGATCTGGTTGCGGTTTTCCCAGCGACGCTGGCGCGCGAACGGGCTCCCGCGCTCAAATCCTACCCATTGCCGATCTCCGTCCCGACCATCGAAATCGCCATGGCTTGGCACGAGCGGACTCACCACAGCCCGCTGCATCGCTGGATGCGAGAACAGATCGCAGGCGTGCTGACCGGGTGGACAACGCAACCCCCTCGCGCTTAAAAGCAAAAAATCCACGAAGGCTCTGTATTTGCCCTGCGGCAAAAGCACGGCAGGTCTTTCTTGCTACGATGAATGATCTTTACACGCAATGGGCTGCTCGCAGCCAAGCGAGCCCTCGAATGCCGGAACCATCCCCTCTGCGTCAGGCGCCCCGGAACGCCGGCCGCCGGAGCGCCGGCCGCCGGAACGCCGGCCGCCGGGACGCCGGCCGCCTCTTCATCGGCCTGATGTCCGGGACCAGCATGGACGGGGTAGACGGCGTGCTGATGCGCCTGTCGTCCCAAGGCCGTCCGCAAACCCTGGCCGGCGTGGCGCTGCCCATGCCTGACGCACTGCGGGCGGAATTGCTCGCGCTCAACACCGCGGGGCACGACGAACTGGAACGCGCGGCACGCGCGGCCAACGCGCTGGCAAGACTCTACGCCCAAGCCGTGCAACGCCTGCTGGCCGATACCCGGTTATCCGCCTCGGACGTGAGCGCTGTCGGCGCGCATGGGCAAACCGTGCGGCACCGGCCCGAACAAGGCTACACCGTCCAACTCAACGCGCCCGCGCTCCTGGCCGAGCTGGCCGGTATCGACGTGGTGGCCGATTTCCGCAGCCGGGACGTGGCGGCGGGCGGACAGGGCGCCCCGCTGGTGCCGCCCTTTCATGCGGCCATGTTCGGCTGCGACACGCCCCGCGCTGTCCTCAACCTGGGGGGCATCGCCAATCTGACACTGCTGGCCCCAGGCCAGGCGCCACGCGGCCTGGACACCGGTCCGGCCAATGTACTGCTCGATGCCTGGTGCCAGCGCCATACCGGCCAGGCCTACGATGCCGACGGCCGATGGGCCGCCAGCGGCCGCGTCGACGCGGCGCTGCTGCAGACACTGATCGCCAGCGAGCCCTGGCTGAGGCTGCCACCGCCCAAGTCCACCGGACGCGACCTGTTCAATCCGGCCTGGCTCGACGCCCGCCTGGCCGGCTGGCGGCACAAACAGCCCGCCGACGTGCAAGCCACGCTGCAGCGCTTTACGGCGCAAACGGTAGCCGATGCCCTGGATGCCGCCCTGCCCCAGGCTGCCGAGGTGCTGGTCTGCGGCGGCGGCGCACGCAATGCCGGACTGATGCGCGACCTGGCCGATGTCCTGCGGCGGCCGGCAAGAGCCACGGATGAGGAAGGCGTATCGGCACAATGGATGGAGGCGCTGGCCTTTGCCTGGCTGGCGCAGATGCACGTGGATGGACAGAAAGCGGGCGTGCCCGAAGTGACCGGAGCCCGCGGCCCCAGGGTGCTGGGGGCCCTGTACCCCGCGTAAATACCCAAGGCGCCCGGCATAGGCGCGTTTTTCATCGATTGACCGATGTGAGGCGGGCCAGCCAGGAAGTGGTACGCCCTTCCTTTACATTTTGGATATTGTATAAAATATTCAAATAACAGTATTCTCTGCCCTGAACGTGCCGGCGCCGAGCTGGCTCACGCTCCAAATCCCCCAGCCCGTTTCGAGGAAAGACCATGAGCACTATTTTCAACGGCACCATTCCCGCCCTGATGACGCCGTGCACCGCCGACCGCAAGCCGGACTACGACGCCCTGGTGCGCAAGGGCGGCGAACTGATCGATATCGGCATGAGCGCGGTCGTTTATTGCGGCTCGATGGGCGACTGGCCGCTTCTGACCGAAGCCCAGCGCCAGGAGGGCGTGGCCAGGCTGGCCGGCGCCGGCATCCCGACCATCGTGGGCACCGGTGCCGTGAACACCCGGGAAGCGGTATCGCACGCCGCCCACGCCGCCAAGGTGGGCGCCCAGGGCCTGATGGTCATCCCGCGCGTCCTATCCCGCGGCTCGTCCGCCGCTGCCCAGAAGGCCCACTTCACGGCCATTCTCCAAGCGGCGCCCGAGCTGCCCGCCGTCATCTACAACAGCCCCTACTATGGCTTTGCGACGCGCGCCGATCTGTTCTTCGAACTGCGCGCCCAGCACCCGAACCTGGTCGGCTTCAAGGAATTCGGCGGTGCGGCGGATATGCGCTATGCCGCCGAGCACATCACATCCAAGGACGACAGCGTCACCTTGATGGCCGGCGTCGATACCCAGGTATTCCACGGCTTCGTGAACTGCGGCGCGACCGGCGCCATTACCGGTATCGGCAATGCCCTGCCGCGCCAAGTGCTGCACCTGGTTGATCTGTGCACCAAGGCCTGCAAGGGCGATGCCCTCGCCCGCCACCAGGCGCAGGAACTGGAAAGCGCTCTGGCCGTGCTGTCCTCCTTCGACGAAGGCACCGACCTGGTCCTGTACTATAAATATCTGATGGTGCTCAACGGCGACAAGGAATACACGCTGCATTTCAACGAAACGGACGCACTGAGCGACTCGCAGCGCCGCTACGCCGAAACGCAGTACGCCCTGTTCCGCAGCTGGTACGCCAACTGGTCGAAGAACATCCAGAAATAACATCCCCACTCGGATCTCGAGGCTCAAGACGCAGCGCAGTTTTTTCCTTTCGAGCGACAAAAAAATGAATACGACGCGCTCTGCACTGGGCCACGCGACACGGGCGCAAGCGGCTGCCGACGAACTGCGGCGCAGGATCATCGAAGGCGAGCTGGCCGAAGGCTTTCAACTGCGCCAGGATGCCCTGGCAGCCGAGTTCGGCATCAGCCGCATCCCCTTGCGGGAAGCCTTCGTACAGCTGGAAAGCGAGGGACTGATCCAGATCCTCCCGCACAAAGGCGCGATCGTCTCGGAGCTGTCGCTAGCCGAGATCGAGGAACTGTTCGAGCTGCGCGGCCTGCTCGAACCCATGCTGCTGCAAAAATCGGCGCCCCGACTGACCGAACCGGACTTCATCGAGCTGGACCGGATCCTGGCGGAATACAGCGAAGAACTGCACGCCAATTCCCCGGCGCGCTGGGGCGAACTGAACACGCGGCTGCATCAGCGCCTGATGTCGCGGGCCGACCAGCCCAAGACCGCGAGCATCGTCAACTCCCTGCTGCTGCAGACGGACCGCTACACGCGCCTGCAACTGTCGCTGTCGCGGCAAAGCGCCGCGCAGGCCGAAGAAGAACACGCGGAGCTGGTGGCCCTGTGCCGTAAAGGTAGCGCCCGGGAAGCGGCCGCGCTTTTGCAGCGCCACATCGGGCACGTCAGCGACCAATTGCGGGACTTTCTCACGTCCCGGCGCAAAGCCTGATCCGCCCACGCGGCGCAGGCGAACCGGCGCGAAGGCCCATGGCCATTGTGCAAAAATCGTCATGCATGCCGCGCCAGTTGCGCAAGACGCGATAGCCGTGGCCGACTTACGATTGTCCTCATGAAAACCGTACACATCATCGACTCCCACACCGGCGGCGAACCGACCCGCCTGGTGACCGAAGGCGGCCCGGATCTGGGAAAAGGCCCGCTGAGCGAGCGCCTGGCGCTGTTCAAGCGCGACCACGACGACCTGCGCGCCGGCATCGTCAACGAACCGCGCGGCTCCGACGTGCTGGTCGGCGCGCTGCTGTGCGAGCCGTCGGACCCGACCTGCTCGGCCGGCGTGATCTTCTTCAACAATGTCGGCTTTCTTGGCATGTGCGGCCACGGCACCATCGGCCTGGTTGCTTCGCTTGCCTATATGGGCCGCATCGAACCCGGCCGGCATCGGATCGAAACCCCGGTCGGCGTGGTTCAGGCCGAACTGCACGCCGACGCCAGCGTCACCGTGCGCAACGTCCCGGCCTACCGCTACCGGCATGCCGTACCGCTGGACGTTCCCGGCTACGGCCGCGTTCACGGCGACATAGGCTGGGGCGGCAACTGGTTCTTCCTGGTGGCCGACCACGGCCAGCAGCTCGATTTCTCGCACGTCGACGTGCTGACTGAATTCACCTGGGCCATGCGCCGCGCGCTCGACGAGCAAGGCATCACCGGCAAGGACGGCGCCCAGATCGACCATATCGAGCTGTTTGCCGATTCGCCCAAGCCCGGGATCGACAGCCGCAACTTCGTGCTGTGTCCCGGCAAGGCCTACGACCGCTCGCCCTGCGGCACCGGCACCAGCGCCAAGGTGGCCTGCCTGGCCGCCGCCGGGGAACTGGAACCGGGCAAGGTGTGGCGCCAGGAAAGCATCGTCGGCAGTGTGTTCGAGGCCCGCTACGAAAGCGACGACACCCTGCCGGCCGGCCAGGTGGTACCCACCCTGCGCGGCCGGGCCTATGTAAGTGGGCAAGGCACGCTACTGTTCGACGACAATGACCCGTTTGCCCGGGGACTGCGGGCGCTATGACGCAAGGCGCCCTGCCGGATGTCGTCGTGATCGGTGCGGGCATCGTCGGCGCGGCCTGCGCGCACGAGCTGGCCGCGCATGGCCTGTCGGTGCAGGTCGTCGACCGTGCCGGCATCGGCACCGGCACGACGGCGGCGGGCATGGGCCATCTGGTGGTCATGGACGACACGCCTGCCGAGTTCGCCCTGAGCGCCTGGTCGCGGCAACTGTGGCTGGCACTGGCCCCCAGGCTCCTAGCCAAACACGCCTTCGTGCGCTGCGGCACGGTATGGGCGGCGGCCGACGAAGAAGAAATGGCGGCGGCACGCGTGCGCCAGCACGCGTTGCAAGTCCAGGGCATCGCCTGCTCGATGCTGGACGCGGCGCAATTGCACGAGGCCGAGCCGGCTTTGCGCGAGGGCCTGGCAGGCGGCATGATCGTGCCTGACGACGCCGTGGTCTATGCCCCGAGCGCGGCGGCCTGGCTGCTTGCCCAGCCGGTGGCCGGACGCATCGAAATGCGCGCCGATGCCCAAGCGGTCGCGATCGAGCGCCACGGCGTACGGCTCGCCGACGGCACCACCGTGGCCGCCGGCGCTGTCCTGGTGGCCAACGGCCTGGATGCAACGGCCTTGCTGGCGGGCCTGCCGCTGGTTCCCAAGAAGGGCCACCTGCTGATCACCGATCGCTACCCGGGTCTCGTGCGGCACCAGATTCTCGAGCTGGGCTACATCAAGAGCGCGCACCAATCCAGCGGCACCTCGGTGGCCTTCAATGTGCAGCCTCGCCCGACTGGCCAACTGCTGATCGGCTCCTCGCGCCAGTTCGACACGACCGATCCGGCCGTCGAGCCGGCCGTGCTGGCGCGCATGCTGCGCCGTGCCAGCCAGTTCATGCCCGGTCTGCCCGCCTTGAACGCGCTGCGCGCATGGACCGGCTTTCGACCCGCGACCCAGGACGGCCTGCCGTTGATCGGCCCGGCACTGCCCGGCAGTTCGTCGCATCGGTCCACCTGGCTGGCCGTGGGACACGAAGGCCTGGGCGTCACCACGGCGCTGGGCACCGCCAGGCTGATCGCGGCACAGATGCTGGGTCAGGCCGCGCCCATTGATGCCGCGCCCTATCTGCCGGCACGCTTAGGGTCCCTTGATAATGAAAGCGCCCCCCATGGCTGAACATATCGAACTGGACATCGACGGGCGCCGCGTCGCCGTGCCGACCGGCGTCACCGTGGCTGCCGCAATCGCGCACGCCATGGTCGACACCCTGGGCAGCGGTGTGATCACGCGGCGCTCGGTATCCGGGGCCCTGCGCGGGCCGCTGTGCGGCATGGGCGTATGCCAGGAATGCCGCGTGACCATAAACGGACGCGCGCACCGTCTGGCCTGCCAAACGCCGATCGCGGCGGGCATGCGTATCGAAACGGCAACAGACTGCGGAGCACCGACCTGATGCGCGCGGCCCCTAAGCAATTTGACATCCTGATCATCGGCGCCGGGCCGGCCGGGCTGTCCGCGGCGCACGTGGCCGCGCAGTCCGGTGCGCGCGTGGGCATCGTCGACGACAACATCCACCCAGGAGGCCAGATCTGGCGGCAAGGACCGGCCCATCCTCCCTCGGGTCCGGCGCGCGCGCTGCTCGATGCCCTGGCACGACACCCGAACCTGACGCGCCTGTGCGGCACGCGCGTGGTTCAACCTCTGCCGGACAAGCGCCTGCAGGTTGAGGATGCACAGCGCGCACAGGTGCTCAATTACGGCCGACTGATCCTTGCCACCGGCGCGCGCGAACGTTTTCTGCCCTTTCCCGGCTGGACTCTGCCCGGCGTGACCGGAGCAGGCGGCCTGCAGGCGCTCGTCAAGGGCGGCACGCCGGTGACGGACCAGCGCATCGTGGTGGCTGGCAGCGGACCGCTGCTGTGGGCAGCCGCCAGGACGGCGCAAGCGCAGGGCGCACACATCGTGGCGATCGTCGAGCAAGCGGCCCCCCGGTCCGTGGCACGTTTCGCCCGCGCGCTGGCTTTCACGCCGGCCAAGCTCGCGCAGGCGATCCGACTGCGGCTGGACTTGTGGCGCACGCCCTACTGGCGTGGCGCACACGTCGTCGCGGCGCATGGCGACGACCGCCTGCGCGGCGTTAGCGTGCAACGCCCTGGCGGCAACATCGAGCTGTCGTGCGAGCGGCTCGCCTGCGCCTATGGCCTCTTGCCGAACCTCGAGCTATCCACGGCGCTGGGCTGCGCGTCGATCTCTTACGCCGACGCGATGGCGGTCCAGGTCGATGCCTGGCAGCGCACTTCGCAAACCGATATCTACGCCGCGGGCGAGTGCACGGGTGTGGGCGGCATGGAGCTGTCGACGCTGGAAGGCCGCATCGCCGCGCACGCCGCGCTGGGGCGGCAGGACGCCGCGCGCCGGCTCTTTGCGGCGCGCGAACGTTATCGGAATTTCTCCAGGCGCCTGCATGCGGCGTTCGCGTTGAATCCATGCCTGCGCGCACTGTCCAAGGACGACACGGTATTTTGCCGCTGCGAGGATGTCGCCTATGGCGAGATCGCCGAGCACGATTCGTGGCGCATGGCCAAGCTGCATACGCGCTGCGGCATGGGACCCTGCCAGGGCCGCATCTGCGGCGGCGCGGCGGCATTCTGCTTCGGCTGGCAGAGCGCGAATACCCGCCCCCCCCTGTCCCCCACGCGGATCGGCACGCTGGCCGGCCTTGCCGATACGGATGCTGCTTAAGACGCGGCCCGTCCGCAGGAGCGCGGCATGAATCCAACCGACCTCGCCTGGACGGCAAGCATTGCTTCGGGCGAGCTGGCCGGCATAGTCGCGCATTTTTCCCTGCTTGAACCGGTGTTCGACACCCTGCCCGACGTGGTGTTCTTCGTAAAAGACAACCAAGCGCGCTATGTGCTGGCCAACCGCACGCTGGCCGCGCGCTGCGGTTTGAAGGAACCGCGCGTGTTATTGGGCAAGACGGCAGAGCAGGTCTTTCCGACCCGCTTCGGCCGCATCTATACGGCACAGGACAAGGCCGTGCTGGCGAGCGGCAACAAGCTGATCGAGCAACTCGAGCTGCACCTTTATCCGGGGCGCCAGCCCGGCTGGTGCATGACCACCAAGCTGCCGCTGCGCGATGCGCAAGGCGAGGTCATCGGCGTGGCCGGCATCTCGCGCGATCTGCGGGCCCCCGAAGGCAGCCACCCGGCCTATCAGCGCCTGGCGGCGGTCGCCCGCCACATCCAGGAACACTACGCCAGACCGCTGCAATTGCCGCAGCTTGCCAAACAGGCGCATATGTCGGTGGCGCAGATCGAGCGCTATTTCCACAAGATCTTTCATCTGACGCCGCGGCAGATGCTGATCAAGGCGCGGCTGGATGCGGCATCGGGGCTGCTGGCGGGGGATGCCAGCATCACCGACATCGCCACCTTGTGCGGCTACAACGATCACAGCGCTTTCACGCGGCAGTTCAAGGCTACGGTGGGGATGACGCCCAGCCAATATCGGATGTTGCTGCTGTCTTCTTCGCGTTCTTGAGACGCTTTTCAAAACCGTATTTGAGTCCTTAATACGTCCTGCGGCGGGCTCATGCCCCGGAGCTCCGAAGTAGCGGGTTTGGGCGCCGCCTTAGGCACCCAAAGTCCGCTACGCGGACTGCCCCGCCACCTAAGTCGCCTCAGGGCATGAGCCCGCCGCAGGACTGCCGACTCTCGGATTGTGATATCGACGCGTTAACCGTGGCCCAGGTAAGCAGCCTGGATTTCCGGCGAAGCCAGCAGCTCGCGTGCAGGACCTTCGTGACTCATGCGGCCGACTTCCAGCACATAGCCGCGGTCGGCCAACTTGAGCGCCATGCGCGCATTCTGCTCGACGAGCAGGATGGTCACGCCGGTGTCGCGCACCTCCCCCAGCACCTGGAAGATGTTGCGAATGATGATGGGCGCCAGGCCCAGACTGGGCTCGTCCAGCAGCAACAGCTTGGGCTTGGTGACCAGCGCGCGGCCGATCGCCAGCATCTGCTGCTCGCCGCCAGACAGAGTCCCGGCCAATTGCGTGCGCCGCTCGTAGAGCCGCGGGAAAATCTTGTAGACGTATTCGCAGCTCTGGCCGATTTCGGCGGTCGGGCGCGTGAAACCGCCCAGCCTCAGATTCTCGGCGACCGAAAGAGTGCCGAAAACGCGCCGGCCTTCGGGCGACTGCCCGATGCCCAGGCGCACGATCCTGTCGGCGCCAAGCTTGGTGGTTTCCTGGCCGTTGAAACGGATGGCGCCGCTATGGGGCGCGATCAGGCCGCTCAAGGTGCGCATGAGCGTGGTCTTGCCGGCACCGTTGGCACCCAGGATGGCCACGACTTCGCCTTCCTTGACGTTGAGCGAAATGCCTTTGAGCGCCTGGATATGGCCGTAGTTGACGCGCAGGTCTTGGACTTCGAGCAGGGGATTCATGAGTTTGCCTGTCCTTCGCGCTCCAGCGCCTCGTCCTCGTCGTCCTGGCCCAGGTAAGCCTCGATCACGAGCGGGTTGCTCCGGATTGCCTGCGGATTGCCTTCGGCGATTTTCTTGCCGAAGTTGATCACGACAATGTTGTCGGCCACGTTCATCACCACGCTCATATCGTGCTCGACGAGAATGACGGTGACGCCGCTGTCGCGGATGGCGCGGATAGTATCGTTCAGTTCGGCCGATTCGTTTTCGTTCAGGCCGGCGGCCGGCTCGTCGAGGATGATCAGCTCCGGATCGGCCACCAGGCAGCGCGCCAGCTCCACGCGACGCTGCACGCCGTAGGCCAGCGAGGTAGCCTCTTCATGGGCGACATCGGCCAGGTCCAGGCGTTCGAGCACCGCCATCGCCTTGTCCACCAGTGCCTTCTCTTCACGGCGCTGCGCCGGCGTGTTCAGCAGCCCTTGCCACCAGCGCTGGCGAATCTGCAGATGCTGACCAGCGATCACGTTCTCGAGCACCGTCATGTCGGAAAACAGGCGAATGGTCTGGAACGTGCGCCGTATGCCCAGCTGGGCAATGCGATGCGGAGGCAGGCCCGTCACGTCGCGTCCGCGCCAGCTGACTTGACCGTCGGTCGGCCGGTACACGCCCGTGATCAGGTTGAACACCGTCGTCTTGCCGGCGCCGTTGGGACCGATCAAGGCCACGATCTGACCTCGCTCGATGCGAAAACCCAGCTGGTCGACCGCGCGCAAGCCGCCGAAGCTGATGCCCACGTTATTCAGTTCCAGCAGCGTCTGGGCAGCCGTTTGATTGTTATTTTCCATGCGAATCAGCCCCCCTTTCGTGCGGGCCAGATGCCTTGCGGCCGCAGGACCATGATCACGATCATGGCGATGCCGAAGACGAAGTAGCGATATTGCGCCAGGTCGGAGAAGACCTGGGGCACCACGAACATCAGGGCAGTGCCCAGCAGCACGCCGGGAACCGAGGCCTGTCCGCCGACCAGCACGATGGCGAACAGCGTGACCGAATCGGCGAACGTGAACGAGCCGGGACTCACCGCCGACAGCTGCATCGCGAACAGCGACCCGCCCAGTCCGGCAACCGCGGCGGCCAGCGCGAAGACGACCACTTTGTAGCGGCGCGAGTTCACGCCCAGCGTGGTGGCGGCCAGTTCGTCGTATTTGATATAGCGGAAGGTGCGGCCCAGGGCCGACCGGTTCAGGTTGCGCATGAGCCAGAGCACAAGGGCCAGCGCCACCCAGTTCAAGTAGAACAGGTCGTTTTGGCTGCCCAGGTCGTGGCCGAACACGGACGGCCCGGCCACGCCGAACAGGCCATCGGGGCCGCCGGTCAGGCCGAAGATGTCGTTCTTCATGGCCAGCAGAAAGATCGCGTTAAAGCCTATGGTGACCACCAACAGGTAGTCGCCGCGCAGCTTGACGATGGGCGCGGACAGGATGGCGCCGAGGAACGCGGCCGCCACGATGCCGACCGGAATGGTCCACAGCACGGGCCAGCCGAAGCTCAAGGACAGGATGGCCGTGACGTAGGCGCCGACACCGAAGTAGACGGCATGGCCCATGTCGTAGATGCCGGCGCGGCCCAGCACGATGTCCTGAGACAGGGCGACGATGGCGTAGATGGCGAAGACGCCGCCTATCGTCACCCAGGCCGGGGACAAGGCCACGGGCAGCAGCAGGCCAGCCAGCCACAGCACGATGCCGATCCAGGCCATGGACCGCGCACCGCCGCGTGCGGACTCGCCGGCACGCGGCGCGGATGCCGCGTCGATAACTTGCTTGTTCATGTTCGAGTCCTCACACCTTTTCCGCAACGCGCTCGCCGAGCAGGCCCGACGGCCGCACCAGCAGGATTGCGATCAAGAGTCCAAACGTGATCGCGTCCTGCCACGAGCTCGACACATAGCCCACGGCAAAGACGTTGAACAGGCCCAGCAGCAGGCCGCCCAGCATCGCGCCAGGGATGTTGCCGATGCCGCCGATGATGGCCGCGATGAAGGCGTTCAAGCCATAAGACCAGCCCATGGTGAAATAGGCCTGGCGGTAATAAAGCCCGATGAACAGGCCGCCCACCGCGCCGAGCGCGGGGCCGATCACGAACACCATGGCGATCACGCGGTTGACGTTGATGCCCATCAGCCGCGCGGCGTCCTGGTCGATCGCCGAGGCCCGGATGGCCGTGCCCACGCGAGTGTGATGCACGAAGAAATACAGCGCGACCATCAGCACCAGGGCGCCGATCATGATCAGCAGCTGCACGAAACTGAGATACGCGCCGCCGATATGCCAGGTCGTATTGGGCAGCAGGTTGCTGGGGAACACGCGCACGTTCGGCCCCCAGATCAGCATGATGCCGTTCTCGATCATCATGGAGGCGCCCAGTGCAGAGACCATCGGGGACAGGCGGTGCGCGCGGCGCAGCGGCTTATACGCGACGCGATCTAGCAGGGTGCCGGTCACGGCAACGGCGATGACGGCGATCACGAAAGCCAGGGCCATCAGCACCGGCGTCGGCAGGCCGGCGAACACGCCGGTCGTCAGGGTGGTCAAGCCGATGAAGGCGCCCAGGATGCACAGGTCGCCATGGGCGAAATTGATCAGCTTGAGCACGCCGTAGACCATCGTGTAGCCCAACGCGATCAGCGCGTAGATGCCTCCGATCGTCAAACCATTAATAAGTTGTTGCAGGATGGAGCTCATCTTGCCTATTCCGTGGATAAAAACAGCATCGCGTCCGGCCAAGCCGGGTCCGCGTCCGGACAATGCCGGACGCGGCTGCGACGCTTTATCGGGTTTCCGGCCTTAGTGGGTCGGGTACACGGTCTTGTAGGAACCGTCGGCTTGCACTTCGAAAGCCGTGAAGGGACTGCCTACGCGCTCACCTTTGGCATCCCACGTGAAGGGGCCGGTCAGGCCGTTGTAGCCCTTCATATTGTGCAGGTAGGCAATCAGCTTGGCCGGTTTGATGGACTTGGTGGCCTGGGCTGCCTGAAACACGGCGCGCAGGCCGTCTGCATTGGTGAAGGTGTAGATGCTCGGGGGCTGGGAGCCGTAGGCCTTCACGTAGTCGGCCAGAAACTGCTTGGCTTCAGGATAGGGAAGGTTGTCCGGCGAGGGGATGTTGACGATGATCGCGCCTTGGGCCGCGGGGCCGGCGATCTTGGCGAAGGCTTCGTTCTGGTTGGCGTCGCCACCCACGAAAGCCGCCTTGATGCCCAGTTGTTCCATCTGCGCGCGGATCAGGCCGCCGTCGGTGTAGTAGCCCGAGAAGTAGATCGCGTCGGGGTTTTCAGACTTGATCTTGGTCAGCACGGCGCTGTAGTCCTGGGTGCCAGCGGTGATGAAGTCCTTGGCCACCACATTGCCGCCGTCGGCCTTGATCGAGGCGACCACGCTGTCGGCCAGGCCGGTCGCGTAGCTGGAGTGGTCGGTCAGGACGACGATACGCTTGTATTGCTTGGCCTTGACCAGGTACTGGGCGGTGAACACGGCTTCGGCGCTGTTGGGCGGCGCATTGCGAAAGAAGGTCTTCCAACCCTTCTGGGTCAGCTCGTCGCTGGTACCGTCCGAGGTCTGGATCACGTTGGCGGCCGAGTAGATGGGTGCGGCGGCCAGGGCGGCGCCGCTGGTGTAGGTGCCGATCACGGCGATGACGCCGTCGTTGACCAGCTTGCGGGCGCAGATGGCGGCGGTCGAAGGCTTGCCTTCGTCGTCGCACGCCACCACTTCGACCTTATGGCCCAGCAGGCCGCCCTTGGCGTTCTGCTGCTCGACCAGCAGCTTGACGCCGTTCTGGATACCCTGTCCTTCGGCCGCATAATCCCCGGTGATGGGCGCTTGCACGCCGATCTTGACCGGTTTTTCAGCCGCTTGCGCGCCGGACGCAATCGCCCCCGCCGTGAGCGAGAAAGCGGAAATCACGGCAATTTTCGTAAATCGGTTCATTCTCTTATCTCCTGATTGGACATGCGTAGTGCACTACAAGCTCGAGTTCCCTTCGCACCGGGAAAGCGGTGCGCCCCATCGAAAGTTTACCCATGGTAGATCGATGGTTTACCCAAAACCGGTCGCCGGTTTCACCCGAGACAGGGCGAAAGTTTACCTACGATGGGGTTTTTTCTGCATAGGTAAAAACGATGAGTCCATCTTAATCCCGCGCCCCATCCGGGTGCTGGAATTTCACGCCCTTGCCGGGGTACGAACCCGTCTGGCGCGTGACGCGGGGCTTTCAAGTATAGGAATGCGGCGCCTGGGCGTCTTGTCGCTTTGAAACGACGCGAATGCGCATTTCTGCATAGTGCGAAGCCATTGAGGGCATCCCCTTCTGCGGGCCACGCCCCAAAAAAAACCCGCGCGGATGCGCGGGGCTTTCTTGCTTGCCTTGTAGGCGCTTTCGGGCGCCTTAGACCGAGAACGACGAGCCGCAGCCGCAGGTGGTGGTGGCATTCGGGTTGCGGATGACGAACTGGGAGCCTTCGATGTCTTCCTTGTAGTCGATCTCGGCGCCGACCAGGTACTGAAAGCTCATGGGATCGACCAGCAACTGCACGCCTTCCTTGTCCAGGACGGTATCGTCTTCGTTGACGGTTTCGTCGAAGGTGAAGCCGTACTGGAAGCCCGAGCAGCCCCCGCCCTGCACGAACACGCGCAGCTTCAATTCGGCGTTGCCTTCTTCGAGCAGCAGGTCCTTGACCTTGGCTGCGGCCGAATCGGTGAAAATGAGGGGGGCCGGCGGCGGGGCCTGCAAGTCGACGGTTTCGGTAACGGCGTTCATGATGCGCTCCTGGCCGGGCGTCATGCGTCTCGGCGCAATACTGTGCGGTAAAAACAGGCGGACGAATCGCCCGGGATGGTTTCACTATAACCCAGGCCCCCGGGCCCGGACGGTGATAACCCTTACGGCAAAATAGCGACCTGGTCCAGGCCGGTCGATTCGGGCAGGCCGAACATGAGGTTCATGTTCTGCACGGCCTGACCGGCGGCGCCCTTGACCAGGTTGTCCTGCACAACCAGGATGATGAGCTGGTCGCCGGGCCGGCCGCCCTGCTCAGGGCGCTGCACCGCGATGCGCAGCGTGTTGGACGCGCGCACCGAACGGGTTTCGGGCAGGCTGCCGGCCGGCATGACATCGATGAAATGCTCGTTGGCGTAGCGCTCTTCGAACAGCTTCTGGAAATCGGTGTCGCGCGCCTCGGGCAGAATGCGGGCGTAGAGGGTCGAGAACATGCCCCGGATCATGGGCACCAGGTGCGGCACGAAGGTCAGGGGCACCGGGCCGCCGGCCAGCTTTTCGAGTTGGGCGAGAATTTCGGGCGAATGCCGATGGCCGGCTACGCCGTAGGCCTTAAAGTTGTCGGAAGCCTCGGAAAAGAGCGAGCCCACTTCGGCCTTGCGGCCGGCGCCGGAGACGCCGGACTTGCAGTCGGCGATCAGGGTCCGGGTGTCGACCAGCTTCTTGCCGCCTTCGATAAGCGGGGCCAGGCCCAGGATGACCGTGGTGGGATAGCAGCCGGGGTTACCGATGACGCGGGCCCGGGCGACGGCATCGCGGTTGAGTTCGACCAGACCGTAGGCGGCTTCGGCCAGGATGTCCGGGCAGCTGTGCGGCATCTTGTACCAGCGCTCGAAGACTGCCGTGTCCTGCAGGCGAAAGTCGGCGGCCAGGTCGATGATCCGGGTGGCGGCAGCCAGCAGTTCCTTGGCCTGGGCCATGGCCACGCCATGCGGGGTAGCGAAGAAGACGACATCGCAATCGGCCAGCCTGGCCTTCTCGGGCGTGGAAAAGGCCAGCCCGACGCGGCCGCGCAGATTGGGATACATGTCGGCGACCGGCATGCCGTCTTCCTTGCGGGAGGTGATGGCGGTGAGTTCGACCTGCGCGTGCTGCGACAGCAGGCGCAGCAGCTCCACCCCGGTGTAGCCGGTGCCGCCGACGATGCCGACTTTGATCTTCGATGCCATGGTGTGTTCTATGAAAAAAAGGGGTTCAGCCAGCGATCCAGGGCCTGCCGACACTAAAAGGCCCCGTACCAGTACCGCGCAAAACGCTATTTTATCGCCCCAAGCCTTCGAACGGCGGCGTGACCGATTTGGGTTGCGCACACACGCCCCCAGCCTTGTTTGAGGCCGGCGTTCGCGGCAGACCCGAAAAAAAAGCCGCCCCTGCGCGAGCAGGGCGGCTTTTTTGGAGTACGCAGGCGATTAGCGCTTGCTGAACTGCTTGCGACGGCGGGCCTTGCGCAGACCGACCTTCTTGCGCTCGACTTCGCGGGCATCGCGGGTGACGAAGCCGGCTTGCGACAGCGAGGGCTTGAGCGCCGCGTCGTAGTCGATCAGGGCGCGGGTGATCCCGTGGCGAATGGCGCCGGCCTGGCCGGTTTCACCGCCGCCGCGCACATTGACCTTGATGTCGAACGATTCGACGTGGCCGGTCAGTTCGAGCGGCTGGCGCACGATCATACGGCCGGTTTCACGGGCGAAGAATTCGTCGACGGGCTTGCCGTTGACAATGATGTTGCCCGTGCCCTTCTTGATGAAAACGCGAGCCACCGAGGTCTTGCGACGGCCGGTTCCGTAGTTCCAGTTACCGATCATGGCGTGTCCTTAGATTTCCAGCGGCTTGGGCTGCTGCGCGGTATGCGGATGCTCGGCACCAGCGTACACCTTCAGCTTCTTGATCATCGCGTAGCCCAGGGGACCCTTGGGCAGCATGCCCTTGACGGCCTTCTGGATGGCGCGGCCAGGAAAACGCTCTTGCATCTTCCGGAAATTGGTTTCGCGGATACCGCCCGGATACGTGGTGTGACGGAAGTACTTCTTGTCTTCCGACTTGTTGCCGGTAACGACGATATCGGCAGCGTTGACGATGATGATGTAATCACCGGTGTCAACGTGCGGCGTGAATTCGGGTTTGTGCTTGCCACGCAGGCGGCGTGCGACTTCGCTGGCCACACGACCGAGGACTTTGCCCTTGGCGTCGATCACAAACCAGTCACGTTGGACTTCATGCGGCTTGGCCACAAAGGTCTTCATGATGGTTCCTAATTTTCATTGTTCCGACAGGCAGAACGGCCTGCTCGCCGGGTTCTCTCTCGATCCGCAGCCTAAGCGTTGTTACCCGCCCGTGCTTAAAAATGGGAAAGAGCCCAAAACTATAGCATCTGGGCAATTTTTGCGCAAGCCAGCCGTCCGAAAGGACCCGAGACCGACTCGATCGGGCTGCAAGCCTCAGCTTTGTTTGAACACCAGTGTCGAGGCCAGGTACTGCTCGTAGGCTCCCTCGGCCACCTTGAACCAGGACACCATGTCGCCCCGCGTGGCCATGCAACTGTCGTAAAGCACCTTGAACTTCGAATCCTTGCCCGACATATCGGCATACCAGGTCGATGACGCGTCCCAGGCGGCATCCAGCACCGAGCGCGGGAAGGCGCGCAACTGGGCGCCACCCGCCACCAGGCGGCGCAGGGCCACCGCATTGCGGGCATCGTAGCGCGCGGTCACGTCCAGGTGCACCGCGCAACTGGCCGCCTTGACCACCGCCTGATAGGGCCTGGGCAGACTGTCCCAGGCCTTGGCGCCGATATACAGCGAGGCCTGCGTGCCGCCCGCCCACCAGCCGGGGTAGTAGTAGAAACCGGCTGACTTGGGTGCGCCCTGCTTGTCGTCGTCGTACGGCGTGCCGGCGCCCGGCACGGCATCCAGCTTGCCGGCGTCGAGCGCGGCCGGCACATCGGCCGCCGCCAGGGACTGCGGCGATGCGCCCATGGCCGCCAGCAAGGTTCCAAGCAGGCCCGTTGCCTGGATCTTCAGGCCCTTGAACGCCTCGATGGACTTGATCTCGTTCCTGTACCAGCCGCCCATGTGCGCGCCGGTATTGCCCAGGGGGAAATTGACGATGCCATGGTCTTTGAACAAGTCGCGCGTGAGCGCAAGCCCGTCGCCCTCGAACATCCAGGCGTTCATCTGCCGGGTCGTCAGGCCGAAGGGGACGGCCGCATCGAAACAGAACGCCGGACTGATGCCCTGGTACAAGGAGGACACGGCATGGCCCATTTCAGCTTGGCCCTTCTGCACGGCCTCGAGCACGCCCGAGGCCGGCGCCTTCTCGCTGGCCGACGCGGGCCTGATGACGAAGCGGCCGTCCGTGGCATCGGAGACGTAGTCGGCAAACACGCCGGCGGCCTCGAACAGCACGTTCTGCCTGTCGGTGAAGGCCGAAGCCAGACGCCATTTGAAGGACGGCGCATCGGCGGCCAGCGCCGGGACGGCAAGGGCGGCACCGCCCGCCGCGGCACCCAGGCCAGCCCCCTTCAAGAAGGATCGACGTTGCATGCTTTTGATCTCCCGAAGCGCGTTGCTGGACGGCCCGAGGGCCGAATGACGGACAGAGGTCAGGTCCCCGCGATCGACATTTGCTCGATCAGGATGGAGCCGGTGGTCTTGGTGCCGCGGGTGATCGTGTCCGCACCCACCGCGACGATGCCGCGGAACATATCGGCCAGATTGCCGGCGATGGTGATTTCCTGCACGGCATGCTGGATGCGGCCATTCTCGACCCAATAGCCGAAGGCGCCGCGCGAATAGTCGCCCGTGACGTAGTTCACGCCCTGGCCGATCAGCTCGGTAACCAGCAGCCCCGTGCCCAGCTTGCGCAGCATGGCCTCGAAATCGTCGCCCTTGCGGGTGAGCCTGGAGGTAAGCGACAGATTATGCGAGCCGCCCGCGTTGCCGGTGGTGACCATGCCCAGCTTGCGCGCCGTGTAGGTGGAAAGGAAATAGCCTTCCAGCGTGCCGCCAGCGACTACCTGGCGGGCCTGCGTGCGCACGCCTTCGTCGTCGAAGGGCGAGCTGCCCAGGCCACCCGGCACGTGCGGATCCTCGGCCACGTCGATGTGGCTGGCAAACACCGGCTTGCCCAGCGCGTCGACCAGGAAGCTGGCCTTGCGATAAAGCGCGCCGCCGCTGGCGGCTTGGGTGAACGCGCCCAGCAGGCCCAGGGCCAGTGGGGCTTCGAACAGCACCGGCACCTTGCCGGTGGCGATGCGGCGGGCCGACAGGCGCGACAAGGTGCGCTCGGCGGCGTAGCGTCCGATGGCCTCGGGCGAGGCCAGCAGCGCCGCGTCGCGCTCGGACGTGTACCAGTAGTCGCGCTGCATGCCGTTGCCGCGCCCGGCGATGGGCGCAACCGATAGACTGTGACGCGAATACGGATAGCCGCCCAGGAAGCCGCGCGTATTGCCCATGACGAACTGGCCTTCGAAGGCGCCCACCGAAGCGCCGTCGGTATTGGTGATACGCGAATCGATCGCGCGCGAAGCGCGCTCGGCGCGCAGCGCCAGCTCGGCGGCCTCTTCGGTGCCGATGGGCCAGGCATAGTGCAGAGCCAGGTCGCGGTGATCGGTAGCCAGCATCTGGGCATCCGGCAAGCCGGCGGCCGGGTCGGCCGCGGTATGGCGGGCGATGTGCCAGGCCGCCTCGACCGTCTGGCGCAAGGCTTCGTCGGAAAAATCGGAGGTAGAAGCCGAGCCGCGGCTCTGCCCCGCGTAGACGGTGAGATCGAGCGAGCGGTCCCGCGTCTGCTCGACGGTCTCGATATCGTTGTTGCGCACCGAGACCGACAGCCCCAGGCTTTCGGAAACCTCGGCCACGGCGTCGCTGGCGCCCGCCTTGCGCGCGTAAGCCAGCACCTTCTCGACGAGTTCACTAAAGCGCGCCTGATTGGCGGCCACCGGCAGGGAAGAAGAGGAATTGACCATTGCTGTCCACTTTGCTGAGGCGGTTATCATAGCCCTTTCATCTTTCCGACTTGCCATGCACGCCGAGCGCCCCCACGAGTCCGACCTTCCCGCCGGAATTGAAGACGAAGACTACGACGACCGGCCGCCCAGCAAGTCTCAAGTCAAGCGGGACATGCACGCCCTGCTCGACCTGGGCAAGGAGCTGGTGGAACTCTCGCCCGAACGTCTCAAGCAGCTGCCGCTGGCCGAGCGACTGTACGAGGCCATACGCCAAGCGCAGCGCATCACCAGCCACGGCGGCCGCCGTCGCCAGGTGCATTTCGTCGGCAAGCTGATGCGCCACGCCCCCGCCGAAGAAATCCGCGCCCAGCTGGACGTATGGAAGAACGGCTCGCGCGAGGCCACCGCCGCCATGCACCGCCTGGAAACCCTGCGGGACCGCCTGCTCGTGGACGACGATGCGCTGACCGAACTGCTGCAGGACCACCCCGGCGCCGACATCCAGCACCTGCGCGCCCTCATCCGCGCCGCGCGAAAGGAAGCCCAGGCCAACGCCGCCCTGCAGCAGGGCCAGGATCCGCAACGCAAGCAATACCGCGCGCTCTTTCAGGCGCTGAAAGACCTGGCGTGACGCCGCTCATGAAAAAGGTTCGATGCAAGCCAAAAATGTGCATCACCGGGTGCCGGTGTCGACTAAAGAACCCTTGAAAATCCGAAACGCGAAACAGCCCACATGACCGCCTCCCTTCTAGACTGTCTGGAAATCGAAACCGCGCCGAACTCCACACACGCCGTCATCTGGCTGCACGGCCTGGGTGCCGACGCCAACGACTTCGCCCCCATCGCCCCTGAAGTCGCCCAAGGTTTGAAAAAGGCCACCCGCTTCGTCTTCCCCAACGCCCCCGTGCAGCCCGTGACCATCAATGGCGGCATGGCCATGCGATCCTGGTACGACATCCTGGTCATGGACCTGGTGCGCCGCGAAGATGCCCAGGGCATCCGCGCCAGCGAGCAGGCCATACGTGCCCTGATTTCCCGCGAAAACACGCGCGGCATCCCCACCTCGAACATCGTGCTCGCCGGCTTCTCGCAGGGCTGCGCCATGACCCTGCACACGGGCCTGCGTCTGCCGGAAAAACTGGCCGGCATGATGGGCCTGTCGGGCTACCTGCCGCTCATCGATCTGGCCCAGGCAGAACGCCATCCGGCCAACGCCAGCACGCCGATCTTCCTGGCCCATGGCATCTTCGATCCGGTCGTGGTCCTACCCCGCGCCGAAGCCTCGCGCGACACGCTGCAGGCGCTGGGATACGACGTGCGCTGGCATACCTACCCCATGCCGCACGCGGTCTGCCCGCAGGAAATCGACGATATCCGCGGCTTCCTGCAAGCGGTCATCGGCTGATAGCGTCCGGCGCGGCGGCCCGCTTCAAGTCCAGCCAAACCCGGCGCATCGTCGGGTCTTCCGGGTCGGCGTCGTTGACAAAGCCCAGACGCGTCATGAGCGTCAACATGGGCCGGTTCGCCGACAGGATCAGGCCTTCGATGTATTCCAGCCCCTGATCCCGGGCCTCGGCGATCAAGGCCTGCATCAATTGACCGCCCAGATGCCGCTTTTGCCAATCGTCGCCGATCACCAGCGCATACTCCGCACCGCGGCCGTCGGGATTGCGCAGGTAGTGCACGAACCCGATGATGACCTCGCGCGGGTGGCCGCGATGCTCCGGATTGGGCACCAGCGTGCACGCCACCAGCGCCAGTTCGCGGTGGTAGTCGATCTGCGTGTAGCGCGTCAGCATGCGCGGCGTCAGTTCGCGCATCATGGACACAAAGCGCATATAGCGCGAGCGCTCCGACAGCCCCCGGATAAAGGCCTGCAGCGATTCGCCATCCTCCGGGCGTATGGGCCGGATGACCCAGGGCATGCCGTCGTCCATGCGCCGCACCTGAACCAGGCGCGTGGGATACGGATGGATGGCCATGTGCAGATAGCCGCTCAGCTGCGGCGAGCCGGCCGCCTCGCGCGTAATCCGCATGCGCAAGCCGCCTGCGTGCAAATGCGTCGCGCCGATATAGAGCGGATCGATCTGCAGCATCTCAATGTCGGGCAGCTCGCAGATCAGCTCGGACACCTGCACCAGCGCATGCTGCAGCGCCTCGATGACGCCGACTTCCACTTCGGGGGCGATCACGCTGCGCCACAGGCGGCTGCGCTCGAGCATCTGGCGCGCCAGATAGCCGTTGAGCGGCGGCAATTCCATGCTGCCACCCCAGTCCGGCAAATCGGCCTCGGGGCCGCTCGCACCGAAGCGCACCACGGGTCCGAACCGGCTGTCGCGCGTCACGCGCACCGACACCGGACGAGACTCGGCCGCAGCACGCGCCACATCGCCGGACAGAACCGGCAGCGGCACCTGGAAGGCATCGAGCAGCCACTGCGCCTGAGCCGCGCTCAACTCCAGCCGGCCGTCCGCCCTGGCGTCCGCGATCACGGCGCGCGCGCCGGCGATGTCGGGCGGCAGCGCGGGCGACTCCAGGGGCTGGGTCTGTTGCAGCAGTTGCTGGTTGTAGTTGTAGGAGGCCAGCACGCCGAAGGCATCCATTGCCGTCTCGGGCGTGCGAAAGGCCGGCGTGCCGGCGTCGTCGAGCATGCGCCGTAGCGGCCGCATCGCCGCATCGCCCATCAGGCAGGTAATCACGGGCTTGCGCGCCTTGGGCGCAATTTGCGCCAGATGCTCGGCCACCGCGTGCATGTCGGTCAGCGGGTCCGGCGCCAGCAGGGCCAATACACCGTCCACGCCGGCATCGGCCAGCAGGCCGTCGAGCATGCCCTGGATGCGTTCGGGCGTCAGGGGCGCATAACTGATGACGGGATTGTCCAAGGCTGCGCCGGGTTCGAGCAGACCCTGCAAGGCACGGCGCGTGCCCGGCGCAAGTCCGGCGCAGCGGGTCGAGCCGTCCGCGCCGATCAGGTCCATGGCCAATTGCGGCGGGCCGTTGCCGTTGGACAGCAGGGCCACGCGCCCGCCTTTGGGGCGGCGCACATGGCCCAGCACCTTCATCGCAGAGAACAGCTGCATGAAATAGCGTACGCGCACCGCACCGGCGCGCCGCAGCGCGGTATCGAACACGGCGTCGCCGTGGCCGGCCTTGAGTACGATGACGGGCTTGACGCTGGCCGCGGCGCGCAGGGCGCTCATGAACTCGCGCGCAAGGCCTGGGTTTTCCAGGTAGAGCACGATGCTATCGCTGCGCGCATCGCCGGCCAGGAAATCCAGCGTCTGCGATAGATCGACACCGGCTTCGCCGCCCAGCGACACCACCGTGGAAAAGCCGATGTGCGCGTCCTCGGCCCAATCCATGACGGCAGCGGCGATTGAGCGCGACTGCGCCACCAACGCCACGCGCCCGGCCAGCGCCAGCGTTGGATACTGGCTGAGATTGAGCCAGCTGTGCGGGCGCTGCACACCGAAAGAATGCGGACCGAGCAGCGCGCAATCATGCTGCCTGGCCCAGGCCGCGCACAGGGCGCGCGTCTCGGCGGGCTGGGCATCGGGCAGTTCGTGAGGCAGGACGATGGCGCTGCGCGGGGCCAGCAAGGCCAGGCGCCGCAGGGTTTCAGGCAAGACCCGGGGCGCGACGCAGACCAGCGCAAGATCGGGCCGCTCGCCCGCCGCCAGGCCCTGGCAGGACTCGGGCAACGCCGGCACCTGGCCAAACGCGCATGCCGCGACCGTGACGCGCGTGCGCCGCTCGGCCAGCAGCACGGCCAGGACGGGCAGGTCACGGTCGGCCGCGATGACCAGGGATTGCGGTTCGAACAGAGGCGCTAGAGCGTGTCGCAGCATGGTGACGCGAAAGTGCGGACGGTACTCATTTAAAATAGCGTGGACCCGTTCATCGTAACGTAACAACAAGATTGCGGCCTGGCTATCCATGGCCGCACATCAGTTTCTTGCCGCGCATCTGCCGCCGCCTCGCCATGACCCGCCAAACGCCTTCCGTCGTCCGCACCCGCTTCGCGCCCTCGCCCACCGGTTTCCTGCACCTGGGCGGCGCGCGCACCGCGCTGTTCTCCTGGGCCTACGCCCGTCACCATCGAGGCGTGTTCGTGCTGCGCATCGAAGACACCGACGTGGAGCGCTCCAGCCAGCAGGCCGTGGACGCCATCATCGACAGCATGGCCTGGCTGGGCATGCAGCCCGACGAAGGTCCCTTCTACCAGATGCAGCGCATGGACCGCTATCGCGCGGTGCTGGCTGGCATGCTGCAGGCCGGCACGGCCTATCACTGCTACTGCTCGCCCGAGGAAGTCGAGGCCATGCGCGAAGCCGCCCGGGCGCGGGGCGACAAGCCGCGCTACGACGGCACCTGGCGCCCCGAGCCCGGCAAAGTGCTCCCGCCCATACCCGAGGGCCGCAAGCCGGTGATCCGCTTCAAGAACCCGCAGGGCGGCGCGACCGCGTGGAACGATCTCATCAAAGGCCCCATCAGCTTTGACAACACCGAGCTGGACGATCTCATCATCGCGCGGCCCGACGGCACGCCCACCTACAACTTCTGCGTGGTGGTCGACGACATGGACATGCGCATCACCCACGTGCTGCGCGGCGACGACCACGTCAACAACACGCCGCGCCAGATCAACATCCTGCGCGCGCTGGGGGCCACGCTGCCCGAATACGGCCATGTGCCCATGATCCTCGGCCCCGACGGGCAGAAACTGTCCAAGCGCCACGGCGCGGTCAACGTCATGGAATACGACAAGCAAGGCTATCTGCCCGAGGCCATGGTCAACTACCTGGCCCGCCTGGGCTGGAGTCACGGCGACGACGAACTCTTCACCCGCGAGCAGCTGGTGCAGTGGTTCGACGCCGACCACCTGTCCAAGTCCGCCTCGCAGTGGGACCCGAAGAAACTGAACTGGGTCAACGCGCACTACATCCGGCAGATGCCCGAGACCGAACTGGCCGAGCGCGTCGCCCCGCGCATCGCCGCCCGCGGCGGCAACCCGCAGGCCGTGGATCTGCCCGCCGCCTTGGCCCTGTTGAAGGATCGCGCCGAAACGCTGGAGCAATTGGCCGACGGCGCCATGCTGTTCTGCGCCCCCTATCAAAGCGCGTCCGCAGAGCTGGCCGAACAGCATCTGACGCCCGCCGCGCGCGAAGTGCTGGCCGCCTTTGCCGCCCAGGCCCAGAACACCGAATGGACCAAGGAAGGCATCGCCGCCCTCATCAAGACCGTACTGGCCGAGCGCGGCCTGAAGATGCCGCAGCTGGCCATCCCCCTGCGCGTGGCCGTCACCGGCCGCGCCCAGACGCCGGCGGTCGATGCCGTGCTTGCGCTGCTGGGCAAGCAGGCCGTCCTCGCGCGCCTGGAGGCCATCTGACCCGCTGCCTTGGCGCACATGCCGGTGGGTTGTACGCCCCCGCGCCAAGCCGCGTCAGTCCGGCAGATGGTATCCGGGCGGCATGCGCCGCTCGACCAGCCTGCGCCCGTCGCTCAGACTGCGCAAGATAAGCCGGCCGCGGTTCAGCCTTTCGACGCGATAGCGGTTGGCATAGATCGGATCGGTGGTATCGACGTCCTCTCCGTGAGAGGACGTGGTTTGCATGGTGAGCATGCCGTCGGCCACCTGCCAGCAGCCCTTCTCATCCAGAGCCGGACGCACTTGGCGGCCAAACCTGAGCTGGGATGCGTAGCTCATATGGCCGTCTGCGGAGAGAATCTTCAAGGACCGGTAGTTGCCCGCCACGCCCTTGGGACGGGAGGTCGAATACCAGGTGCCTACCATCGGATCGCCCGGCTGGGCCGGGACGCACACCACGCCGGGCGGCTTGGGCGGGACCTCGGGAGCCGGGGGGGGATTGTTCCTGGCGCAGCCGGCCAGAACCGCGAGCGCGGCGCACGCCGCGCCGGCCATCGACATTGAATACGAACGAAGCATGATTCCGTGGGTTTTCGGCCCGTCAATCTCAAACCCGCGCCTCGCGGCACGGCAGCTCGACACACAGTCGCCACTCTAAAGACCGCGGCCCGGCAAGGCAATCAACCGACGCGCGCGACGCCCGGCCAGGCCGCCGTCTGATGCCATTGCACAACACTACAGCCGGCGCGGCGCTACAAAGGCAGCCTGACCTCGTGCTTGATCTCGCGCAGCGCCACGATGGTGCGGGTCTGGCGTATGCCCGGCAAATTGAAGAGAAAGCGGTGCAGGAACTGGTCGTAGGCTTGCGGGCTTTCCACCAGGATCTTGAGCAGGAAATCCGAGTCGCCCGTGACGGCATAGCATTCGAGTATCTCGGGCGCATCGCGCACCGAGCGCTCAAAGTTCTCGACGGTGCTGGCAATGTGCCGCTCCAGGCTGATCTGCACGAACATGCAGCTTTGCAGCCCCACCTTGCCGCGGTCGACCTGGGCGTAATAGCCCTGAATGACGCCCTCGGCCTCCAGCGCCTTGACCCGACGCCATACCGGGGCGGTCGACAGTCCGACCTGGTCGGACAACTGCTGGGCCGACGCCCGGCCGTCCTGCTGCAGGGCGCGCAAGATGCCAATATCGGTCTTATCCATTTTCATTGCAAAAAAACCATGATGACGAAACGTTTATTTCGCATTTTAGGGAATATCCGTGCCAAGTACGCAATAAATGCATAGCCAGGTTTGCCTATCATGACCTCAATATCATGGAGAACAAGCCCATCATGGACGGCACACCCGCCTCGCCGGCCGCACCCGCCGCGCCTATCGCTCTGGACTACCGGCTCGACGACAACCTCACCCGCACCCAGGGCCGCGTGTTTCTCACCGGCACCCAGGCTTTGGTGCGCACACTGCTCACCCAGGGCCGGCTGGACCGCGAGCGCGGCCTGAACACGGCGGGTTTCGTCTCGGGCTACCGCGGCTCGCCGCTGGCCGGGGTGGACCTGACCCTTTGGAAGGCGCAGGCTCTGCTGCAGGCCAACAGCGTGCGCTTCCTGCCCGGCATCAACGAAGACCTGGCCGCGACCGCCGTCATGGGCACCCAGCAGGCCGGCATGCGTGCCGACCGCAAGGTCGATGGCGTCTATGCCATGTGGTACGGCAAGGGACCGGGACTGGACCGCGCCGGCGATGCCTTGCACCACGGCAATGCGGCAGGCGCTTCGCGCCACGGCGGCGTGCTGATGGTAGTAGGCGATGACCACGCCGCCGTGTCCTCGTCCATTCCGCACGCCAGCGAAGCCTCGCTGATGGGCTGGATGGTGCCCATCGTCAACCCGGCCTCGGTATCCGAGTACGAAACCTTCGCGCTATGGGGCTGGGCACTGTCGCGCCACGCAGGCACCTGGGTGGCCTTCAAGGCAATTTCGGAAACGGTGGAAAGCGGTCAGTCCTTCGAACTGGCGCCCACGCCGCACTACACCATGCCCGACGATCCGCTGCTGCCGCGCGAGTCGACCGAATATGACACGCGCGGCTTTCTCAGCCTGGCCATCGAAGAGCGCATGCTGCGGCGCCTGGACGCGGTCAAGGCCTTCGCGCGGCGCCATGGCATAGACCGGCTGGCCTGGCCCGCGCCGCGCGCCCGGGTCGGCATCGTCGCCGCGGGCAAAGCGTATCTGGACACACTGGAAGCGCTGCAGCGCCTGAACGTAACGCAGGATGCCGTGCGCCTCTACAAGCCCGGCCTGACCTGGCCTATGGATGCCGGGCGCCTGCTCGAATTCGCCGACGGCCTCTCCCACATTCTGGTAATCGAAGAAAAGGGCACGGTGGTCGAGAGCCAGGTCAAGGACTTGCTCTTTAATCTGCCGCAACACCCTTCGGTATGTGGTCGCCTCGACCTGGACGGCAAGGCGATGATTCCCCCGGCCGGCCAGCTGCGGCCATCGCTGCTGGCCGCGCCGCTGGCCGGTTGGCTGCAGCGCTCGGCCGGCATCGCGGCGACCGTCGAGGCGGGCCTGCAATGCCCGCCCCCCCTGTCGAACGAGGCCGACGGCATGCGCCGCCGGCCCTACTTCTGCTCGGGCTGCCCGCACAGCACCTCGACCAAGGTGCCTGAAGGCAGCCATGCGCTGGGCGGCGTGGGCTGCCATTACATGGCCACTTGGATGGACCGAGACACCAGCGGCCTGACGCAGATGGGCGGCGAAGGCGCGGACTGGGTCGGATTGGCGCCTTACGTCGATATGCCCCACGTGTTCCAGAACATGGGCGAGGGCACCTACTACCATTCGGGCTATCTGGCCATCCGCCAGGCCATTGCTGCGCGCGCCAACATCACCTATAAAATCCTCTTTAACGACGCCACGGCCATGACCGGCGGGCAGCCGGTGGACGGCCCGATCTCGGTGCCGCAGATCTGCCAGCAACTGCGCGGCGAGAACGTGGCGCGCATCGTGGTCACGACCGACGAACCCGAGAAATACCGCGGCGTGGACCTGGGCGGCGTGGCCGTGCATCACCGCCGCGAACTGGACGCGCTGCAGCGCGAACTGCGCGCCATAGCCGGTGTGACGGTGCTGATCCACGATCAGACCTGCGCCGCCGAGAAGCGCCGCCGCCGCAAGAAAAAGCAGTTCCCCGACCCGCCGCGCCGCCTGCTGATCAACAGCGCCGTGTGCGAAGGCTGCGGCGACTGCGGCGTGCAGTCCAACTGCCTTTCGATCGCACCGCTCGAGACGCCTTACGGCCGCAAGCGCGCCATCGACCAGTCCAGTTGCAACAAAGACTATTCCTGCGCCGAAGGTTTTTGCCCCAGCTTCGTCTCGGTACTGGGCGGCAAGCCGCGCCGCCAGGCAAGCAGCGCCGACCGCGCGACATGGCGCGCGCGCATCCCCAGCCTGCCCGAGCCCGCGATCGCCGCGCCCGTCCAGCCCTACCGGCTAATCGTGGCTGGCATCGGCGGCACCGGCGTCGTCACCATCGGCGCCCTGGTTTCCATGGCCGCGCATCTGCAGGGCCTGTCGGCCTGCACGCTCGACCTGACCGGTCTGGCGCAGAAAGGCGGCACGGTACTCAGCCACATCCGCATCGCGCCCGCGGACGCGCCGGCCGGTCCGGCGCGATTGGATTGGCAGCAGGCGGACGCGGCCATTCTCTGCGACGCGGTCGCGGCCATCGCACCCGACGCGCTGGGGGCTCTGCGTGCGGGCCACACGCGCGTCACGCTCAATACCCATGTCGCGGCGTCCTCGGACTTCACCCGCAGCCCGGATGCGCCACTGCATGCCCAGGCGCTGCAGGCCAAGATCGGCCATGCGGCCGGCCCCGCTCAGGTCGCGGCGCTAGACGCCCATGCCGCCGCGCTGACGTTATTCGGCGACAGCATCCTGTCGAACATCTTCCTGCTGGGCTATGCCTGGCAGCGCGGCGACATTCCGCTCTCGCTGCCGGCCCTGGCCCGCGCCATCGAATTGAACGGCGTGGCGGTGGACACCAATCGCGCCGCCTTCGATGCCGGCCGGCTGGCCGCGCACGAGCCGCAAGCCATCCAGGCCGCGCTCGCGCCGCGCACCCAGGTTGTGCAGTTGCAGATGCCCGAGTCCTTCGACCAGGCGGTGGCGCGGCGCGAACGCGACCTGACCGCCTACCAGAACGCCGCCTACGCGCAGCAGTACCGCGAACTGGTCGAGCGCGTGGCGGCCCGCGAGCGCGCGATCGCTCCGACCGCGCGCTCGCCGCGCCTGGCCCTGGCCGTGGCCCGCAGCCTCTTCAAGCTGATGGCCTACAAGGACGAGTACGAAGTCGCACGCCTATACAGCGACGGCACTTTCCGCGCCATGGTGCAGGACCAGTTCGAGGGCGAGGTGCGGCTGCGCTTTCACATGGCGCCGCCGCTGCTGGCGCGCAAGGATCCACGCACCGGCGTCCCGCGCAAGGTCGCGCTGGGTCCGTGGGCCGAGTACGGCATGCATGCGCTGCGCCGCCTCAAGGGCTTGCGCGGCACCTGGCTGGACCCATTCGGCCATACCGCCGAACGCCGTATGGAACGCGCACTGATCGCCGAATACCGCCGGCTGGTCGAGACGCTGCTGGCGCAGCTGAGTCCCGCGAAGCTGGATCAGGCTGTGCGGATCGCAGCCCTGGCCGAGACCATCCGCGGCTATGGTCACATCAAGATGGCCAGTGCGGCCGCCTATCGCACCGCGCTGGAGCGCGCCCTTCAGGGCTATGCGCAAGCCTGCGCAGACGCCCCCCTGCAGATGACCGCCTGACGCGCCGGCGAAGTAAGCACTTCGGAGCCTGGGCTTGTGCCGACAAGCCCAGGCAGATTCCCTGACAAACACTAACCATTTAATGGGAAAACCGTGCTTGTCCTGTCACGCCCGTCCTACTAGAATTAGTAGAGATGGATGGGGTGATACACTAGATATAGTAGAAACACCGCCGCACCACAAGCTGTTCCGCCCGCGGCACTCCCCCCCTCCGACATCCACATTTCAGGCAAGACCGGCCCGGTCTTGCCGCCTTGTTTTTTGCACAGGAGCTTCCATGCAGACTTCGATCGCCTCTGTGACCCGGCCCTCCGCCGTGCCGCCCGCGACAGCCCCAGCCGACGCCTCCGGCGGCCAATGGGCCGGATACCAGATCATCCGCCGCAACGGCTCGGTGGTCGGCTTCGAGCCCAGCAAGATCGCCATCGCCATGACCAAAGCCTTCCTGGCCGTCAACGGCGGCCAGGGCGCGGCCTCGGCCCGCGTGCGCGAGTTGGTCGAACAACTCACCGCCCAGGCAGTCAGCGCGCTGGTGCGCAACCGCCCCGGCGGCGGCACCTTCCATATCGAAGATGTGCAGGACCAGGTCGAGCTGGCCCTGATGCGCTCCGGCGAACACGACGTGGCCCGCGCCTACGTGCTCTACCGCGAGAAGCGCGCCCAGGAACGCGCAGCGGCCGCCCACGCTCCGGGAGCCGAGATCGCGGCGTCTTCCAGTGAAACGGAGCTGCATGTCACCGAGAACGGCGCGCGCCGCCCGCTCGACATGACCGCCCTGCGCACCACCATCGAAGCTGCGGGCGAAGGCTTGACGCAGTACATCGACACCGAGGCCATCCTCAAGGAAACCGTCAAGAACCTATATGACGGCGTGCCAGTTGACGAGGTCTACAAGTCGGCCATCCTGGCCGCGCGCGCTCTGGTCGAGAAGGACCCGGCCTACACCAAGGTCACCGCCCGCCTGCTGCTGCACACGGTGCGCAAAGAAGTGCTGGGCAAAGAAGTCTCACAGTCCGGCATGGCCACCCGCTACGCCGAGTATTTCCCCACCTTCATTGCCCGCGGCATCGAAGGCGGCCTGCTTTCGCCCGAGCTGGCCAAGTTCGACCTGCCTCGCGTGGCCGCAGCGCTGGACGCGAGCCGCGACCTGCAATTCGACTACCTCGGCCTGCAGACCCTGTACGACCGCTACTTCCTGCACATCCGCGGCACCCGCATCGAATTGCCGCAAGTGTTCTTCATGCGCGTGGCCATGGGCCTGGCGCTGCGCGAGGCCGACCGCGAAGCGCGTGCCATCGAGTTCTACGAGATACTGTCCTCGTTCGATTTCATGAGTTCGACGCCCACGCTGTTCAACGCCGGAACCCTGCATTCGCAGCTGTCCTCGTGCTACCTCACCACCGTCTCCGACGACCTGGAAGGCATCTACGACGCCATCAAGGAAAACGCGCTGCTGGCCAAGTATGCCGGCGGCCTGGGCAACGACTGGACGCCCGTGCGCGCGCTGCGCAGCCACATCAAGGGCACCAACGGCGAAAGCCAGGGCGTCGTGCCTTTCCTGAAGGTCGTCAACGACACCGCCGTGGCGGTGAACCAGGGTGGCAAGCGCAAGGGCGCGGTCTGCACCTACCTCGAAACCTGGCACCTGGACATCGAGGAATTCCTCGAACTGCGCAAGAACACCGGCGACGAACGCCGCCGCACGCACGACATGAACACGGCGAACTGGATTCCCGACCTGTTCATGAAGCGCGTCATGGAAAACGGCGAATGGACGCTGCTCTCGCCCTCGACCTGCCCCGACCTGCACGACAAGGTCGGCCGCGAATTCGAGACGGCCTACCTGGGCTACGAAGCCCGCGTTGCCAGCGGCGAAATCACGCTCTTCAAGAAAATGCCGGCCCTCTCGCTGTGGCGCAAGATGCTGTCCATGCTGTTTGAAACCGGCCACCCCTGGATCACCTTCAAGGATCCTTGCAACATCCGCTCGCCGCAGCAGCACGTGGGCGTGGTGCACAGCTCCAACCTTTGCACCGAGATCACGCTCAACACGAACGAATCGGAAATCGCGGTTTGCAACCTGGGCTCGGTGAACCTTCCCGCCCACATGAAGCGTGCTGCCGACGGCAGCTACGAACTCGACCACGACAAGCTCAGGCACACCGTCGGCATCGCCATGCGCATGCTCGACAACGTGATCGACATCAACTATTACGCCGTCGACAAGGCGCGCAACTCCAACGCCAAGCACCGCCCGGTGGGCATGGGCATCATGGGCTTCCAGGACTGCCTGCACATGATGCGCGTGCCGTACGCCTCGCAAGCCGCGGTGCAATTCGCCGACCGATCGATGGAAGCTGTGTGCTACCAGGCGTACTGGGCCTCGAGCGTGCTGGCCCAAGAGCGCGGCCGCTATCAATCTTACGAAGGCTCCTTGTGGTCGCGCGGCATCCTGCCGCAAGACACCCTTGCGATGCTGCGCGATGAACGCGGCGGTTTCGTCGATGTCGATACATCGAGCACGCTCGATTGGGATGCGTTGCGCGCGCGCATCAAATCGCATGGCATGCGCAACTCCAACTGCATCGCAATCGCGCCAACCGCGACGATTTCCAATATCATTGGCGTGTCTGCGTGCATCGAACCCACTTACCAAAACTTGTACGTCAAATCGAATCTTTCTGGCGAGTTCACGGTTGTCAACGATCACCTCGTTCGTGACTTGAAGAAACTCGGCCTGTGGGACGAAGTCATGGTCGCCGATCTCAAGTACTTCGACGGCAGCCTGTCCCGCATTGATCGCGTTCCCGCCGAACTGCGCCAACTCTACGCCACCGCGTTTGAAGTCGAACCGAGTTGGTTGGTCGAGTGCGCATCGCGCCGCCAGAAGTGGATCGACCAGGCCCAATCGCTGAACATCTACATGGCCGGCGCGTCGGGCAAAAAGCTGGACGACACCTACAAGCTCGCATGGCAGCGTGGCCTGAAGACTACCTACTACCTGCGCACGCTGGGCGCCACCAGCGCCGAGAAATCCACTGGCCGCGGCGGCGAACTGAATGCCGTCAGCCTCACACCCGCCCCCACCGCCACGGCTTCGGCCCTGGCTTCCAACCTGCCCGAACCCGAAATCGTCGGCGCAGTCTGCACCATGAGGCCGGGTGACCCCGGCTTCGAAGAGTGCGAAGCCTGCCAATAACGTTTCGGAGAATTCGACATGCTCAACTGGGAAGACAACGCCACCCGACAAGCGGCACCTGCCGCGGGTGGCACCGCCGCCGACACGGGCCTGCGCCCTGCTTCGGACGCGTTCGCCGACGCGGCCATCGCAACGCCTGCTGCCGTCACGGCCTTGCAGGGCGATGCGTCGGGCCGCGTGAAAGTGTCCGACAAGCGCATCATCAACGGCCATACCGACGTCAATCAGCTGGTGCCGTTCAAATACAAGTGGGCCTGGGAAAAATACCTCGCCACCTGCGCCAACCACTGGATGCCGCAGGAAATCAATATGTCGCGCGACATCGCGCTGTGGAAGAATCCCAACGGGCTGACCGACGACGAGCGCCGCCTCGTCAAGCGCAATCTGGGCTTCTTCGTCACGGCCGACTCGCTCGCCGCCAACAACATCACGCTGGGTACCTACCGCCACATCACGGCGCCCGAGTGCCGCCAGTTCCTGCTGCGTCAGGCATTCGAAGAAGCGATCCACACCCACGCCTACCAGTACATCGTGGAAAGCCTGGATCTGGACGAATCCGAGATCTTCAACGCCTACAACGAAGTGCCGTCCATCCGGGCAAAGGACCAGTTCCTCATCCCCTTCATCGACGCCATCTCCGATCCCAGCTTCAAGACGGGCACGCCCGAAGCCGACCAGACGCTGCTCAAGTCGCTGATCGTGTTCGCCTGCCTGATGGAAGGCCTGTTCTTTTACGTGGGCTTCACGCAGATCCTGGCGCTGGGCCGGCAGAACAAGATGACCGGCGCCGCCGAGCAGTACATGTACATCCTGCGCGATGAATCCATGCACTGCAATTTCGGCATCGATCTGATCAACACCATCAAGCTCGAGAACCCGCACCTCTGGACGCCCGAATTCCGCGAGGATATCCGCGGCCTGTTCAAAAAGGCGGTCGATCTCGAATACGCCTACGCCGAGGACACGATGCCGCGCGGCGTACTGGGCCTGAACGCGCCCATGTTCAAATCGTATCTGCGCTTCATCGCCAACCGGCGTTGTCAGCAGATCGGCATCGAACCGCTGTTCCCGCAGGAAGAAAACCCCTTCCCGTGGATGGCGGAAATGATCGACCTGAAGAAGGAACGCAATTTTTTCGAAACCCGCGTGATCGAATACCAAACCGGTGGCACGCTGAACTGGGAATAAGTCGAAACACACCGCGGGTCTTGACAACCCAGCGGTGTTTCCTCTTCCCACTCCTTGGCTCTCGGTGTAGCATTCGCCACGCAAGACTTACGGTAGACAGCGTGATCGTCTGCCGGCGCCATTTGAAATGGCTCGCGCGAAAAGCGCGGGGGCCATATCAAATGGCCGTGCTGAATTCATTAGCGCAAGCCGTTGCAACACGTCCGCTTGTACGGGGTCGTGGCATGCGCCGATGAATAGCCCGAGTGCGGTTCGCCATCCGGCGGAACGTGACACGGGTTTATGTTCTGGGACCCCTGAACCTAAGGAGCATGACCATGGCAACTGCCAAGAAAGCCGCCAAGAAAGCGGTAAAGAAGCCCGCGGCCACCAAGGCCGTCAAGAAGGTCGTCAAGAAAGCCGCCGTCAAGAAGGCCGTGGTGAAGAAGGCTGCCGTCAAGAAGGTCGCGGTCAAGAAAGTAGCGAAGAAGGCCGTCGTCAAGAAAGTCGCCGCCAAGAAAGTCGCCGCTAAGAAACCCGCGGTCAAGAAAGTCGCTGCCAAGAAAGTCGCCAAGAAGGCCGTCAAGAAAGTAGCGAAGAAGGCCGTCAAGAAGGTTGCCAAGAAGGCCGCCAAGAAAGCTGCCAAGAAACCTGCCGCCAAAAAGCCTGCTGCCAAAAAGCCTGCTGCGGCCAAGAAAGCTGCGCCCAAGAAGCCCGCCATGCCGCCCTCGACGGCTGCTGCCCCGGGTGCCAAGACGGCGCTCAATCCTGCCGCTTCCTGGCCTTTCCCGACCGGCGGCCGTCCCTAAGCAGACGACGCTGCGTTGAGCAGTCAAGCCGCCTGGCCCAGCCAGGCGGCTTTTCTTTTGCCCGCCCGAAGCGAACGCCGAAGGGAGGCGGTGTGCGACAATGAACCCGTCAACTTAATGCAAGGCTAAGGTCACAGCTCATATCATGTTCGGCGAAATCGCGCGCTTCCTGCTCGACATCATTTTCACCCTTTTCGGCGCGGCACTCATCCTGCGTATCTGGATGCACGCGGTGCGCCTGCACCCGCTCAATCCCGTGACGCGAGGCGTCCAGCAGGCCAGCAATTGGCTGGTTCTGCCGTTGCGCAAACTCATTCCCGCCACGGGCGCGGTCGACTGGACCAGCCTGGTGGCTCTATGGCTGGCCGCGCTGGTCTACCTGGTGCTGGCCTGGCTGCTGAGCGTGGGCGCCCTGATCCCGCCCGCGCTGCTGCCTTCCCTGTTGGCCGCGGCGCTGCTGATGGCCCTGAAATGGGCACTGAACCTGATCGTCTGGATGACCCTGGCCCAGGCCGTGCTGTCGTGGGTCAATCCTCTCTCGCCCCTGATGCCCATATTGCACACGCTGACACGCCCTCTGCTCGACCCCATCCGGCAAATCCTGCCGCGCACGGGTGGCATCGATTTCGCCCCTCTGCTGCTGCTGGTGATCGCGCAGGTGCTATTGATGGTGCTGACCCGCGCGGGCTATGGCATTTTGGGTATCTAGGGCCTGTTCACAGGCCCTGGCCGCACAGTATCGCTCTGCCCTAAAACGAAAAACCCCCGGCGTACTACCGGGGGTTTGCTTTCAGGCGCACGCGCTTTACATCGGCGCCACACGCGTGGGGCCCGCGCCGCTGATGACCTGAACGCGCTGACCGACGCTCAGGGGCTGGTCGGCCGACTGCGCGATGACGCGGGTCTCGCCGTTATCCAGGCGCACCGTGATTTCGTAGCCTGATGTTTTGCCCATATGGCCTTCGATTGCATTGCCCGCCAAGGCACCTATGACGGCACCGCCCACGGCCGCCAGCGCGTTGCCCATGCCGCGGCCCACACCCGCCCCCGCAACACCGCCCACCAAGCCGCCGGCAACCGCGCCGGCGCCGGACGTGCCGCTTTTTTCGATGGTGATCGGACGCATGCTGGTGATGGTGCCAGTGCGCACGATCTGTTCACGCTGGGCCTGACCGTAGGTATAGACGCTGCTGGAAGCGCTAGGCGTGGCACACCCGGCCAGCACCGACAGGGACAGCCCCAGAGCAGCGACGGCCGTCCAACGGCCGGCTCGCGAAAAAGTAGAAAGCGTCACTTGCGTCGTCATGTCAAAAGCTCCAGATCGGAACGTTTCCCGGCGCCGCTCACGGCCGCCGGGAAAGCAAAATCATTTTAGTCCTGCCGGCAACCGCCCCGGCGGCCCGATGAAACCGGGCGCAACCGCTGCAGCAGGTCCACCGCGTCTCAAGCAGGCAAACCGATGCCGTAGGAGGCGCGCAGCAGGCCGTCGATCTCGCCGCGGGTCGGCTGGTGGTTCTGCGCCCCGCGTGCGGCGATCTTAATGGAACCCATCACGTTGGCCAGGCGGCAGCTGTCCAGCCAGTTCCAGCCCTGGGTCAGCCCATAGACCAGGCCGGCGCGATGCGCATCGCCGCAGCCGGTGGGATCGACCACGGCCGCCGCCTGGACGGGCGGCACTTCGATGGTCTGCCCGTCCGCCATGAGCGTCGCGCCCTCGCCGCCGCGCGTCACGATGACGGCCTGCATGGTCTTGGCGATGTCGGCGATTTGGCGGCCGGTGCGCTGCTCGATGACACTGGCCTCGTAGTCGTTGGCGGTGAGCACCTGCGCCAGCCTGATCATGCGCTCGATATCCGCGCCCTCAAAGAGCGGCATGGCCTGTCCCAGGTCGAAGATAAAGGGAATGCCGAGTTTGTTCATGCGCTCGGCGTGGACAAACATGCCTTCTTTCGCGTCGGGCGAGACCACGCCCCACACAGCCCCGGTATGCGCGCCGAAATCATTCTGCGCGGACATGCCCATGGCGCCCGGGTGAAAGGCCGTGATCTGGTTGTCGTCCAGATCGGTCGTGATCCAGCATTGCGCGGTCAGCGTGCCAGGCACGACCTTGACGTGCGCCGTGCTGATACCCAGCTCCTTCAGGCGCTGCAGATAGCCTGTGGCATCCTCGCCCACGCTGGCTACGGGCAGGGGCGTGCCGCCCAGCAGCTTCAGGTTGTAGGCCACGTTGCCGGCACAGCCGCCGAACTCGCGGCGCAGCGTGGGCACCAGGAAGGACACGGATAGCGTGCGGATGCGCTCGGGCAGTATGTGATCGCCGAAATGTCCTTCGAACAGGGCGATGGCATCGAAAGCCATCGAACCGCAAACCAGTACTGGAGCCGTCATGAAATTACCTTAAAAGGGATTCAGGGAAAAAACACCTTGAGGCCGAAGCCGTTGATCTGCAGCCCATTGACGACGATAGGCACGGAGATCGTCACCTCCGCGCCCGCCGCCATGGGACCCGTAGTGCCCGGCGGCAGGTAGTTCTGGGGCAGAATGACCTTCTCGGCCACGACGGTATCGGACTTGTCGCGCAGCTTGAGATCCAGCGCGGGCCACTCCTGATCTGCCTCGTAGCGATTGCGCAGCACCGCGCCGAGGATCATGCGGGCAGTGCCGTCCGCCGCCGGCGAGCCGCTTTGCACGCTGGCGCCCGACGCAGCGGCGCCCGACGCAACGGCGCCCGACGCAACGGCGCCCGACACATCCCCCGCCGGCTGCGCGCTGTTGGGCGGCGTCATGCGCAGCGACGAAGACTCGATCCAGATGCGCTCGATGCGCCGGGCGTAGCTGACCTTGCACCCCAGGGCCTTGCATACGCCGACGAACGCTGGCCGCAGCCCCGGCATCGAGATAGTGATGGGTGTTCGATAGACGTAGAGCAGTTGCCCGCAGAGCGCCAGACAACCGAGCAGGCAGAGCCAGGCCCATGCGCGGCGCCGGGTGTGATGGCTCTTGATCAGGTCCTGGTCGAGGAACTGCGGCGGTGCGCGGCCCACGTCGGTAGTGCTGGAATAGCGGGTCCGGACCTCACCATAGACGCCCTCGCCCAGTGCGTCTTCGTCGGCAGCGTCCTGCCGGATGCCGCCAACCGTGAACTCGGGTTCGACCTGATCGGAGGGGAGGTCGTCGGGATCGTAGGCGCGCAGGGGAAAATGCGCGCCATCGTCTTCAGGCAGGCCGTGGGCCGCGTGCACATCGCGGACAGCGATCATGCCGCCCGGCGCCGCGGCGGGAATGAAGCCTTCCCGGCCGTCGAAGGGATCGTGCGCATGCATGCCGATCGATGCGCGCCCGTCGTCGCGTGCGCGGATTTCGTCGGGTTCGGGATCGGGATCGGGGACTTGCCCGACCGGCGGCACGTCACGATTGCGGCCACGCAGCACGGCAGGCGGATCGACGGAGGAAAACGGCGAGCGGGCCGGCACAGCCGACAGCTCGGGCGCGCGGTCGAGCAGAGAGTCCGCCTGCGAATGTGCCGGGTAAGAAGGAAGCGGCGGTGGATCGGCCGGCGGCATCGGAACGGCCGGGGCGATGGCCGTAACCGGAGCGAACGGCACAACCGGCGGCACGACAACCGGCGCCAGCGGCCGTGGCGCGAATGCCAAAGCGGCGTCAGCGCCTTCCAGGCAGGCACGCCCATCGAAAACCGTGCCGCAGGAACCGCAGCGCACCAGTCCGTTGCGCACGCGTAATTGATCCGCCACGACCTTGAAGGCCGTACGGCAATTCGGACAACGAGTAGTGAGCGCCATGCGCTATTTTAGTGTGAACCGTGTGAACCGCAGATTAATTCCGCCGGCCGTGCAGGCAGACCCAGCCCTCGCGCGCACGCCAGACCGACATGGCGATCCAGGGCGCATAGGCGGCGGCGACTTCCTGCGCCTGGCGCTCCAGCACGCCCGACAGAACCAGATGGCCGCCCGGCGCCACTCGACCGGCCAGCATAGGCGCGAGCACCTTGAGCGGGTTGGACAGGATGTTGGCCACCACCACCTGAAAGCCGCCCTCGGGCAGGCCGCCGGGCAGCATGGCCGACAGCTCAACCCGGTTGGCCGAGGCGTTGTCGACGGTGGATTGCACCGCCTGCGGGTCGATGTCGACGGCCAGCGTGGCCCCGGCGCCCAGCTTGCGCGCGGCAATGGCCAGGATGCCCGAGCCGCAGCCATAGTCCAGCAAAGTGGCGTCGGCCGGCATTTCGGCTTCGAGCCAGGCCAGGCATAAATGCGTGGTGGGATGGCTGCCAGTGCCGAAGGCCAACCCCGGATCGAGTTCGATGCGCACGACGCCCGGCGCCATATAGGCCGGCCCGGCCTCGGGTCCTGCCTCATCGGCAGGCGGCAGTCCGTCGGGCACGGCGCCCGGATCGGCGACCTTGTGCCAGCTCGGGATGATCCAGAGTTTCTCGGAAATTTCGATGGGACCGAATTGTGACTGCGTCAGCCGCACCCAATCGGCATCGGGCACTTCGCGCAGGGACCACGCCTGTCCCATCGGTGCATCCAGACCGCAATCGGCCAGCGCGGCTTCGATCAGTTGCGCCGGATCGGCGCCGTCCGGCAGCAAGGCCACCACCCGATTGCGGTCCCAGGCCTGCACATCAGGTTCGGAGCCCGGCTCGCCGAACAGCGGCCGCTCGCCCGCCGTACCTTCATCGGCGTCCTCAACGGACACCGACAGCGCGCCGACCTCGAGCAGCGCGTCGGAAAAGGCCTCAACCTGGGCTTCACGGCAGTGGATAACGAGTTCGCGCATCCTCAGTCTCCGCATGGCCGCCAGCAGGCGTTGATTCTCTTTCGGAGGACAACGCCCTTGGCGTGAATGGACGAAAATTCCGCCCCCTTGGGGGATGAGCCAGAACGCCGCACAGCCCCTGCGGACTGTGCGGTCCCAGGAGAATCCAGGCAGCATGCAGGCCCAAAGGGGGGCAGCGAACGATCGTGGGCGTCGTTCATTACTTGGGACGCTGTTCCAGCTTGTGCTCCAGGTAATGAATGCTGGTGCCGCCTTCCATGAAGCGGGCATCCTGCATCAGATCGCGGTGCAGCGGGATATTGGTCTGAATGCCCTCGACCACCATCTCGGACAGGGCGATGCGCATGCGCGCCATGGCCTGCTCGCGGGTTTCGCCGTAGGTGATGATCTTGGCGATCATCGAGTCGTAATTGGGCGGCACGAAATAGCCGTTGAAGACGTGGGAATCGATGCGCACGCCCGGTCCGCCCGGCACATGCCAATTGGTGATGCGTCCGGGGCTGGGCGTGAAGCGGAAGGGGTCTTCCGCGTTGATGCGGCATTCGATGGCATGGCCCTTGAGGATAACGTCGCGCTGGCGCAAGACGAATTTCTCGCCGGCGGCGATCAGGATCTGCTGCTGCACGATGTCCACGCCGGTGATGAGTTCAGTGACCGGGTGCTCGACCTGCACGCGCGTGTTCATCTCGATGAAGTAGAACTCGCCGTTCTCGTACAGGAACTCGAAGGTGCCGGCGCCGCGGTAGCCCATCTTGCGGCACGCATCGGCGCAGCGTTCGCCCACGCGCTCGATAACGCGGCGTGCGATGCCCGGGGCCGGCGCCTCTTCGATGACCTTCTGGTGGCGGCGCTGCATGGAGCAGTCGCGCTCGCCCAGCCACACGGCGTTGCGCCCGCCGTCGGCCAGCACCTGAATTTCCACGTGGCGCGGATTTTCCAGAAATTTTTCGAGGTAGACCTCGGGATTGTTGAAGGCCGCGCCGGCCTCCGTGCGCGTCATGTTGACGGCGTTGATCAGCGCCGCCTCGGTGTACACCACGCGCATGCCGCGCCCGCCACCACCGCCCGCGGCCTTGATGATCACCGGATAGCCCACTTCCCGGGCGGTACGCATGATTTCCTGCGGGTCTTCGGGCAGCGCGCCTTCGGAGCCGGGCACCACCGGCACGCCAGCTTCGATCATGGCGCGCTTGGCGCTCACCTTATCGCCCATCAAGCGGATGGTTTCGGGACGCGGGCCGATGAAGACGAAACCGCTCTTTTCAACGCGCTCGGCGAAGTCGGCGTTTTCGGACAGGAAGCCGTAGCCCGGGTGAATGGCCTCGGCGTCGGTTACCTCGGCGGCCGAAATAATGGCCGGCATATTGAGATAGCTCTCGCGCGAAGGCGCGGGTCCGATGCAGACCGACTCATCGGCCAGGCGCACATACTTGGCCTCGCGGTCGGCCTCGGAGTGTACGACCACGGTTTTGATGCCCAGCTCGCGACAGGCGCGCTGAATGCGCAGGGCGATCTCGCCGCGATTGGCGATCAGGATTTTTTCGAACATGGGATTGGACTATCAGCCAATGACAAACAGGGGTTGGCCGTACTCGACCGGCTCGCCGTTCTCGACCAGGATTTCTTTGACGACGCCGGACTTGTCGGCCTCGATCTCATTGAGCAGCTTCATGGCCTCGATGATGCACAGCGGATCGCCTTCCTTGACGGCCTGGCCCACCTGGACAAAGGGCGAAGCGCCCGGGTTGGGCGAGCGGTAGAAAGTGCCGACCATGGGCGCCTTGACCGCATGCCCCTGGACGGCTGCCGGCGCGGCGGCTTCGGCCGCGGGCGCGGCGGCCATCGCGCCCGGAGCGGCCGCCGGCTGGTAGGCCACGGGTTGGACGGTCTGCGAGAATTTGACGATGCGAACCTTGCCTTCGCCTTCGGTGATTTCGAGTTCGGCGATACCGGACTCGGCCACCAGGTCGATCAGGGTCTTGAGTTTACGGAGGTCCATAGAAGGCTGATTCCCGAGTGATTGTTTGTGATTGGACGGCCTTGCCGCCCTGCCTGAATGAAGAGCAAAAAGCGCAACCGATCAGTGGCCTGCCGCATAGCGCAGCGCGGCTTCGTAGCCGTCGGCGCCCAGGCCGCTCACCAGCCCCACGGCGGTGTCGGACAGGTAGGAATGGTGCCGAAACGGCTCGCGCTTATAGATATTGGACAAATGTACTTCAATGAAAGGGATGCCCACCCCGGCCAGCGCGTCGCGTATCGCTACGCTGGTGTGCGTATAGGCGGCTGCGTTGATGATGATGAAATCGGTGCCGTCGCCAGCGGCAGCCTGTATGCGTTCGACCAATTCGCCTTCGTGATTGCTTTGCCAGGCCGCCAGCTCCACGCCCAGCTCGCCCGCCAACTTGGCCAGCCCCGCATCGATCTGCGCCAGGGTGCGGCTACCGTAGATGCCGGGTTCGCGCGTACCGAGCAGATTCAGGTTGGGGCCATGCAGGACGAGTACGCTATGCGCCATGAACGTCGTCGAAAAATAAGCAACAAACCGCCTTTTTACGCCAGATTGGGCCAGATTGTCCAACTAACAAAACCATGTGGCGTAATCAGATCAGGCTCGCCAGGGTATTGCGAACATCTTCAGGCTGAATTTTGCCAAGTATGGATCTTTTCACGCTGCCATCTGTAGCCAAAATCAGGGTAAAGGGCAGGCCTGCCGCTGTGTCACCCAAATCGCGCAGCGTATCGATGCCGGAGGCCCCCAAGGCCAGCAAGGGATAGGAAACCGGCACCTTGAGAAGGAATTTGCGTATCTTGGCTACAGTATCAATACCGATGCCGATGAACTGGATTTGCGGGAATTGCTTTTGCAGCGCATCAAGCTGAGGCATCTCGCGGGCGCAGGGCGTACACCAGCTCGCCCAAAAATTGAGCAGCATAGGCCGGCCCTGCCATTCGGACAGACGGCGGGCGGTACCTTGCAGGTCGGCCATAGGGCGGGCACGCAGCGCCGCCAGGGCGGCAGCCGTGGTCGGCTGCACGGCGGGCACAGCGGCCCAACTTGCCGTGCCCGCCGCCCCGCCGGCCAGCGCGGCGGCCAGGGCAGCGCCGGTACGAAGCAAAAGACGACGATCCATGGCGCGATCATACCCTCCCGCGCGGCCATGGAACACCCGGCCTGCCTCTACAATGCGAACAGGAGACTGGACCTTCATGCACCTGCACATTCTTGGCGTCTGCGGCACTTTCATGGGCGGGCTGGCGCTGATCGCGCGCTCGGCCGGCCACAAGGTCACCGGCTGCGACGCCGGCGTATACCCCCCGATGAGCGCCCAGCTGGCCGAGCAGGGCATCGACCTGATCGAAGGCTGGGATCCGGCCCAGATGGCCCTCAAGCCCGACCTGTACGTCATCGGCAATGTGGTCACCCGGGGGAATCCGCTAATGGAGGCCATCCTGAACGCGGGCGTGCCCTATGTCTCCGGCCCCCAATGGCTGGGCGACCATGTCCTGCCGGGCCAGCATGTGCTGGCCGTGGCCGGTACCCACGGCAAGACCACCACCAGCTCCTTGCTGGCCTGGATACTGGAATGCGCCGGTCGCCGGCCCAATTTCCTGATCGGCGGCGTGGCGCCGGACCTGCAGGTATCGGCCCGGTATGCCCCCGATGCACGGCATTTCGTCATCGAAGCCGACGAATACGACACCGCATTTTTCGACAAACGCTCCAAATTCGTCCACTACCGCTCGCGCACGCTCATCCTGAACAACCTCGAATACGACCACGCCGACATCTTCCCCGACCTGGCCGCCATCGAGACCCAGTTCCATCATCTGGTGCGCACGATTCCTACCCAAGGTCGCATCGTGGCGCCCGCCCGTGACGAGGCGCTGGCACGCGTACTCGAGCGCGGCTGCTGGTCGGAGCTGGTCCGGTTCGGCCCGGAGGGGGCCTGGACGGCAGGCGAGCCGCAGGAGGACGGCGCCTTTGCCGTATTGCGCGAGGGCGGGGATCTGGGTTCGGTGCGCTGGACTTTGACCGGCGAGCACAACCGCCGCAATGCCCTGGCCGCCCTGGCCGCGGCCGAACACGCCGGCGTACCGGCTCTTGAGGGTATCGCCGCCCTGTCGCGTTTTGGCGGCGTGAAGCGCCGCATGGAACTGCGCGGCACGGCGCGCGGCATCAGGGTGTATGACGATTTCGCCCACCACCCCACGGCCATCGCCACAACCCTGGCCGGCCTGCGCCGCCAAATCGGCGGCGCGCGCATCCTGGCCGTGCTGGAACCGCGCTCGAACACCATGAAACTGGGATCCATGGCGGCCCGCCTGCCCGAATCCCTGACCGACGCCGACATGGCCTTCATTTATGGCGAACGCGAAGGCAAGCATGCGCTGGGCTGGAACCCGGCCGAAGTCCTGGCTCCGCTGGGCGGCAAGGCCGGCAGCTACGGCGACCTGGATGACCTGGTCGCCGCCGTGACGCGCGCCGCCAAAGAAGGCGATCATGTGGTCGTCATGAGCAACGGCGGGTTTGGCGGGATGCATCAGAAATTGCTGGATGCTTTGGCCGCGAAAGCGTGAGGCGCAAGCGAGGCCTCCAACGCACTTGAGATATGGGGAGTCGGTCGGGTCGCGCCAGGGCCGGTGGGCTGCGGCCTGTCGGAGGCCGCCGAGGGCTTCCGAAGGAAGGGCGGGGGCCGAGCCAGCCGACCAGGCCGCAGCCCTCCCGCCCCGGCGCGATCCGACCGACGCGTTAAAAACTCAGACACAACATACGAGCCACCGCATGAAAAACCGCATCCTCTACCTGCACGGCTTTCGCTCATCGCCCGCCTCGTTCAAAGGCAAGATGATGGCGCAAACCCTGGCCGAACGCGGCCTGTCGCCCATCTGGGCCGCGCCGCAACTGCCCGCCAGCCCCAAGGCCGCCGTCGAGCTGGCCCTGGGCCTGGCGCAAGGCCAACTGAGCGAAAGCAACGACGGCCCCGACAACGACCCATCCAAGCTGACCGTCATCGGCTCCTCCCTGGGCGGCTATTACGCCACCTGGATCGCCGAGAGGCTGGGCTGCAGAGCCGTCCTGCTGAACCCGGCCGTCCATGCGGCGCGGGACCTCGCCCCCGCGGTCGGCCAGCATCGCATGTATCATTCGGACGCACCGTTCACCTTCCTGCCCGAATACCTGGACGAACTGGCCGCGCTGAACGTGGATACGCCCACCCGATTGCAACGGTACTTTCTCATCGCCGCCACCGGCGACCAAGTGCTGGATTGGCGCGAAATGCACGAACGCTATGCCGGCTGCCGGGAACGCATCGTGCAAGGCAGCGACCACGGGCTATCGAACTTCGCCGAACTGCTCCCCGAAGTCCTTGCATTTGCCCTGGAATAGTTTCCCCCACCATGTACGTGTATTACGAAGACGACGGCAATTTCAAGGCCGCCCATACCCTGTCCGAAGCGGACGCCACCCTGCAGGTGGAGTCCGAATCGGGCAAACGCAGCAAGATCAAGCGCACCGCCGTGCTGTTCTCGTTCGACGCGCCCGTGCCCGCCGAATTGATGTCGGCCGCGACCGAACTGGCCCAGGACATCGATCTGCAGTTCCTGTGGGAATGCGCGCCGCAGGAGGAATTCGCCGCCACCGCGCTGGCCGCCGACTACTTCGGCCACGCCCCTTCGCCCGTCGAACAAGCCGCGCTGATGCAACGGCTGCACGGCGCACCGGCCTATTTTCACCGTCGCGGCGCGGGCCGCTACCGGCCCGCGCCGCCCGACGTCCTAGCCGCCGCGCTCGCCGCCTTGGAAAAGAAACGCCTGCAGGCCGAGCAGCAGCAGCAATGGGTGGACGAGATGGCCGCCGGCAAACTGCCCGACCCCGTCGCCCAGGCGGCCGAGTCCCTGCTCGTCAAGCCCGACAAGAATTCCCAGGTCTGGAAAGCCTTCGACGCCGCCTGCGCCACGCTGCAAAAGACGCCCGAGCGTCTGCTGCTGGAACTGGGCGCCTGGCCGCATGCGCTGGCCCTGCACAAGCGCCGCTTCCTGGCCACGCACTTTCCTCGCGGCTCCGGCTTTCCCGAGATGGCCGTGCCGCCGATCGAGCGCGAGCTGCCGCTGGCCGATGCCGAGATCTATTCCGTCGACGATGTCACCACCACCGAGATCGACGACGCCCTGTCGGTAACCGTGCTGCCTGACGGCCGTCTGCGCGCCGGCGTGCACATCGCCGCGCCGGGCCTGGCCGTGACCCGCGGCAGTGAGCTGGATAAGCTGGCGCGCGCGCGTCTGTCCACGGTGTACATGCCGGGCGACAAGATCCCGATGCAGCCCGACTCGGTCATCGCGGCCTTTTCGCTGGATGCCGGACGCGAAGTGCCGGCACTGTCGCTGTACGTGACGGCCGATCCGGCAACGGGCGAGATATTCGAGAGCGAGACACGCCTGGAACGCATCGTGGTGCGCGAGAACCTGCGCCACAACCTGCTGGACGGCCGCATCACCGAGGAAAGTCTGGCCAATCCCCAGTCCGACCTGCCTTACGGCCACTGGCTGCGGCCGCTCTGGCAGCTGGCGCAGGCGCTGTCCGCCAAACGCGAGCAGGTGCGCGGCAAGCCCGAGAACAACTCGCGGGTGGAGTACAGCTTCTACCTGGACGGCAACCCGGACGACCCCGACACGCCGGTGCGGCTGGTGCCGCGCCAGCGCAACGCGCCGCTGGACCGCATGGTGGCCGAATACATGATCCTGGCCAACAATCTGTGGGGCGGCCTGTTGGCGCAGCACGGGGTGCCGGGCATCTACCGTTCGCAACAGGCCGGCCGCGTGCGCATGAGCACCCAGGCGCTGCCGCATGAGGCCATCGGCGTGCCGCAATATGCGTGGAGCACCTCGCCGCTGCGCCGCTATGTCGATCTGGTCAATCAATGGCAGCTGATCTGCACCGTCGACAACGGCGTGGGTGCCCGGCTGGTGGCGCCATTCAAACCCAAGGATGCGGACCTCTTCGCCATCATCGGCGCCTTCGATGCGCAATATGCCGCCTGGTCCGAATTCCAGGGCAATATGGAGCGCTACTGGTGCCTGCGCTGGCTGGCGCAAAACGGCATCGCGCGCAGCACTGCAAGCGTGCTGCGCGACGATCTGGTGCGATTGGCGCATGCTCCGCTGGTCACGCGCGTGGGCGGCCTACCCGAACTCGAACGCGGCACCGCCGTTGAAATAGAAATCCTGGGCCGCGACGAATTGGCCCTGGAGCTCGATTGCCGTTACCTGGGGCCGGCGGAGTAGCCCCATGACACGGCGCCGCAACGATTACCTGCTGATCGGGCTGGCCATTTCACTGCTCCTGCACGCGGGCGTGCTGGCCTGGCATTGGGCGCAGCGCCTGCCACGGCCGCCCGCGCCCGCCCTGGAGGTGGTACTGGTCAACGCGCGCAGCGACACCGCACCGGCTCGCGCGCAAGCCCTGGCGCAGCAAAATCTCGAAGGCGGCGGCGAGGATAAGCAGGGACTGGCCCGCTCGCCCCTGCCGCGCACCGGCCAGGCCGCCGACACCATCGTGCTGCAGGCCATGCGCAAGCGCCAGCAGCAGCTCGAAAAAGAACAGGCGCGCCTGCTGACTAGGCTGCAGGCATCGCGCAAGACCGCAGCCCCTCACCCGGCAACGCATCCGGACGCGACCGCGACCGACCCCGGACAGGACCCCGAAGACCAGCAAGGCGTCATCCAGAACGCCCAAATCGCCGCGCTGTCGCAGCGCGTAGAGGCTTATAACAAACAACCGCGCCGCGCCTTCGTGGGTCCGTCCGCCGAGGCGTCGCGCTATGCGGCCTATCTCGACGGTTGGGCGCGGCGCGTCGAGTCCATCGGCACGCAGCATTATCCCGCAGCCGCCCGCGGCCACCTCTACGGCTCGCTACGCGTGACCATTACCGTACGCAAGGACGGCAGCCTCGCCGGTTTCGAAATCGACCAGCCTTCGCAATACGCCGTGCTCAACCAGGCCGCGCGGCGCATCATTGAAATGGCCGCGCCCTTTGCGCCTTTCCCGCCCGATATTGCCCGCAATATCGATGAACTTGTCATCACCCGCACCTGGCACTTCGTCAACGATTCGCTCAAGACATCCGGCCCATGAGTACACTGCCCCGCTACGCCGTGATCGGCAATCCCGTCGAACACAGCCGCTCGCCGCGCATCCATGCGCTGTTCGGCCAGCAGACCGGCATCGCGCTGCGCTATGAGCGCCTGGCCGCGCCACGGGACGGCTTCGAGCACGCTGCGCGGACTTTCGCGGCCGAAGGCGGCCGCGGGCTGAACGTGACGGTGCCCTTCAAACAGCAGGCCTTCGCGCTTGCACGCGACCACCTTTCGGCGCGCGCCCGGATGGCCGGAGCCGTCAATACGCTGACCTGGAAGGAACAGGCCTGGCACGGCTGCAACACCGACGGCGTGGGCCTGGTGGACGACCTGACCCGCCTGGGCGCGCGCCTGGACGGCGCGCGGGTCCTGCTGGTGGGCGCGGGCGGCGCCGCGCGGGGCGTGCTGCAGCCTCTGGCCCAGGCCGGGTGTGCGCAGCTACGCATCGTCAACCGCACGCCCGAACGTGCCGCCGAGTTGGCGCAAAACTGGCAGTCCGCATGTGCCGGCCTGGCTGTGCAGGTTAGCGCCGGCAGGCTGGCGGATGCGGCCGTCGCAGGCGGCTGGGACATCGTCGTCAATGCCACGGCCAGCAGCCTGCACGGCGCGGCGCCCGATTTGCCCGCCGGTTTGTATGCCAAGGGCGCGCTGGCCTATGACATGTTGTATGCCGCCCAGCCGACGCCTTTCATGAGGCAGGCGGTCCAGGACGGCGCGGCCCATTGCGCCGACGGGCTGGGCATGCTGGTGGGCCAGGCCGCGGAAAGCTTCTTCATCTGGCACGGCGTGCGGCCCGATCCGGTGCCGGTGCTCGGCGTACTGCGCGCCGAGCTGCGGACCCAATACTAAGGCATTATGACCAGGCGCAAGAGCCGCCGCATGCATGGGCTGAGCAAGCTGATCCTGATCCTGGTCGGCCTGTTCCTGCTCTACCAGGTGTGGCTGCTGGGCCAGGTGCTCTGGTACGCACACCACAATCCGGCCGCCAGCGCAGTGATGCGCGAAGAAATGGCCGCCCTGCGCAAGACCGATCCGCGCATCGCGCTGCAGCAGACCTGGGTGCCTTATGCGCGCATCAGCGACGCGCTCAAGCGCGCCGTGGTCGCCTCCGAAGACTCCAATTTCCTGGACAACAACGGCGTCGAATGGAATGCCATACGCGATGCCTGGGAATACAACCAGCACCAAGAAGAACTGGGCCGCAAAGCCCGCCGCGGCGGCTCGACCATAACCCAGCAGCTAGCCAAGAACCTGCTGCTGTCGAACTCGCGCAATTACCTGCGCAAGGGCGAAGAATTGCTGGTGACTTTCATGATCGACCGGTTCATGAGCAAGCGCCGCATCCTGGAGATCTACCTGAATATCGCGGAATGGGGCACGGGCGTCTTCGGCGCCCAGGCCGCGGCGCGGCACTACTACCAGATCGACGCCTCCCAGCTGAGCGCCTACCAGGCCGCGAAACTGGCCGCCATGCTGCCCAGCCCTCGCTACTACGACCGGCACCGCGACACGCGCTATCTCGACGGCCGCGCCGGCATTCTCCTCAGGCGCATGCGGCTGGTGGACATACCCTGATCCGGACTTGCCGGGAACCGGCTCAATCCGAAAAGTAGCTGGCCGGCGCCTGCCGCCGCAATGCCTGCAAGTGTGCGGTAATGTGATTGACGTGGGACAGGACGCTGGTGCGCAGCCCTTTGGCATCGCGGGCGGCGAACTGGGCCAGTATCTGTTCGTGCTCGCGCAACGCGCGGTCGGAATGGCCCGCCACATGTCCCAGAAGCAGCCATCGCACCCGGTCGAACTGGCGCTTGATGGGTTCGAGCATGGTCCAGACATGACCGCGCCCCGCGCACTCGAAGAACTGCCGGTGCATCAGTTCGTCCAATTCTGAGAAACGGTCGATCTGCCCACCCGCGACCGCATCGCGCTGGCGCTGGACAATGCGTTCCAGCTCGGCCATCTGCGCGGGCGTGATCGTCTTGGCCAACTCAACATGGTTGGCGCATTCGAGGGTACCGCGCACGAATCGCCCCTCCTCGAGCAACTGGATGCTGATCGGCGCAACGAGGGTCCCCACTTGGCGGTAGATCAGCACCAATTGCTCATCGGCCAGTTGCGCCAGCGCCTCGCGCACGGGGGTGCGGCTGACATTGATCATCTTGGCGATCGTGGCTTCCGACAGTGCCGTGCGCGGCGGCAGCGTGCCGCGCACAATAGCGCGCAGCAGCAGGCTATGTACCTGATTTGTATACGAATGCGCCGGGTCCAGCTGGAAGTCGGACAGCGCCGCCGCCAGGGACTCTTCGGTCGGAATCATGGATTTTTGCGGATCGGCGGCAACGGCGTTGCGCTTTGTCTGTTCCAGGCGAGGCATTCCACCATGGTAGTACGTATTGGAAAAAAAACCTTGGCCCGAGGGTTATCCCTAGATTTTCGTAGGGGAGATTATCCTTAGACTTCCGATGTTGGTCGACTACCATGGTACTGTGGTGCAAAAAATCCTTCAAAACCCTCCTTCGCAGGGCGCGTTGTCGTCTGTCACGGCAGGCTGCGTCGGTGCGCAGGCCATTTGCCCGGCCTACGATCGCCGCCAACTGGCCGCGGGTATCGTGCACCTGGGCCTGGGCGCCTTTCACCGGGCCCATCAGGCGGTCTATACGGAGCAAACCGTCGCAAGCGGCGACTTGCGCTGGGGCATCATCGGCGTCAGCCTGCGCGATGCGCGGGTGCCGCAAACCCTGGCCGCGCAGGACTGCTTGTACTCGGTAACGGAACGGCATGGCGACCAGGCCCGCACGCGTGTGGTGGGCGTGCTGCGGGCCGCGCTGCATGCGCCCACGCAACTGGAGCCGGTGCTGGCGGCGCTGGGCCGCCGATCAACGGCGGTGGTGACCATCACGGTCACCGAAAAAGGCTACAGCCAGAACCCCTCCAGCGGCGAGCTCGACCTGAACGATGCGGCTGTGCGGCACGACCTGACCCAGCCGCGCATGCCGCGCTCCACGCTGGGCGTGCTGGCCGAAGGCATACGCCGTCGGCCGAGCGGGGCGCCGCTTACGGTGATGTGCTGCGACAATATGGCAGCCAACGGCGACACCCTGCGCACGCTGCTGGCGCAATATGCGCGGGAAACGGACGCATCGCTGGCGCGCCGCATCGAATCGGACATTGCTTTTCCCAACAGCATGGTTGACCGCATCGTGCCTGCGGCTACCGCCGAATCACTGGAATACGCCGCCGAGCGCCTGGGACTGCGCGATGCCGCCGCCATCGTCTGCGAACCCTTCACCCAGTGGGTGATCGAAGACCGCTTCGCCGGGCCGCGCCCCGCCTGGGAAGACACCGGCGCCCTGCTGACCGGCGACGTGCGTCCCTACCAGGCCATGAAGCTGCGCCTGCTCAACGGAGCGCATTCCGCCATCGCCTATGCCGGACAGCTGTGCGGCCTGGAAAGCGTTTCCGATGCCATGGCGGACTCGCTGGTAGGCCCGTTCGTGCGCCGGCTGATGCTGGAAGACCTGTGCGCAACCGTGGCGCCGCCTCCCGGCTACGACGTACAGGCCTACTGCCGCGACCTGCTCAGGCGCTTCGAGAACCCGGCGCTGGCGCATCGCACGCAGCAGATCGCCATGGATGGCACACAGAAAGTACCGGTGCGCTGGCTTCCCGCGCTGCGCGAAAGCCTGGCCGCCGGCATCGAGCGGCCGCTGCTCGAACGCGCGCTGGCCGCATGGCTGCACTACCTGGAACGCGAACGCAGCGACGCGGGCAACGCGCTGCATATCAGCGACCCCGGTGCCGCCGCGCTGGCCGAGCGCCTGCGCCAGGCGCCGTCGCCGCAACGGGCCGCCGCGGCGGCCTTGGCCCACGCACCGGTATTCGGCGCCGAGCCTTACCCGCCGGCCTTTGCCGCGCGCATTGCACGGCACCTGACAAGACTTCGGGAGGGAGGCATGGCCGCCCTCCTTGCCCACGATTAATCCAAAATTATTCCAAAGGAGACACGCATGACCTTCACCCCCACCCGCCGCCAGTTCACCCAGGCCGTCATCGCCGCCGGCGCCGCCGCCGCGCTGCCGCGCTTCGCATTCGCGCAAGGCGTCATCAAGCTCAAGTACGGCACCGCGTTCCCGGCCGACCATCCCGGCACGCTGCGCATCCAGGAAGCCGCCAGGCAGATCAGCCAGGACACGGGCGGCAAGGTAGACCTGCAGGTCTACCCCAACAGCCAGCTCGGCAGCGAACCCGACATGATCTCGCAGACCCGCTCGGGTGCGATCGACATCATGTCCACCGCCGGCACCAACCTGCAGACGCTGGTCCCCACCGCGGGCATCAACGGCGTGGCGTTCGCCTTCAAAGACTACGCCACGGTCTGGGCCGCCATGGACGGCGACCTAGGCAACTACGTGCGCGCCGCGCTGGCCAAGGTCAATCTGCATGCCTACGACAAGGTCCTGGACAACGGCTACCGCAACATCACCACGTCCACCAAGCCCATCGACACGCCCGCGGATCTCAAGGGCTTCAAGATTCGCGTGCCCGGCATCCCGATGTGGATCTCGATGTTCAAGGCGCTGGGCGCGTCTCCCACCGCCATCGATTTCGGCCAGCTGTATTCCGCGCTGCAGACCAAGGTGGTCGACGGCCAGGAGAATCCGCTGACGCTGATCCAGAGCGCCAAGCTCTACGAGGTGCAGAAATACTGCTCGCTCACCGGCCACACCTGGGACGGGCATTTCATTTTCGGCAACGCCAAAATACTGCAGGCGCTACCCAAAGAAGTGCAGGAATCGCTGACCCGCAACCTGGACGCGGCCGCGCTCAAGCAGCGCCAGGACATCGCCCGGCTCAACGGCGAAGCCCAGGCTCAGCTCACCAAGCTGGGCATCGTGTTCAACCGGCCCGATCCCACCCCCTTCCGAACGATGCTGAGCAGCGCGGGCTTCTACGCCGAATGGAAGAAAAAGTACGGCGAGCAGGTATGGGCCAAGCTGGAAAAGTATTCCGGCAAGCTGGCTTGACGCACCAACAGGCGCACCATGCATTCCCTTACTGATTCCCGGGGTGCCGCCCCATCCCTGGCGCGCCGGCTCGACCGGCCGCTGGGCTGGATGACCGAAGTGCCGGCCGCCATACTCGTCGTGGCGGAAATCCTGATCCTGGGCAGCGGCACCTTCTCGCGCTACGTGCTGGACGCGCCGCTGGTCTGGACCGACGAGCTGGCCGGCATCCTGTTCCTGTGGCTGGCCATGCTGGGCGCATGCATCGCCCTGCGGCGCGGCGCGCACATGCAGCTGACCACTTTCATCAAGGACCTCCCTCCCGGCACGCGCGCCTGGCTGCAAGCGCTGGGCATGAGTCTGGTGGTGGCCTTTCTGGCCATGCTGTGTCTGCCCGCATGGGAGCACTGGCAGGAAGACTTCGGCGTGACGACGCCGGTGCTGGGCCTGAGCGAAGGCTGGCGCAGCGGCGCCGTGCTGGTCGGCACGGTGCTGATGCTGGTGACGGCCGCTACCCGTTGGATTGAACAGTCCAGCGGCAGACAGGTGGCCGCAACTGGCACCGCGATGGTCGTGTGCGGCGCCTGCCTGTGGGCATTGACGCCGGTTCTGTCAGACCTGGGCAACATCAATTTGGTCTTCTTCTTCCTGGGACTGCTGGTGTCCTGCATCGTGATCGGCGTGCCCATCGGCTTTTCCTTCGGCCTGTCCACCATGTGCTACCTGGCCTTCTCGACCCAGACGCCAATGTCGATCGTGCCCAGCCGCATGGAAGAAGGCATGTCCAACCTGATCCTGCTGGCGGTGCCGCTGTTCGTGTTTCTGGGCTCGTTGATCGAGATGGCCGGACTGGCCCGCGCGATGATCGGCTTTCTCGTCGGCCTGATCGGCCACGTGCGCGGCGGCCTGCAATATGTTTTGCTGGGTGCCATGTACATCGTCTCGGGCATTTCGGGCGCCAAGGCGGCCGACATGGCCGCGGTGGCGCCGGCGCTCTTTCCCGAGATGAAGCGGCGCGGCAGCAACGAAGGCGACCTGATCGGGCTGCTGTCAGCGTCCGGGGCAATGTCCGAGACCATTCCGCCCAGCATCGTACTGATCACCGTCGGTTCCGTCACGGGCGTGTCCATCACGTCGCTCTTCATTGGCGGCCTGATGCCGGCCGCGGTGGGCGCGCTGCTGATGGCGGCCGTGGTGTGGTGGCAGACGCGCCGCGAAGACATGAGCGGCGTGCGCAGAACGCCGCGCAAGGACATCGGCCGCCTGCTGCTCAAGGCGCTGCCCGCGCTGGTGCTGCCGCTGATCATACGCACGGCGGTGGTCGAGGGCGTCGCCACCGCCACCGAAGTGTCCACCATCGGCATCTTCTACACCGTGCTGGTGGGCATCGTCGTCTACCGCCAGTTCGACTGGCGGCGCATCTATCCCATGCTGCTGGACACGGCTTCGCTGTCGGGTGCGATCTTGCTGATCGTGGGCTGCGCGACGACCATGGCCTGGGCGCTGACGCAATCGGGCTTCGCGCAGGAACTGGTCACGGTCATGACGGCTGTACCGGGCGGCAAGCTGGGCTTTCTGGTGATATCGGCGCTGGCCTTCGTCGTGCTGGGCAGCCTGCTGGAGGGCATTCCGGCCATCGTGCTCTTCGGCCCCCTCCTGTTTCCGATCGCCAGGCTGGTCGGCCTGAACGAAGTCCACTACGCGATGGTGGCGGTCTTCGCCATGGGCTTGGGCCTGTTCGCCCCGCCCTTTGGCGTGGGCTTCTATGCGGCCTGCGCCATCGGGCGCGTATCGCCCGATGTAGCCATGTCGCGGGTGTGGCCGCACATGGGCGCGCTGCTCATCGCGCTGCTGCTGCTGGTTTTCGTGCCCTGGCTCTCGACCGGCTTTCTCTGATCCGCACTCTCCCTGTCCCACTCTCATCTGCCATGAAGATCGAACGCATCGACATCATCGTGACCTGCCCCGGCCGCAATTTCGTCACCGTCAAGGTGGTCACCAGCGACGGCGTGCACGGGCTCGGCGATGCCACGCTCAATGGCCGCGAACTGGCGGTCCACGCATACCTGCAGGAGCATGTGGTCCCCTGCCTGATCGGACGCGATCCGCGCAACATCGAGGACATCTGGCAATACCTGTACCGCGGCGCCTACTGGCGGCGCGGTCCGGTGACGATGACCGCCATCGCCGCCATCGACATGGCGCTGTGGGACATCAAGGGCAAGCTGGCCGATATGCCCGTCTACCAGCTCCTGGGCGGCAAGAGCCGCGACGGGTTGATGGTGTACGGCCACGCCAACGGCCGCGATCACGCCGAGGCGGTCGATGCGGTGCTCAAGCACCAGGAAGAAGGCTACAAGGCCATACGCGTGCAGTCGGGCGTACCCGGCCTGGAGAAGACCTACGGCGTCGGCAAGACCCAGGGCTACTACGAACCGGCCGAGAAAGGCCTGCCGCCCGAAGAACCGTGGGACACCGCGCTATACCTGCGCCACACGCCCGAGTTGTTCCGCAAGGTGCGCGAGGCCGTCGGACCCGATGCGCACCTGCTGCACGATGCCCATCACCGCCTCACGCCCATCGAAGCCGCGCAACTGGGAAAGTCCCTGGAACCCTATCGCCTGTTCTGGATCGAGGACGCCACGCCGGCCGAGAACCAGGAATCCTTCCGGCTGATCCGTCAGCACACCACCACGCCGCTGGCCGTGGGCGAGGTGTTCAACGCGATCTGGGACTGCAATCAACTGATCCGCGAACAGTTGGTCGACTACATCCGCGCCACCATCGTCCACGCCGGCGGCATCACCCATGTGCGCCGCATCGCCGACTACGCGGCGATGTACCAGGTACGCACCGGCTTTCACGGTGCGACCGACCTGTCGCCGGTGTGCATGGCGGCGGCCGTCAACTTCGGGCTGTGGGTGCCCAATTTCGGCATCCAGGAGCTGATGCCGCACAGCCCGCTCACCGACGCGGTGTTCCCGCACAACTACCGCTTCGAGCAAGGCTACCTGGTCATGGACGAAGTGCCGGGCCTGGGCGTCGAGATCGACGAAACCCTGGCCGCCCAATACCCCTACGAACGCGCCTACCTGCCCGTGGCGCGCCTGCGCGACGGCTCGATGTGGAACTGGTAAGCGCTAGAACCTACCTAAGGAACCTTGAACATGCTCAGCGTCGTCGTCGACCAACCTCAACACATGGCCCTGCAGGAACGGCCGATGCCCGAGCCGCGGGACGGCGAAGTGCGCATCCGCGTGCGCTATGCCGGCATCTGCGGCTCGGACCTGCACATCTTCCACGGATACAACCCGTTCGTATCGTATCCACGGGTCATCGGGCATGAGTTCGTCGGCCGCATCGTATCCGTCGGCCCCGGGGTCGACGCGGCGCGCATCGGCCAGACCGTGGTGGTGGATCCGGTGATCAGCTGCGGCCGCTGCCACGCCTGCCTGATCGGCCGACGCAATGTGTGCAGCCACCTGCAGGTCATCGGCGTGCACCGTGACGGCGGTTTCAGCCAGTATGCCTGCGTGCCGCAGGACAATGCTTACGTCGTGCCCAAAGGCCTGTCCGACTCGAGCGCCTCGGTGATCGAGCCTTTCGCGGTGGCGGCCAACGTCACCGGCCGCACCGGCGTTTTTCCCAGCGATGTGGCATTGATCTACGGCGCCGGCCCAGTGGGGCTGAACCTGATGCAAGTGCTCAAGCGGGTGTACGGCATCCGCGCCTTCATCACCGATCATTTCGACGAGCGCCTGGCCCTGGCGCTGCAGATGGGCGCTGCCGAGGACGAAATCATCAACACCGCGCGCGAACCGCTGGAACAAGCCCTGGCCAAACGCGGCGTGCAGGGCGGCCCAACGCTGATCTACGACGCCGTATGCCACCCCTCCATCCTGGAGGAGGCGGTACGCCTGTCCGCGCCGGCCGGCCGTATCGGCATACTGGGTTTTTCCAATACGCCGTCGGCCATTGCACAGCAAGAACTGACCAAGAAGGAGCTCACGCTGTATGCATCGCGCCTGAACTGCGCAATGTTCCCCCAGGTGATCGAATGGGTCGAAAAAGGGCTGGTCGATCCGGGCCGCATCATCAGCCACAAAGTGGACTTTCGCGATGTGCAGGGCGCATTCGATCTGGCTGAGCGCAATCCTCGTCTGAGCTGCAAGGTGCTGCTGGATTTCGGCGCTTCGTAAGCCTCGCTCCCCGGCCAAGCCGTGGCCAGCGGCATCCTCGGATACCCGGTCGCCTGAAACGCGGTTTTCACCGCGGGGGACAGCTTGGGCCCGAGGATTTGTTAACCTTGCACATTGCGCCGCAGTTTGCGTGCCGATTTCCGTCTTTGCGTCTTACAAGCCCCGACCTCCATGCGCACCGCCCGCCGCTACCTGGCCCTAGAGATCTATCGCTCCTGCGCGGTCGTGCTGCTGGCCCTGCTCGGGCTGTTCACCTTCTTTGCCCTGGTGGACGACCTGGACGGCGTGGGCAAGAGGTTCACCATCCTGGCCATGTTCTATATGCAGGCCCTGGAAACCCCCGCGCGGCTCTACGACCTGCTGCCCATCGGCCTGCTGATCGGCGCCATCCTGGCCCTGGCAAGCCTGGCCCAGCGCAATGAGCTGGTGATCCTGCGCGTCTCGGGGGTAAGCGGCATGCGCCTTCTGGCCACGCTCTGGCTGATCACCGTGCCGCTGATGGCGGGCGCGCTGCTGCTGTCCGAATACATCACGCCCAAGGCCGAGACCCGCTACAGCGAGGTCAGCCTGGCGCTGCGCGGTCAGTCCAGCGACGGCCGGCTGCAAAGCGGCTACTGGTTCAAGGAGCCATCGCCCGACAAGAAGGGCACGCGCATCATCAACATCAAGGACCTGATGGGCAGCGGCGCGGTAAGCGGCGTGACGGTCTACGAGCTCGCGCCCGACCTGGAGCTGCGCATGGTGGCCCAGGCCGCCTCGGGCACGCTGACCGGCAACGGCGAGCTGACCTTGAGCCAGGTCACCGAAACGCGCATTGACCCCGACGCCTCGCAGGCGCTGGCCGATGCCCGCGCACCGGGGCGTGCGCCCGCCACCGTGGCGACCGAACCGCAGCTGGTGCTGCATACCACGCTCAACCCCGAGCGGCTGCTGGCCCGCGTGCTGACGCCCGAGCGCATGTCCATCGCGTCGCTGGTCGACTACATTAACTACCTGCACCATAATCAGCTGCAGGCCGACCGACAGATCGTCGCCCTGTGGCGCAAGGCGGTCTACCCGTTCACGCTGCTGGTCATGATCACCATCGCCGCGCCCATCAGCTTCATGCAGACGCGGCGCGGCGGCGTGGGCGCCAAGGTGTTCATCGGCATTTTGCTGGGCGTGGGGTTTTTCATGCTCAATCAGTTGGCGCTCAATATCGGCATGCTCAGCCACTGGCCGGCCTGGCTGACGGCGCTCGGACCCAATATCGGCGCCATGGCGATGGCGCTGGCTGCGCTGTCCATCATGGAATACCGGATGATCCTGAGCAACCTGACGACATGCCGTTGGCCCTGGAAGAAGTCGCCAGCATGAAGAACCCTCGCGTTCTCGATGTCCGTAGACGGGTAGCAACGGCATGAGCAGCATCTGGATGATCGGCGATGTGCAGGGCTGTTGCCAGCCCCTGGAGCAGTTGCTCGCGCACCCCGAAATCACCGCCGACCCGGATTCGCTCTTCTGGTTCGCGGGCGATCTGGTCAACCGCGGGCCGCAGTCGCTGGCCACGCTGCGCCGGCTCATCTCGCTGGAATCGCGCAGCGTGGCCGTGCTGGGCAACCACGATCTGCACCTGTTGGCCGCGGCAGCCGGCGTGCGCAAGCCCTCCAAGTCGGACACGCTGGACGAAATCCTCAACGCACCCGATGCCCAGGAACTGATCGACTGGCTGCGCTGCCGGCCCCTGGCCCACTTCGAGCACGGCCACCTGATGGTGCACGCTGGCGTGCTGGCCAAATGGGACGTAGCCAAGACGCTGTCGGTGGCCAAGGAGGTGCAAGCCGTGCTGCGCGGGCCGAACTGGCAGAAAGCCCTACAGAAGATGTACGGCAACCTGCCTGCGCAGTGGACGGACGATCATCGGGGCGGCAAACGCCTGCGGGTGATCATCAACGCGCTCACGCGCATCCGGCTGTGCTCGCCGCAGGGGCATATGGATTTCAGCGCCAAGGTGGCGCCCGATGCCTGGCCGCCCGGATTGATCCCCTGGTTCGACGTACCCGAGCGGGCCACGCGCGGGGTGACCATCGTGTTCGGACATTGGTCCACGCTGGGCTTGTACCAGCGCGAGGACGTGATCTGCCTGGACTCAGGCTGCGTATGGGGCGGCGCTCTGACCGCCATGCGCATGCAAGACCGCAAGCTGGTTCAGATACGCTGCGCGCAATCGCAGGCGCCGGGCCAGGAATAGGCGTCCCTGGAGCTTGTCAACCCTATTGATTCGGCCCTTAAACAGTATCAAGCAGCGTACTTGACGCGAGGATCGCGAAAGTAGGCTTTGACGCGTTCCGGCTCGCTGCCGATCACGGCCATATGTGCTTCGGTGGCGGCGCGAAGTTTGGCCTTGGTGCGTGCCGGTACCTTGCGACGGATAACGTGTTTGAGATCGGCGTTGAGACGTTCCTCCGGATTGAGTTCGGGGCTGTAGCTGGGTAGATAGAACACCTCCATCTGATCGACATGCTCGGCCAGCCACTGCTTGACCGGCTTGCAGTGATGCACGCCCAGGTTGTCCAGGATCAGAAACACCTTGCGCTCGGTGTCCGCGACCAGGGCCTCGAAAAACTCGATTAGCTTCTCGTGATTGAAATTGCCGTCGATGATCATCCAGCGCGCCTTGCCCTGGTTGGTCACGCTGGCCAGCATGGACAGCTTCTGGCGCGTGCCACCCACTGCCATCGCTACCGGCGTCTTGCCTTTGGGGGCGTAACTGCGGCCACGCACATCGGTGTTCACCAGCGCTGTCTCATCACCCCAGTGAATCTCCGCACCCTCTGATTTGGCGCGTTCGGCGATGCCAGGATAGGTTTCATCCAGCCACGTGCGCACGGCTTCGGGCGACTGTTCATAGGCGCGCTTGATGGGCTTCTGCGGCGTGAAGCCCCAGCGCGCCAGATACTTTCCAACCGAGCGCAGGTGCAAGGTGATCTGGTAGTCGCGCTCGATCAGCTCCTTCACGGCGGCACGGCTCCACAAGGCGAACTCCATCTTCAGCTGCTCCGGACGGTTGTCGCAGATCGTCTGACGGATCGTGGCTTCTTGCTCGACGGTCAGTGCGCGTTTGTCGCCAGCGCTGCGGCCACGTTGACCTGGCGCCAGCGCCGCCATGCCCCCAGCGTTATAGCGGTCGATGATCTTGCACGTGGCTGAATAACTCAGTCCCACATCGCGCGCGATCTGCCGCTTGGTGAGCTTGCGCTTGTACGCCCGAATGACCTGGCGGCGGCGCTCGTGTTGTTCGGCCGGGCTGAGCCGGCGGGCGTCTTCGGTTTCCATGCGCTATCTGACCACAGCGCCAGCAATTAGTTCAGACTATTTATGGGCCTTATCTATAGGCCAGTTGTTCGGCTATGGCTTGGCGCGCCGCGTGCGACAGATGCAGCCGCGTGGGCGTCTCGCCGGCTGAGTCCGGCGCCGTGCGCAGGATGGGCAGGAACACGACATCGACCGACAGCCCTGTCGCGCCAAGCACGCGCCACAGATTCGCCACCAAGGTTTCCTCGCCCACGAAGGCAGCGTAGCTGCTGCGCTCGCCATGGCGATAAAAGCGCAGGGCCACAGGCTGGATATCGACGCCGGCCTGGCGCGCGGGCTCGAACAGACTGGCGAAAAAAGGCCGCAGGCCGAAGCCCTGCGTGGTGGTGCCTTCGGGAAAAAGGCCGACGGCCTCGCCGTTGTCGAAACACTTCTGAATCGCGCTGCCCATATCGTGCACGGCGTGGCGCTGGCCGCGGTCGATGAAGAGCGTACCGGCGCCGGCGGCAAGCCAGCCGATGGCGGGCCAGGCCCGGATCTCGGACTTGGCTACGAAGGCCGTGGCGCGCACCGCGTTGACCACGAAGATGTCGATCCACGATACATGGTTGGACACCCACAGGACGGGACCGGACATGCGGGCCTGGCCGATCACGGAAATCCGGATGCCGCACAGGCGCATCAGGCGGCGCGACCACCAGCGATTGATGGCGGCACGGGTCGGCACGGGAGAGATCCAGGGATAGACCACGGCAATGATCACCAGGCCCGAGAGTATCCAAGGTACGACCAGGCAGAGCCGTGCGATGAAACGCAGCAGGTTCAAGTAGCTTTCTCCGAGGCCGCGGACAGGCAGCCGCGCTGCATCATACCCGGCCCCGAGTCACGTTACGGTAATGCGTCGAGGTAGCGCTGCAGGATGACCATCGCGGCCATGGCGTCGTCGGGCGCATTGCTTTGCAGCAGGTCCTGCGCCTGAAGGCTCGACCCGCGTTCGTCGACCAGCATTACGGGCAGGCCGAAGCGGCCGTCGAGCTGGTTGGCAAAGCGCCGGCAGCGCGCCGTGGCGAGCTGCTCGCCGCCATCGCAAGCCAGCGCCAGTCCGACCACCAGACGCTGCGGCTGCCATTGACCAATGAGATTGGCGATGCGCCCGAAGCGGGCTTGGCGCACTTCGGAGAAAATGATTTCGAGCGGACGAGCCTGGCGCGTAAGTGTGTTGCCAAGGGCCACGCCTATTTTCTTTTCGCCGAAGTCAAAGCCAAGCAATGTTTCCTCGATCATGGCTTTACTCAAGCATGACCCGCGCCCCCGGACAGCATGATCGGGTCCACACCCAGCAGTTTGAGCGCTTCGGGATAGCGCTGCTCGGGCGGCACGTCGAAGATGATCCGCGAGTCGGCGCCAACACTGAGCCACGCGTTCTGGCTTATTTCATATTCGAGCTGGCCGGCACCCCAGCCGGCATATCCCAGCGCCACCAGCATGCGCCGCGGCCCATCGCCTTCGGCCACGGCCTGCAAGACGTCGCGCGAGGTGGTGAGCGTGAGCTCGCCTAGCTTGACGCTGGAGTTGTATTCCCCCGCCGGCGCATGCAGCACGAAGCCGCGGTCAGTCTGCACGGGGCCGCCGAAATACACGGTATCGTCGCGCGCCGGAGCGCTCTCGACCTTGATCTCGATGCGATCGAGCAGGGCGGACAGCAAAAGATCGGTGGGCCGGTTGATCATCAGGCCCAGTGCGCCGCGCGTCGTATGCTCGCAGATATAGACCACCGACCCGGCGAAGTTGCCGTCGACCAGGGCAGGCATGGCCAGCAGGAACTGGTTGGAAAAATCCGTGGCCGGCGGCCCGGCCGCCGGACGATGGTCGTCCGGCTCGGTATCGTGCGTGTCTTCGGTCATGATGTCTTTGCCTTTATGCCGCCGTGGCCAGGACAGGCCTGCGCCAGGGCACCATCAGATTTCCATCAGTTCGAAATCTTCTTTGCGCGCACCGCATTCGGGACAGACCCAATTGGGAGGCACGTCGTCCCACTTGGTGCCGGGAGGAATGCCTTCTTCGGGCAAACCGGCCTCCTCGTCATAGACCCAACCGCAAATCAAACACATCCAGGTACGCATGGTTCTCACTATTTCCAGCCCCCGGTATCGCCTTGGCAGCGGGGAGCATCCATTAGAATGAAGGCCGATCTTACCTAAACCCGAGCCAGCACGCTGCGGCATAACGCGGCTGATTACCCGTGAATTCCTCCGCATCCCCTCCCCTGGCGCTCATTTTCGGACCTTTCGATCCGACCGGCGCCGACGGCCTGCCCGCAGACGCCGTCACGTGTGCCAACCTGGGCTGCCACGGCCTGGCCGCCGTGACCGCGCTGACCGTGCAGGACACCGCCGGCCTGGAAGAGGTCCATCCCGTCTCGGCCGAGTTGCTCGACGACCAGGCGCGCTGCCTGCTGGAAGACATGCCCGTACAGGCGATCAAAATCGGCGGCCTGTACAGCACCGAAACCGCCAGCGTGGCCGCGCAGATCGCGGCGGACTACAGCCAGGTGCCCCTGGTGCTGCACCTGGGACTGCGCGGCCCGGCCGGCGACGATGTGTCGGAGCAGGACGACGCCGACGACCTGCTGGCAGCCACGCTGGAGTTGCTGCTGCCGCAGGCGCAGCTGGTCGTGGTCGAGCATCTGCGCCTGGCCCAGTGGCAGGCCGACGGCAGCATCGATATCGGCGGCTCCCCCAGCCCCGCGCACGCGCTGCTGGCGGGCGGTGCGCAATGGGCCCTTGTGCTGGGCGCGCCGATGCGCCCCGGCCACCGGGAAAACCTCCTGCTCGGCCCCGACGGCCGGACCCAGGCCTGGCCCTGGCAGGCGCTCCCTGAGCGCAACAGCGATACGGGAGGCCTGGTGGCCGCCGCCGCGACGGCCTTGCTGGCCCGGGGCCTGGACATCCCGCGCGCCGCCGAGCTGGCGCTGCAGCATGCTGCCCAAGCCATAGCCGCGGCCTTCCTGCCCGGCATGGGCAAGCGCATTGCGAACCGCGTCGGTACTCGCGGCTGAGTCCGGCACCCGACGCAAAGGCCCCTTGATGACTGCTTTGCGATTCCCCCGCGGCCTGTACGGCGTCACGCCCGAATGGGACGACACCGACAGGCTGCTCGATGCCGTGCGCCGGGCTGCGGCCGGCGGCATGAGCGCGCTGCAGCTGCGCCGCAAGACCGCTCCCGAGCAAGCGCGCGCGGCGCAGGCCCGGGCCCTGGCGCCGCTGTGCCGCGAGCTGGGCGTGGTCTTTCTCATCAATGATCACTGGCGCCTGGCGCTGGACATCGGCGCCGACGGCGTGCACCTGGGCCGCGACGACGCCGATCCGGCGCAGGTCCGCAAGGAGGGGGGGCCCGACCTGCTCATCGGCGTATCCTGCTACAACGAGCCGGAGCGCGCACAGCGGCTGCTCGCCGCCGAACCCGACTACATCGCCTTCGGCGCCATGTTCGCCTCGCCCACCAAGCCACAGGCCGTGCGGGCGCCGCTTTCGCTTCTGACGCAGGCCCACGAACTGGTCGAAGGCTGCACCCTGCCGCGTCCGGCGGTGGCGGCCATCGGCGGCATCACGCCGAACCATGCCGCGATCCTCGCCAAGTCGGGCGCCGATTGCGTCGCCGTCATCAGCGCCCTGTTCGAAGCCCCGGACATTACCGCGGCCGCGCAGGCCTGCGCGGCGCCCTTTCTGACCCCGCCCACGCGTTCCTGGCGGACACCCTTCAATTCTTCGGACCAATAAGCATGTCCACCAACGCCGAACTCTTCGATCGCGCCTGCCGCAGCATTCCCGGCGGCGTCAATTCGCCCGTGCGCGCCTTCCGCTCGGTAGGAGGCACGCCGCGCTTCATCAAGCGCGCACAGGGGCCCTACGTATGGGATGCCGAAGGCACGCGCTACATCGACTACATCGGTTCGTGGGGCCCGGCCATCCTGGGCCACGCCCACCCCGAAGTGGTGCGCGCCGTGCAGGAAGCCGCCGTCGGCGGCCTGTCCTTCGGCGCGCCGACCGAGGCCGAGGTCGAGCTGGCCGAGCTCCTGATCCAGCGCATGCCCTCGATGGAACAAGTGCGGCTGGTCAGCTCGGGCACCGAGGCCACCATGTCGGCCATCCGGCTGGCGCGCGGCGCCACCGGCCGCGCCAAGATCGTCAAATTCGAAGGCTGCTATCACGGCCATTCCGACAGCCTGCTGGTCAAGGCCGGCTCGGGCCTGCTCACCTTCGGCAATCCCAGCTCGGCCGGCGTGCCGCCCGAGTTCGTCGCGCACACGCTCACGCTGGAATACAACAACCTGCAGGCCGTACAGGCCGCGTTCGACCAGCACGGAGCACACATCGCCTGCATCATCGTCGAACCCGTGGCCGGCAATATGAACCTGGTCATGCCGCGCCCGGGCTTTCTGCAAGGCCTGCGCGACCTCTGCTCGCGCCACGGCGCCGTACTGATCTTCGACGAAGTGATGACGGGTTTCCGCGTCGGGCCGCAAGGCATGCAGGGACTGACAGGCGTACGCCCCGATCTCACCACGCTGGCCAAGATCATCGGCGGGGGCATGCCGGTGGGCGCCTTCGGCGGGCGCGCCGACCTGATGGCGCACATCGCGCCGCTGGGCGGGGTCTATCAGGCCGGCACGCTGTCGGGCAACCCGGTGGCCGTGGCCGCCGGCCTGGCCACGCTGCGCCTGATAGGCCAGCCTGGTTTTTACGATGCCCTGGGCGAGCGCACGGCGCGCTTGGCCGAAGGCCTGCAGGCGCGCGCCCGCGCTGCCGGCGTGGCCTTCTCGGCTCAGTCCATCGGTGGCATGTTCGGCCTGTATTTCAGCGCCCAAGTACCCGATACCTTCGACGCGGTGTCGGCCTGCGACGCCGCGCTGTTCAAACGCTTCTTCCACGCGATGCTCGATCGCGGCGTGCATTTCGCGCCGTCGGCTTTCGAAGCCGGCTTCGTGTCAGCGACGCACGACCAGGCCGTCTTGCAGGCGACGTTCGACGCGGCGGAGCAGGCGTTCGCTGAACTGGCCCGCTGAGTCTTCGATGCGCGCACTCGCCCTCCTGTGCCTGTGCGCCATTTTGGGTGGCTGCATGCTGGCCGATCCCGCGCCCAATGTGGCGTACCTGGCCCGGCCTTGCCAGTTCACACCGATGGAACTGAACCCGCAATGCGCCGTTCCCTACTGGACGGGCAAGCGCTACGCGCCTGAGGTCATCGCCTCGATGAACGACGCGATCGATCGGCTGGTCGCGCGCGTGCCGGGCCAGCCCGTGAATCTGATCGGGTACTCCGGCGGCGGCGCGGTGGCGGTGTTGATCGCCGCGCGGCGCCATGACGTTGCCACGCTGCGCACCGTGGCGGGCAATCTGGACAGCGAATATGTGAACCGCATCCACGATGTCTCGCCAATGCCGGCATCGCTCGACCCCATAGACGATGCGCGGCGCATCGGCGCGATTGCGCAAATTCACTTCAGCGGTGCGCGCGACAAGGTCGTGCCCACCCGGGTCGCTCAACGATTCGTGGAGCGCGCCGGGTCCGCGTGCGCGCGGGTTTACCTCGTGCCAGGCATGACGCACGGTGGCGACTGGGCGCGCGCGTGGCCCAGGCTGCTTGCAGTCAAGCCCGGCTGCCGATCCAAGTAGCCCCATTTTATATCCGGTTACCGCACGGCGGCCTTACCTGTCGCGACAGGAAAAAAGTCATCTCGCCGCCCAAAAGCCTTCATGCGTGGCTAAAAAACCGATACGGCCCGAGCCGCACTCGCGGTCTTACTTTTCTTGACGCTTGAGTCCGCAAGAAATTGCAAAGCCCGCTCGGAACGATGTTTTAATCGGACGGCCGTGACATGCAGCGCGGCATCAAAATAGAAACTGGCGCCGTCGCATCGTCTCGCGCCAGCCGCCCGACCCAGGAGGATTCATGCCCGCAGATCTGCCTAGGGATCCGTCCGACAGCCTGCCTATCGATAGCCTCGAAGGCCTGCCCGCAGATACGCCGTCGGACGTCCCGCTCGATGGCCGCTTCTATCTGTATATCGACAACGACCACATGGCCGTATCGGTTTCCATCGAACCGCCTCTGAACGGCGGCGCAGCGGTTTCCGAAGAGCAGATACGCGCAGAGATGACCGCCCGAGGCCTGGTGGCCGGCATTCTGGACGATGCGCTACGCCAGACCGCGGAGCTGGGTATCGGCTCTTATGTATGCATAGCCAGGGGCTTGGAGCCCACGCCCGGCCATCCCGCCGCCTTCACCAATTTGATCGAATCCCCGCTCGATCAAATTGGTGAAGCCGTGGAGGACGAAGACGAGGACACCCACGTGCGCATCGACTATCGCGACCTGGGCAACCTGATATTGGTCACGCCCGGCATCCCGCTCATGCGTCGCACACCGGCCGTGCCCAGCATTCCCGGCTTCGATATAACCGGCAAGGTCATCGAGCTGCCGCCAATACAGGACCAGCCCTTCGCCGACCACCTCGCGGGCGTCATGCTCTGCCCGGACGACGCGAACTTGCTGATCGCCGCTATCTCGGGCGCCCCCAAGGTCATGGAGCACGGAGTATCGGTGTTCGCCCTGGTCGAGGTCGATGCGGTCAACCTCGATACCGGCAACATCGATTTCGACGGCTCGCTGAAGGTCAGGGGCGATATCGTCGCGGGCATGAGGGTCCACGTAACGGGCGATATCGCCGTCGCCGGCACTATCGAGGCCGCCGACGTTCATGCGGGCGGCGACATCACGGTCAACGGCGGCATCGTGGGCATGGCCGACACTGTCGCCAACGACGGCCAGGCGCAGTCCCGCGCGGCCCACCTGGTCTGCGACGGCTCGGTCAAGGCGCGCTTCATTTCCCACGCCCATATCGATGCGCGCAAAATTGTGGCGGCCGAACGGGAAATTCGCCAGAGCTTCATTGACGCCGGCGACTGCGTGGTGGTCGGCCCGCCAGGTTCGCAAAAAGGCGCTATCGTCGGTGGACGCATCCGCGCCACGATATCGGTGCACTCGGGCGTACTGGGCTCGATGTCGGCCGTGCGCACCGAAGTTCAGGTAGGCCTGAATCCGCGCACCGACGCCCGGGCCCAGGTCCTGCAACGCAAGCGCAAAGAACTGAACGAGCAGCAGGCCAAGCTGGAAAAGCTGGTTCTGTTCCTGCAGGCCAATCCGCAGAAGGACGTCAACAATGTCGGGGCGCGTGCGCGCGAGACCCTCAGGCAGACGCTGGCCGAGATGAGCGCGCTCACCGCGCAGGAAGCGGAACTGATCCGGGCTCTGGTGCCCCGTGCCGAAGCCTATGTCGCCGTGAAAAAGCGCATCTACAGCGGCGTCAATGCGCGCATAGGCCATAAGGCCCGCGAATTCCGGGAAGACTATCCGGGCGGCAAGCTGCGGCAGGGGGCCAACGGAGAGATCGCAGTCAATTGATGTCCGGAATCTCGCGCGCAACCCTGCGCCGCTTTCACGGCCTTTTTCTTTGTTGACATTTGACCTGGCTCGGAGAGGAAAAATCCGCCTTATCAGCCCCTATGCCGATGCTTTGATTTGGCGGCACAATACTCAAAAGAGCCGGCATCGCCGATGCGCCGACGACCCCAAGGAGACCGCATGTCCGCCGTCCCGCCCGTAGATTCCTCCACGGACGACCTGATCGATGGCAGTTTCGAACTGCATATCGAGGATGACCGCATGAGCGCCACTCTTTTCGTCGAACCGCCGCGCGGCGGCCAGGCCGTCACCGAAGCGCAGGTGCGGGCCGCGCTGGCCGGCCGCGGCGTGGTGGCCGGCATCCTGGACGATGCCCTGCGCCAGGCGGTCGAACGCCACGACGGCCTAAGTACCCGCATTGCGGCAGGACGGAAGCCCGTTGCCGGCAAGTCCGCCTTCTTCACCAGCCTGATCGAATCCCCCCGGCAGCATCACGACGAGGACGACGAGAACGACGAGAACGACGGACAGGACGATGGCACCTATGCCCGCATCGACTATCGCAATATGGGTAGCCTGATCCTGGTCAAGCCGGGTGCACCGCTCATGCGCCGCACGCCAGCCGTACCGGGCACGCCCGGTTTCGACATCACCGGCAAGGTGCTCGACCCTGCAAAAATCGAAGACCCGCCCTTTGCCCTGCCTCTGCCCGGCGCCAAACCGTCCGCGGAAGATCCCGACCTGCTGGTCGCCGAGATTGCCGGCGCTCCCAAGGTCATGCCGCGCGGCGTGTCGGTCGCATCTCTGGTCGAGATCGAGGCGGTCGACCTGAACAGCGGCAATATCGACTTCGACGGCACATTACGGGTCAAAGGCGACATCCTCGCCGGCATGATGGTGCGCGTCACGGGCGACGTCTTCGTCTCGGGCACCATCGAAGCCGCCGAGGTTCATGCCGGGGGCAATATCACGGTCAATGGCGGGATCATCGGCATGACCGAGACCGTCTCCACCGACGGCCAGGAGCAATCCCGCGCGGCCCGCCTGGTAAGCGGCGGCATGGTCAAGGCGCGCTTCATCCTGCACGCCGAGATCGAGGCGGCCCAGATGGTGGCGGCCGAACGCGAAATACGCCAGTGCTTCGTCGATTCCGGAGACAGCGTGGTGGTCGGCCCCCCGGGCGGACAGAACGGCATCATCGTTGGCGGACGCGTCCGCGCCATGACGTCCGTGCAATCAGGCGTCATCGGTTCGACAGGGGCCGTGCAAACCGACATCGAGGTGGGCCTGGACCCGCGCGCGCATGCTCACCTTACCGCATTGCAGCAAAAACGCCAGGGCCTCGCCGAGCAGCAGGCAAAACTGGAAAAGGTGGTGATGTTCCTGCACGCCAACCCGCAGAAGGACGTCGACGGCATCGGTGACCGGGCGCGCAAGACCTACAAGCAGACTTTCACCGACCTGGAGGCCTTGAAGGCCGAAGAGGCCGAACTGATCGCGGCCCTGCAGCCCAAGCCCGATGCCTATGTGGCTGCCAGGAAGACGATCCACAGCGGGGTGCGCATCCGCGTGGGCCACAAGCAGCGTGAATTCCGCGAAGACTACCCCGGCGGCAAAGTCGGGATAGGCCAGGACGGCGAAATCGCCATGAGCTGAGGCGTCAGCCGCCCTGCGGGATCACTGCCGTGACTTCGATCTCGACCTTGGCGCGATCCTCGACCAGATCGGCCACCTCGATCGCCGTCATGGCCGGGAAATTGCGCCCCATCACCTCGCGGTAGTGTTTGCCGACGGCCGGATACGAAGCCACGTATTCCTGCTTGTCCTTGACATACCAGGTCATGCGCACCATATGCTGCGGCCCGCCACCCGCCTCCCTCAGCACGGCAGCGATGTTCTCCAGCGTCTGGCGCACCTGCCCGGCGAAATCGTCGGTCTCGAATTGCTGCTGGCCGTTCCAGCCTATCTGGCCGCCGACCAAGACCAGCCTGGACCCGACGGTCATCTCGACCATGATGCCGTTGGAGTAGCCCTTGGGAGGCAGCCAATCCGGGGGTTGCAGAATATTCATTACTTCGTCCTGTTGAAGGAAATTGAAATCAGGCCGCCGGCGCGGCAGGCACGAGATAGGCAGCCATGCGTTCGCGCAATTCGCGCGGCATGGGCGCGGGGCGAACGCTCTGAACGTCGACGAAGACCAACGTGGCATTGGCGGCCAGGCGCTGACTCGCATCGTCCCTGCCCATGAAGCGCACATCGAAATTGATCGAAGACCCGCCGATGCGTCGCAGCGTCAGCTCCTGGCGCAGCACGTCGTTCCAGCGGCTGGGCGCGGTGAAGTCGCACTGGATCGAGGCCGTGGGAATACCCAGATGCATGTCGGTCAACAGCCTATGAAAGGAGTGTTCCAGCGCCTTGTCGAACCACGCCTCGACAAAGTCGTTGATCATTTCGAAATAACGCGGATAGAACACGATGCCGGCTGGATCGCAGTGCCGGAAGCGTACCTGCGTTTCGCTGAGGTAAGGCTTGCCTGCCTCTTGCTGCATGGATACTCCCTTTTCAGAGCGAGACGCCGCCTTGGCGCAAGGTATAGCGTTTCAACTTGCCGGTTTCGGTGCGCGGCAGCGCAGCCATGAATTCGATCTCGCGCGGATACTTGTAGGGCGCGACCGTGGCCTTGACGAAATCCTGCAGCCGTGCGGCCAATTCGGGCGTGGCTTCGTAGCCCGGCTTGAGCACCACGAAGGCCTTGACCAGCTGGCCGCGCTCGTCGTCGGGTTTGCCCACCACGCCGCACTCGGCCACCGCCTCGTGCCGCATCAGGGCGTCTTCCACCTCAGGACCGGAGATGTTGTAGCCGGCCGAGATGATCATGTCGTCGTTGCGCGCCTGGTAGAAGAAATAGCCGTCCTGGTCCTGCACGAAGGTGTCGCCGGGCAGGTTCCAGCCCTGCTGCACGAACTTGCGCTGGCGCTCGTCGGCCAGGTAGCGGCAGCCTGTGGGTCCCTTGACCGCCAGGCGGCCGGGCGTTCCGTTGGGCACCGGCTGCATATCGTCGCCGACCACCCGGGCGACGTAGCCGGGCACGACCCTGCCGATAGCGCCTTGCCGTACCTGGTCGGGGGGGCTGGAGACAAACACGTGGATCATCTCGGTGCCGCCTATGCCGTCGATCATCTCGATGCCCGTGGCCTGCTTCCACAGCTGCCGCGTGGCATCGGGCAGGGCCTCGCCGGCCGATACGCTCTTGTTCAGGCAGCGGATGTCGTATTTGCCTGCCAGCGCCGCCATCTGGCGATAGAAAGTAGGTGCGGTGAAAACGATGTTGGCGCGAAAATCCTGGATCTCGGCCAACAGCAAATCGGGCGTGAGCCGTTCGGACAGCACGGTGGATGCGCCCACGCGCAGCGGAAAGCACAGCAGGCCGCCCAGGCCGAAAGTGAATGCCAGGGGCGGCGTGCCGCAAAAAATATCGTCGGCCTGCGGCGCGATGACATGGCGCGGGAACAGATCGCACATGGCGAGCACATCGCGATGAAAGTGCATGCAGCCCTTGGGCGCGCCCGTGGTGCCGCTGGTGAAGGCGATCAGGCAGACATCGTCGGCCGCCGTGTCGCAGGCGGTGTAGTCGTCGGACTTATTCGTCGCCAGGGCATCGATCGCGTCGGCCGCGGCGTCGTTGAACACCCCCATTTTTTCCAGCCCGGCGCAGTAGTGCTCGTTGCCGGGATCCATGCAGGCCAGGGCTTCGTCCTTCAGGCGCGCGTCGCACAGCACAGTGCGTATCTCGGCCTTGGATATCGACTGCTTGAGTTCCTTGGCGCGCAACAGCGGCATGGTGGGCACGGTGACCAGGCCCGCCTTGATCGCCGCAAGCCAGGTCGCAGCCATCATGACATTGTTGGGGCCGCGCAGCAGCACGCGGTTGCCCGGCACCAGCTGCAGATCCTCGGTCAGCACATGCGCGATACGGTTGCTCAGGCGTCGCAGCGCGTCATAGGTCATGGACGCGGGTTTGCCGTCCTGGCGCCAGCGCAGGGCCACGCGTTCGCCCATGCCTCGCGCCACGATGGCATCGACCAGCTCGACCGCGCAATTGAAGCGCGCGGGGTAGCGCGTATCCGGACTGTCGAGGATCTCGGGCCATTCCTCGGGCGGCGGCAGGTGGTCGCGGGCAAACGTGTCGATATGTGCGGATCTTTCCATGGCTCGATTCTCCTCCTTGGTGGCCGCTGCGCCGCGGCCGCAGGCGCTTGCGTTCAGGTCTTGAGCAGTTCCCGCGCGATGATGAGCTTTTGCACCTCGGTCGCGCCCTCGTAGATGCGCAGCGCGCGGATCTCGCGGTAGAGCTTCTCGACGGGCACGCCCGACACCACGCCCAGCCCGCCGAACATCTGCAGCGCGCGGTCGATCACCGTCTGCGCCGACTCGGTGGCGGTCATCTTGGCCATGGCGGCCTCGCGCGTGGTCCGCGTGCCCTGGACATCGCGCTGCCAGGCGGCGCGGTAAGTCAACAGCGCCGAAGCGTCGATGGCCGTGTCCATGTCGCCCAGCGCGGCCTGCGTCAACTGCAGGTCGGCCAGGGTCTGGCCGAACAGGGGGCGGCTGCGCGCCCGGCGCAGGCCTTCGTCCAGCGCGCGGCGCGCGAAGCCCAGCGCGGCGGCGGCCACCGAGGCGCGGAAAATATCCAGCGTCATCATGGCCAGCTTGAATCCCTGGCCGGCATCGCCCAGGCGCTGACCGGCGGGAATGCGGCAGTTTTCAAAGTGCAGGCGGCCCAGGGGGTGCGGTGCGATCAGGTCAAAGCGCTCGGCCACGGTAAAACCGGGTGTGCCGGCCTCGACCACGAAGGCGCTGATGCCGCGCGCGCCGGGCGCCTCGCCGGTGCGCGCAAACACGCAGTAGAAATCGGCGATGCCGGCGTTGGATATCCAGGTCTTCTGGCCGTCGAGCACATAGTGGTCGCCATCCAGACGCGCTTGGCACGCCATGGCGGCCACGTCCGAGCCGGCGTCGGGCTCGGACAAGGCAAAGGCGGCGATGGCCTGGCCGCGCGCCACGCGCGGCAGGTAGCGCAGGCGCAGTTCGTCCGATCCCATCAGCGAAATCGCGCCGCTGCCCAGGCCCTGCATGGCAAAGGCGAAGTCGGCCAGTCCCTCAAAGCGCGCCAGGGTTTCACGCAGGATGCAGATCGAGCGCGAATCCACCTGGGGCAATTTGCCGCCCCAGGCCCCGTGCGGGCCGGCGGGCACGGCGTAGCGCAGCCAACCGGCTTCGCCCAGAGCGCGCACCAGGCGCTTGCAGGCGGCATCGGTGTCGTGATGGTCCACATGGACCAGGTTTTTTTCGCACCAGGCGTCCAAATCGTGCGCCAGCGCACGATGCGCGTCGTCGAAAAAAGGCCAGGCCAGCCAGCTAGCGTCGCGCATATCAGCCTCCGCACGGCCGCCCGAAGGAGGCTGAGCCCCCAATGGGGGCGGTAAACGTAGTGAACCTGGGGGTGCTCATCCTAATCTCCCTCGAATATCGGCTTCTGCTTGGCCACGAAGGCCTGGTAGGCGCGATGGAAGTCCTTGGTGGCCATGCAAAGGGCCTGCGCCTGGGCTTCGGCTTCGATGGCCTCGTCCACGCCCATGTTCCATTCCTGGTGCAGCAGCTTCTTGGTTACACCGTGGGCAAAGGTGGGGCCGGCGGCGATCTGCGCGGCCAGCTTGGAGGCGGCGTCGGCCAACTCTTCCGATGCATGCAGGGCATTGAAGAAACCCCAGGCGCTGCCTTGCTCGGCGGACATGGCGCGGCCGGTGTAGAGCAGCTCGCTGGCGCGACCCTGCCCGATCATGCGCGGCAGCAGTGCGCAAGCGCCCATGTCGGCGCCCGCAAGTCCGACGCGCGTGAAGAGAAAAGCGGTCTTGGCCGTGGGGGTGCCCAGGCGCATGTCGCAGGCCAGTGCGATCATGGCGCCGGCGCCGGCGCATACGCCGTCGACCGCGGCGATGATGGGCTGCGGACATGCGCGCATGGCCTTGACCAGGTCGCCGGTCATGCGGGTGAAGGCTAGCAGTTCGGGCATGCTCATTTGGGTGAGCGGGCCGATGATCTCGTGCACGTCGCCACCGGAACAGAAGTTGCCGCCGGCGCCTGCGATCACGACGACCTTGATGTCGGTGGCGTAGACCAGGGAGCGGAAAAGATCGCGCAACTCGGCATAGGAGTCGAAGGTGAGCGGGTTCTTGCGGTCGGGACGGTTCAGGGTAATGGTGGCGACTTTATGGTCGTCGGAGACTTGCCACAGGAAATTGCGGGGCGTGTAGTGCGCCAAGGCGCGCTTGTGGTGCTTCATGGTGTGTTCGGTTTCTGTCATGGTCTTTCCTGTCGTCTCTTCGATTTCGTGCTGCGCTGTCTGTTTGAGTTCTTGAGTCGTCCGCAGGACATCGGATGTGGCCCTCGCGGAACAATTCGGTCGGCTCGGTCCCGGCCCGATACCCCGCAGACTTGCATCATCTCATTGCCCTTGCATTAATCAGCCTGCCATCACCTCGCCGCCGTCCACCGGGATGGCTTGGCCGTTGACGCTGGCGGCGCTGGGCAGCGCAAGCCATGCGACGGCGTCGGCCACTTCGTCGGGCTGCACCAGTCTGCCTTGAGGATTGCGCTCGGCCAGCTTGGCGCGGGCCTGATCCTCGCTCATGCCGGTCTTGCGCACGATGTTGGCGACCGCGTCGCGCACAATGTCGGTCTCGGTGTAGCCGGGGCACACCGCGTTGACGGTGACGCCTTTGCTGGCGACCTCCAAGGCGACCGAGCGGGTCAGGCCGATGACGCCATGTTTGGCTGCGACGTAGGCGCTGACGTAGGCGTAGCCGATCAGGCCCGCGGTGCTGGCGACGTTGATGATGCGGCCCCATCCGGCGGCCAGCATGTCGGGCAGCGCGGCCTGCATGCAATGGAAGGTGCCGTCCAGGTTCACGGCCATCATGTCGCGCCAGAGCCGGGCGTCTGTGCGCGCGAAGGGCTGGCTGGCGGCCTGTCCGGCATTGTTGACCAGGATATGGACCGGGCCGGATTGCTGCGCGGCGTGTTCGAAGGCAGCCTGCACCGAAGCCATGTCTGCGATATCGGCGGACACGAAGCCGACTCGGCCCGGCGCGGTGGACTCGGAGGCGATCAATTCGGCCTGGGCGGCCTGAAGAGACTCGCGACCCCGGCCCAGCAGCGTGACCTTGGCCCCGCGCGCCAGCAGGGCTTTGGCGCAGGCCAGGCCTATGCCGCGTGCGCCGCCCGTGACCAGGGCATGGCGGCCGGCCAGGGCTTGATCCGGGGCCGCGCTCATTTGATGTCCAGCGTGGCGTAGGCCGCGGCGCGCGCGAAATTGGTTTCGAGCTGGCGCTTGGCGGCGAAGTACTGCTTGGGCCAGTTCACGTCGGCATAACCCACGCGGGCGGCCTCGCGCAGCGTCCAGGACGCGTCGGCAAGGTGCGGACGCGCCAGGGCGCACAGGTCGGCGCGGCCCGAAGCAATGATGCCGTTGACATGGTCGGCTTCGAAGATGGCGCCCACGGCGATGGTGGCAATGCCGGCTTCGTTGCGCACACGGTCGGCGAACGGGGTCTGGAACATGCGGCCGTACACGGGTTTTTCTTCGCGGCTCACCTGGCCCGACGAGCAATCGATCATGTCGGCGCCGGCGGTCTTGAAGGCGCGGGCGATCGCGACCGCGTCGTCGGGCGTGATGCCGCCCTCGACCCAGTCGTTGGCCGAGATGCGCACCGACATGGGCAGGTGCTCGGGCCAGACGGCGCGCACTGCATGAAAGACTTCCAGCGGAAAGCGCAGGCGGTTTTCCAGGCTGCCACCGTACTCGTCGGTGCGCAGGTTGGTCAGCGGCGAAATGAAGGTCGACAGCAGGTAGCCGTGGGCGCAGTGCAGTTCGAGCCAATCGAACCCCGCCGCGGCGGCGCGTCTGGCGGCGGCGACAAAGTCTTCGAGCACGCGATCCATGTCGGCGCGCGTGACCGCCCGGGGCACCTGCGAGATGCCCTCGATATACGGCAGGGCCGAGGGCGCGATCAAGGGCCAGTTGTCCGCGGGCAGCGGCTGGTCGATGCCCTCCCAGCCCAGGCGCGTGGAACCCTTGCGGCCGGCGTGGCCCAGCTGTATGCCGATGCGCGCATTGCTGTTGCCGTGCACGAACTCGACGATGCGGCCAAAGGCCTCGGCCTGCGCATCGTTCCACAGTCCGGGGCAGCCCGGGGTGATGCGCGCGTCCGGCGAGACGCAGGTCATTTCCACCATGACCAAGCCTGCTCCACCCATGGCGCGGCTGCCTAGGTGCACCAGGTGAAAATCGCCTGGCACGCCGTCCACGCACGAATACATGGCCATGGGCGACATGATGACGCGGTTGGACAGCGTGACGCCGCGCACTTTGTAGGGCGTGAGCATTGGCAGCGGCGGCCGCTCGGCCTGCTGGGCATCGAGGCCGGCGTGCCTGGCGATCCAGGACTCATAGCCCTCCAGCCAGGCCGCGTCGCGCAGGCGCAGGTTCTCATGCGAGATGCGTTGCGACCGCGTCAGCAGCGAATAGGCGAACTGCTCGGGTTCGAGGCTGGCATAGCGCGCCACGTTCTCGAACCATTCCGTGGAATTGCGCGCCGCGTTCTGGATCTTCAGGACTTCCACGCTGCGCACTTCTTCGTAGTGCGCCAGGCCGGCATGCAGCTCGGGGGCGCGCCGCAGACAGCGGGCCAGCTCGATAGCGTCTTCCAGTGCCAGCTTGGTGCCCGAGCCGATGGAGAAGTGCGCGGTATGGGCGGCGTCGCCCATCAGCACCACGGGGACCTGCCGCATGCCGCGCGGGGTGGCCAGCTCGTTCCATCGCACCCAGCTATTGCAGATGACGCGCGGAAAGCGAATCCAGATGGCCGAGCCGCGCAGGTGCCCGGCATTGCTGATGAGCTTGTGGCCATCGAGCCAGGGCGCGAAGAGTTTTTCACAGTAGGCTATGCCGTCTTCCTGGCTCATGTGTTCCAGGCCGGCGGCCTGCCAGGTTTCATCGGGCGTTTCGACGATAAAGGTCGACAGGCCGTCCTCGAAACGATAGGCGTGGGCCTGGAACCAGCCGTGCTCGGTCTGGACAAAGGCGAAGGTGAAGGCATCGAACACCTTGGTGGTGCCCAGCCACACGAAACGGCAGCGGCGCGTGTCGATGTCGGGCCTGAAGGTATCGGCGTAGCGCTTGCGCACCCCGCTGTTCAGGCCGTCGGACGCGATCACCAGGTCGGCATCGTAGTCGATGGCGACTTTCTGGTCGTCTTCGACCAAACTCTCGAATACCAGCTTGACGCCCACTTCCTCGCAGCGGGCCTGCAGGATGTTGAGCATGTGCTTGCGACCGATGCCGATGAAGCCGTGGCCGCCGCTGCGGATAGTGCGGCCCTTGAAGTGGATGTCGATGTCGTCCCAATGACTGAAGGCATCGACGATGGTCTTGGCCGAAACCGGGTCTGCCTCGGCCAGGTTCTGCATGGTGGCGTCGGAGAACACCACGCCCCAGCCGAAGGTGTCGTAAGGCCGGTTGCGTTCGATTACGGTAACTTCGTTGGCCGGATTCTGCAGCTTCATCAACAGGCCGAAATACAAGCCGGCAGGGCCTCCGCCCAGGCAGACGATTTTCATTGCATACACTCCGTAGACGATGCGCCGCGATTGGCGGCCAGACATCAGGGCCGGAAAATAGTTTAGGTTTCAAATAATATACGCCAAAAACCCAGCCCGCAACAGATTTGCGCCTCACTGGCGCAGGGTACAAGTTTAGATTTAAAGTACCTGTCGAAAAACCCGGGATTTCTCCCCAGCCGATGCCCATATGACGACACCCGCCCCCGATCTGGAAAGCCGCGCCGCCCCTGACGACCACCACGCCCTGCGCCTGTGGCTGAGGCTGTTGACCTGTACCAACCTGATCGAGGGCGACATCCGCGGCCGCCTGCGCACCGAATTCGACACCACGCTGCCCCGCTTCGACCTGATGGCTCAGCTGCAGCGCGCGCCCAAGGGCATGAAGATGGGCGAACTCTCGCGCCACATGATGGTGACCAACGGCAACATCACCAGCATCGCCGACCAGCTTGAAAAAGAAGGGCTGGTCTTGCGCGCCAAGGTCGAGTCCGACCGCCGCAGCTCGGTGCTCAAGCTCACCCCGCAGGGCCGCAAAATCTTCGCCCGCATGGCCCGCGCCCATGAGGAATGGGTCAAGGCCATGTTCGACGGCCTGCCCGAAGCCACCCGTGGCGCGCTTTTCAAGGCGCTGGGCGATCTCAAGCTGCAAGTGGTGTCGCATCGGGACCAAGCCTAGGTCCGGTTGACCGTCAGCCCGCGCACGGCGGCGATTGGCTCATACAATGAGTGCGCCATGATTTCCGTCTTGCTGCCCGGGGGCAACCACTACATCTATCTGGCGATCTCGCTGGCCTGCCTGAGCACGCTGCTGACATGGATCGTCTGGCTGGCCATCGCGCCCATGTCTCGCCTATGGCTGCTCGAGCGCCGTTGGCTGAGCGCGGGGCTGATGGCCGGCCTGGCCGTGGTCGGCGGCATCTATCCCTATCACCTGGCCACGTCGTGGCTGGCCGAGCAGCGCGCGGCGCGCGAGGCCCAGGCCCGCCGCGACGTGCTGCACAAGGAGCAGACCGTGGCCGGTGTCGCCATGCCGGCCGGCACCCTCCTGCATCTGCGCCAACCCGGCAAGCCCGACACCTTCGCGCGGGCCCAATTCCCGCAGGCGGTCAAGGTGGACGGCTTGCAGGTGCGCGAAATACGGCGCCACGTCAGCGCCGACACGCCTGCGCGTGAATCCTGGTCGGTCACGCTCGAGGCCGACCAGACCGTACAAGGCTGGCTCTGCACCCACAGGCATCCGGTGGACCTGGCCATCGGGCACGACGGCAAACCGCGCTTTGCCGACTGCCACCTGGCCGAGGGCAACAAACTGGAAGGCCAGCCCCTGCCCATGGGCACCTGGCTGGCCCGCAGCCGGGACGATCCGCAGAACTGGCTGCTGAGCACCGACGGCAGCGAAGCCGCCAAGATCGCGCATTTCGCCCTGCTCAAAGCCGACGTCGTCGTCGGCCCGCAATTGCGGATCGTCTCGTTCAAGGGCCTGCTGGCCCGGCAGACCAGGCTGGGCGAGGTAAGCTACCCTGCGGGCACCCGGGCCGCCACCGCGCTGAACGTGCCGGGCGCGCAACCGGGCGACCTCCTGTTCACGCCGCCGCGCGGCCGCACGGCGCACTATAAGAACCACAGCGACGTGCAGGCCGGCAGTTCGGTGTTGCAGGCGCCCGACGGCACGGTGCGCCTGATGCTCGATAACCGCCAGGCTGGCATTGTGGATGCCGCTACCATACGCATCGGTCCCTGAACCCGCCGCGAGCCGCCGCCGGGGGTGAGATAATGGGCGCCCCTTTCAACACACCCGCACCGCGAGATTGAGGCCATGGCCGTCAACCTGAAGATTCCCCCCCTGTCCGATATCTTCCCCGTTCCCGGCGTCGAAATCGGCGTCACCGAGGCGGGCATACGCAAGGCCAACCGCCGCGATCTCACCGTATTTCGCCTGTCCGAGGGCAGCACCGTGGCCGGCGTGTTCACGCGCAACCGCTTCTGCGCCGCCCCCGTGCAGATATGCCAGGAGCACCTGGCCGCAGCCGGCCCCATCCGCGCCCTGGTCATCAACACCGGCAACGCCAACGCCGGCACCGGCGTGGAAGGCCTGCACGCGGCGACCCAAACTTGCGAGGCGCTGGGCAAATTGCTGCGCGTACCGGCCGAGCAGGTGCTGCCGTTTTCCACTGGCGTGATCCTCGAACCCCTGCCGGTGGACCGCCTGATCGCCGGCCTGCCCGACGCCATCGCCAGGCTGAGCGCCAAGGGATGGGCCGAAGCCGCGCACGGCATCATGACCACCGACACCCAGCCCAAGATTCACTCACAGCGGCTCGACATCCACGGCAAGATGATCAGCATCACCGGCATCAGCAAGGGCGCCGGCATGATCCGCCCCAACATGGCCACCATGCTCAGCTTTCTGGCCACCGACGCGGGCATTTCCCAGCCGTTGCTGACCAGGCTGGCCAAGCAGATCGCCGACCGGTCCTTCAACCGCATCACCGTCGACGGCGACACCTCGACCAACGACTCGTTCATCATCATGGCCACCGGCCGGTCGGGCCTGTGGATCGAGTCCGAATACGACGCGAACTACGCCGCCCTCTCGCACGCGCTCACCGCGGCCGCACTGGACCTGGCGCAGAAGATCGTGCGCGACGCCGAAGGGGCCACCAAGTTCATCACCATCCACGTCGATGAGGCGGGCGACCAGGACGAAGCGCTCAAGGTGGCCTACTCGGTGGCGCACTCGCCCCTGGTCAAGACCGCCTTCTATGCCTCGGACCCCAATCTGGGCCGCATCCTCGCGGCCATCGGCTACGCCGGCATCGCCGACCTGAGCGCCCACAAGGTCAAACTGTGGCTGGGCGACGAACTGGTGTCCAGCGACGGCGGCCGCGCACCGTCCTACAAGGAAGAAACAGGCCAGCGCATCATGAAGCAGTCCGAGATCTCCATGCGCATTTCGCTGGGCCGCGGCCACGCCAGCGAAACCGTGTACACCTGCGACTTCTCGCACGAGTACGTGAGCATCAACGCCGACTACCGCTCGTAATAGTAAATGGCCCCGCCCACTCACACTTCGTTTTCGCGGCCCGCCAGGGGGCGCTTGTCGCTCACCTTAGGGCGGCCTGGCGCCTCGCTCGGGTAGCACCATGGATTCTTACGACCTCTCTCATCTGCTGGAACGCGCCGAGCGCGTCCTGGCTCAACTCGAGGCCTGGCTGCCCGCCGCGCCGCCCGAGATCGACTGGAACGCGCACGCCTATCGCTGGCGCAAGCGCGGCGTGCGCGGCTGGCTCGATGCCGTGCGCCACGTGGCCCGCATCGAACTGTCCGATCTGCAGCACGTCGAACGCCAGAAAGACATCCTCGACCGAAATACCCGCCAGTTCCTGCAAGGCAGGCCGGCCAACAACGTGCTCATGACCGGCGCGCGCGGCACCGGCAAGAGTTCACTGGTCAAGGCCATGCTGGCCACCTACGGCGGCCAGGGCCTGCGCCTGATCGAGGTGGACAAATCCGACCTGGGCGACCTGTCCGACATCGTCGAATTGGTCGCGGTCCGCCCCGAGCGCTACATCGTCTTTTGCGACGACCTCTCCTTCGAGGAAGGCGAGGCCGGCTACAAGGCGCTCAAGTCGGTACTGGACGGCTCGGTGTCCTCGTCGGGCGAAAATGTGTTGATCTACGCCACGTCCAACCGGCGCCACCTGATGCCGGAATACATGAGCGAGAACCTGCAGGCCACGCACAGCGCCGACGGCGAGATACATCCCGGCGAGACGGTGGAGGAAAAGATTTCCCTGTCCGAGCGCTTCGGCCTGTGGCTGTCCTTCCATCCGTTCCGGCAGGACGACTACCTGGACATCGTCCGTCACTGGCTGGGCGAGCTCGGCTGCCCCGCCGACCAGATCGACGCCTCGCGCACCGAGGCGCTGCAGTGGGCACTGGAGCGCGGCTCGCGCTCGGGCCGCGTGGCCTACCAGTTCGCGCGCGACTGGGCGGCGCGCCACGCCTGATCTCCCCACCCATGACCGACCGCAAGATCATCGACGTCGCCGCCGGCCTTCTCCTGCGCGGCGACGGCTCGCTGCTGCTGGGCCAGCGCCCCGAAGACAAGCCCTGGCCGGGATGGTGGGAGCTGCCCGGCGGCAAGCTCGAGCCCGGCGAAACCGTGCTGCAAGCCCTAGCGCGCGAACTACATGAAGAAATCGGCATCCGCGTCACCCAGGCCTGGCCCTGGGTCACCTACGTTCACCACTACCCCCACAGTACGGTGCGCCTGGCCTTTTGCCAGGTCACGGCCTGGGAAGGCGAGCCGGCCGGTCTGGAAAACCAGCAACTGCGCTGGGTCGAGCCCGCCCAGGCGCTGGCCGACGCGCTGCGCCAGGGCCACGACCTGGATCCGGACAAGCCCGACGGCCGGGTCCTGCCCGCCACCATCCCGCCGCTGCGCTGGCTGCAGCTACCCACAACCTATGGCATCTCGGCCATCGGGTCGCCGTCGTATCTGCCCTCCTTCCTGCAGCGGCTCGACGTGGCCCTGGCCGGCGGCCTGAAGCTGGTGCAACTGCGCGAGCCGAACTGGCCGGAGGGTCCCGGCGCCGAATCGTTGCGCGCCGCGTTCATACAGATGCGCGAACGCTGCCGCATCGCAGGCGCGCGGTTGCTGATCAACAGCACGCACCCCGCATCGTGGTGGCATGAAGCCGATGGCGTGCATCTGCGCAGCGCGGACGCGGTCGTAATGCAAGACCGGCCGGACCTGCCTTCGGACGCGCTGGTGGGCGTCTCTGCCCACACGCAGGGCGACATCACGCATGCGCGCAGGATCGGCGCCGACTTTGCCGTGCTGGGCTCCGTGCTGGCCACGCCTTCGCACCCGGGCGAGCCCGAGCTGAGCTGGGCTGGATTTGCCGAAGGCTTGCGCGATGCGGGGCTGCCGGTGTTCGCCCTGGGTGGCCAGTCCGAGGCAACGCGCGCCATCGCCCGCGCACACGGCGCGCACGGCATCGCCGGTATACGCGCGATAATCTGAACCATGCACGCCGAATCCAACCTCGCCCTGGGCGATCCGCGGCTGGACCAGGACCACGCCGAACTGCACCGCCTGTCGCAGCATCTGGCACAGACGCGCAACCGGCAGGAGGTCGTTGCCGCCCTGGATGCGCTGGCCCGGCACTGCGCAGCCCATTTCGCCGCCGAAGACGAGGATCTGCGCCGCATGCAGGGTAACGACGATGCGGTCTGCCACCTCGACGAACACGCCGCAGTGCTCCAATCCCTGGCCGAGGTCAAAGGCTGGGTGATTGAAAACGACGACGTGGTCGGCATGGCGAACCTGGTGCAGTCGCTCTGCGCCGAACTGGACCGCTGGCTACCCGAGCACGTGCATTACATGGACTCGGCCGTGGCCGCCTATCGCAGCAAGAACCGCTTCGGCGGCGCGCCCATCGCGTTTGCACCGCGCCAGCCCGCCTAGGGCCCGCCGTCGCTCAGCTCAACAGCCCCTAGACGGAGCAGAGCGACATGCTGAAAGGCACGTCGCGCGCCACGGGCTGCGGCTTGAGTTCGCCGTCCTGCGTGGCATAGCGGATCCAGATCATGTATTTGTTGGCGCTGATCTCGGGGAACACGCCCTGTGCCGGATCGACCCAGACGCGCAGCAACTGGTGCTGCTTGCCGCCCAGCATCTGCTGATAGGCGCCTTGCTCGGCCACCGCCTGACTCTTGGCGCCGTTTTCGCGCAGCATCCTCAGCGCCAGGGCCAGCCCCTCGCACAGTCCCATGAGGGAGTCGATCCAGCGCGCCAGGTCGGCACGTCGCACCTCAGTGGGCTTGTGCTGCCAGGCATAAAACGAGGGCATGTCCATCTGAGTAGCCCCGCCGGTCACCGAAAGGCGGCCGCGCAAACTGGTGAGCCATTCGTTTTCGCGCAGAGCCTGGCCGATCTTGCCCTGCGCGGTCAACACGCCGACGACGCGCTCCATGTCGCCCAGCATGCCTTGCAGCACGTCCTGCGCAACGCCGGGATGGTCGCGCAAGGGCGCCAGTGCCGCGCGCTGGCGTTCAAGGTCTTGCAGAATGGCGCCCTTGACGTCCGTGCGCTCGAGCACGTCGAGCACGTCGAACAGCGTCGAAACCGCGATCTGGTGCTCGCGCATGTCGTCGCCGCGAACCAGGAAGAGCAATCTGTCGAACAGAAACTCCAGCCTGAGATAGGCCCGGACACGCTCATTGAAGGGATATTCGTAAAGAGTCACTCGCCGCAAGCCCTTAATGACGGCCGATGGGCCTTGCGCGGTGGCTAGGCGCAGGTCCGGAATTATGAGGCGGACGCCAGCCGGCCGGGGGCAGTACCCAATATCGCGGCCAGAGCGATCCAACGATCATGCATGATCTTGGTCCGCTCGTGCAGCAAGGCGGGAGAAGTGGCGCCGTCATTAAGGATGACGTCGTCCGCCCGTTGCAGCCTGCCTTCACGCGTGGACTGTGCCGCCATGATAGCCCGTATGCCGTCCGGCGTCAGCCCGCTGCGCTGGCCTACCCTGGAAACCTGAGTCTCGGGATCGCAGTCGACCACGCAGATGCGGTCGACTTTGTCGCGCCAGCGCCCGGATTCGACCAGCAGCGGCACGACGAACACCCGGTAGGCTCCCCGGGCACGCTCGCCCTGCTCGCGGGCGCACCGGCTAATCAGGGGATGCAGGATGCCTTCCAGACGCGCCTTCGCTGCGGGATCGCGGAATATCAGCTCGCGCATCCACGCGCGGTTCAAGGCGCCTTCGGCAGTCACGGCCTGTTCGCCGAAAGCCTCGCGCAATGCCGGCACGGCCTGCCCTTGCGGCGCCGTGAGCGCATGTGCGATCGCATCGGTATCGATGATCGCGGCCCCCCACTGCGCCAGCAGATCCGCCACCCGCGACTTACCCGAACCGATGCCGCCGGTCAAACCTATGTTCAACATCCTGGTTTTTTCCATCTCATGCCTATGTCGCGGGGAAATGGCCCACGGGGACCTCACCGAGGAACATCAGGATACCGCTTGCCGCCAGATAAGGGCCGAAAGGCAGCGCTTGCCCACGCTGCAGACGTCCCGCCAAGCGCAGGCACAAGCCAGCCGCCGAGGCAGCCAACGCCGCGCCCAGCAACGGCCAGGGCAGCGCCGCGAGGCCGAACCAGGCACCCAGCGCAGCCATCAGCTTGAAATCGCCATACCCCATTCCGTCCAGGCCAGTGCGCCAGCGCATCAGGTGATAGACCGTCCAAGGGAACAGGTAGCCCGCGGCCGCCCCCAGCACAGCCGAGGGCAGGGAAACCAGAGCGCCGTGCAGATTGACCAGCAGGCCCAGCCAGAGCAAGGGCAGGGTCAGCGCGTCGGGCAGCAACCGGGTCTGGGCATCGATCCAGGCCAGCGAGATCAGCGCCGCGACAAAGACCATGCCGCACAGCGCGGCCGGCGTGACCCCCAGACGCCACACGCAGGCGGCGAACGCCAGGCCCGTCAGCAGGGCCATGGCGCCGCTGCGGGCGTCCAGGCGCCAATCGGCCCGCACGCAGTCCGAGAAGGGCGGCGCATCCGGCGCGGCGCCGTCGGCAGGCTCCTGCCAAGCACGCTCGATCCGGCGCGGCAGCACGCGCGCCAGAGCGCCGAGCGCCCAACCTGCCGGTAGCCCGAAAAGCCCCGCCAGCGCCGCGGCCCAGGCCTGCCCGCCATGAAGGATTTGCCATGCGAAGTAAATCGACATCACGCCATGCCGTCACAAAGACAAACCGGCCCGCAGTCCGCACACCATGACGGCCCCATGCCAAGTGCGTAAAATCCCCATACCGATACACTGCGATCCATCGCTCGGCCTTTGACCGAGCACCCTGGCCGCCCCCACGCCGCCGCGCGCTTTCCGGACTCTTTCATGCCTTTTTCTTCCCTGCCCATCCTGCGCACCCTGATACTCGCGACGGCGTTCAGCGGCGCGCTGCTGACCACCGGCTGCGCCCAAATGCGCAGCCCCGACTATTACGCCCAGCAGTCTGCCAATTCCAGCACCGACGCCACCTACCAGGCGCAGGGCGGCGTCAGCCACTCCATGCTGTCGCAGGCCCCCTCGCAGGTCCAGATTCCCCTGAATTTCACGCCGGACAAGCAACAGCCGGAGGCGGACAACGGCGCGCAGGCCGCCACCGGCGCCGCGCCCGGGGCGGGCACTTCGGTCCCGCCCGTTCCGTCCATACCCGCCGCCGGCGCCAACGCCCGAATGAAGGAGGGCGCGGCCACCGCCCCCGCCCCTCTGGACCACCCGAGCCAGCGCGCCTTCCTGCCGCAAGCCGAAACCTTCGTCGGCACCATTGCCTGCCCATCGCCGTCTGCGCAATGCGCGGCCCAGCGCATCACGCTCACGCTGGGGCCCAATGGCCGCTGGCGCAGCCGCGCCACCTACCTGGCCAACCAGGGGAGCCAGCCCGACGCGCCGCAAGCCCAGCAAGGCTGCTGGAACGTCGCCGGCGACCATCCTGCCCATGTGCTGCTGCTCGATGCGCGGAACAACCCGCAGGCCGAATTGCTGGCTTCGTCCGACAATGTGCTGAGCATCAGGACATTCCAGGGACGTACGCTCACGCTGAACTACACCCTGACCCGCCAGCCTGATCTCGATCCCATCGACGAACTGTCCAAGCAGCCGCTGCCCAACTGCCCGTAAGGCCTCAGGTTTCATCTTCCGGACGGGGGCGGTGCGGACAAATGCAACACGCCAGTTCCAGTGCGCTGCGCACGCCCATCTTGCGAAAGATGCTCGCGCGATGCGCCTCGGCCGTGCGTTCGGAAATCTGAAAATCGATGGCGACCACTTTGTTGGGCAGGCCGCGCGCATAGTGGTAGACAAGCTCGCGCTCGCGCACCGACAGCCTGTCCAGCCGCGGTGAGCAGGCAAGCCCCGCTGCTTTATTGCATGGCATAGCACCCTCCCTTATCGGAAAGGCAAGTGTGGCATGCGCCATGATGGCGGCGCCTGCCGCTGCGCGCGCGCAGCGCGCTTTTCCGACCAAGCGAAGACAAGAAAAAAGCCCGCCCATGCGCGCGTCGGCCTAGGCAGGCTCGCGGGCCGCCCCGTCGGATCAAAACTCCAAATTGTCGATCAGTCGCGTGGCGCCCAGCTTGGCGGCGGCCAGCGCCACCAGCGGCTCGCCGGCCAGGACCTCGGCCGCTGCGGGCCTTTTAAGATCGCGCTGCCGACGCACCGACATATAGTCGACCTTCCATCCGTGCGCCTGCATCAGGTCAAGGGCCTCTTTCTCGATGACCTCCAGATCGCAGACGCCGGCGGCCAACTGAGCGCGCTGCGCTTGGCGCATGGACTGCAAGGTGACATAGAGACGCGGCGCTTCGGCGCGCTCCTGCGGGCGCAGGTAACGGTTGCGCGAGGACAAGGCCAACCCGTCATCGGCGCGCACCGTCTCGTGCGCCAGGATTTCCACCGGAAGCTGGAACTGCTGGCACATGCTGCGCACGATCATCAACTGCTGATAGTCCTTCTTGCCGAACACGGCCACGCGCGGCTGCACGCACGACAGCAGCTTCATCACCACCGTACACACCCCCGAGAAGAAGCCCGGCCGGAACTCCCCTTCGAGTATGTCGCCCAGGTCGTCGGGCGGCTGCACGCGGTAGTTCTGCGGCACGGGATACATCTCGTGCTCATCGGGGGCGAAGGTGATGTAGACGTCGCGACGCTGCTCCATCTTCTCGACATCGTCGCGCAGCGTGCGTGGATAGCGGTCGAAATCCTCGTTGGGTCCGAATTGCAGGCGGTTGACGAAAATGCTGGTCACCACCGGGTCGCCGTGCTGGCGTGCCATTTTCATCAAGGCCAGGTGACCGTCGTGCAGGTTGCCCATGGTGGGCACGAAAGCGACGCGGGTCTGCCCGCGCAGATGATCGCGCAGGTCCTGGATGGTGTGTACGACTTTCAAGGAATCCTCCGGTGCGGACCGTCGGTGAGGGCCGTCGCGGCCTCAGGCCGCGACGGCCCTGGTGTAAGCCAGGCGCACGTAGATGGGCGCGTAGGGTTCGGCCTGGGTAATCTCGAGCAGCGACTCGCGCGCCAGTTCGAGCATGGCAATGAAGTGCACCACGACGACGGCGACAGGCGCGCCTTCGCGCACGCGCTCCAGAAACAGTTCGCCGAATTCGATGAAGCGCACCTCGTTCAGGCGGCGCAGGATGTGGGTCATGTGATCGCGCACCGACAGCTGCTCGCGCGTGATCTGGTGGTGTTGGTTAAGCCGCGCGCGTTTCATGATGTCGGCCCAGGCTGCGCGCAGGTCGACGACGTCGACCTCGGGCATCATGCGCTCGACGCTGATCTCGGCCACCGCCTGGCTGCGCGCGAAATCGCGGCCAATCTGAGGCAGGGCGTCGAGCTTGCGCGCCGCGAGCTTCATTTGCTCGTATTCGAGCAGGCGGCGCACCAGTTCGGCGCGCGGGTCTTCGGGTTCCTCGCCGGTATCGCTCTTTTTGACCGGCAGCAGCATGCGCGACTTGATCTCGATGAGCATCGCGGCCATGAGCAGGTACTCGGCGGCAAGTTCGAGATTGTGCTCGCGGATCTGTTCCACATACGACAGGTACTGCCGCGTGACATCCGCCATGGGAATATCGAGCACATTGAAGTTCTGCTTGCGGATCAGGTAGAGCAGCAGGTCCAGCGGGCCTTCGAAAGCCTCCAGAAAGACCTCGAGCGCATCCGGCGGAATGTACAGGTCGTTGGGCAGTTGAAACAGCGGCTCGCCGTACAGCCGCGCGAAGGCCACCGAGTCGATCACGTCGGGCGTGGTGTCGACCGGCGGCTCGATCAGCGCAGCCAGGTTGTCGCCCGCAATCGCGGCGCTGCCGGGCAGGAGGTTGCCGGACATGGGCGCTTGGAGCGGGCGGCTCAGTCGGCCTGGTACACGTAAGGCTTCTGCGGCACGCGGGCCTGGCGAAAGCCTTCCTGCAGTTCAGCGTCCTGTTCCTTGTCCCACAGACGGGCGCGGCCTTCGAGCTGGCGGCGCTCGGTGTCGGGGTGCTGTACCTTGTAGGCCTTGATGAACTGGGTCGCTTCGGATTCGTAATTTTTGGCCATGGCGGCAATTGCTCTGGTTTGTCGCGGCAGCCCGGGCTGCCAGGGAATCATGAACGAAGTTTACTGCACGGCCGCAAAGAGGGCCCTCAAGACGCACCCGGCGCCAGCGTTACAATCGTGCCCACTCCCGCCAGCCGTTGCTGCTTTCCATGTCCGCCGAGCCCACCACCGCCGTCCTGTCCGCCCGCTCCGACCAGAACGCGGCACGCGCGGCCCGGGCCGCGCGCATGATCCCCTTCATCGTGGGGTGCGCGCTGTTCATGCAGATGCTGGACTCCACCGTAGTCGCCACGGCCCTGCCCGCCATGGCCGCGAGCCTGGGATCCACGCCGGTGCGGCTGAACGTGGCGATCACCTCCTACCTGCTGGCCGTGGCCGTATTCGTGCCTGTCAGCGGCTGGGCCGCCGACCGCTACGGCGCACGCCGGGTGTTTGTCGCGGCCATCGCCCTGTTCACGCTCAGCTCGGTCGCCTGCGCGCTCTCGCAAAACCTGGCGCAGCTGGTGCTGGCGCGCATCGCGCAGGGCATGGCCGGCGCCATGATGGTCCCGGTGGGGCGGATCATCCTCCTGCGCATCGTGCCCAGGGAAAACCTGCTGCGCGCCATGTCCTTCCTGTCCATGCCCGCCCTGCTCGGGCCGGTGATCGGGCCACCCATAGGCGGCTTCATGGTCACCTACATGTCGTGGCACTGGATCTTCCTGATCAACATCCCCTTTGGCATCCTGGGCATCGTCATGGTGTTGCGCTTCATCCAGGAAATCCGCGAAGAACATACCCACAAGCTCGACGGCATTGGCTTCGTCCTGAGCGGCATCAGTCTGGCCACGCTGGTCAGCGCCTTCGAATCGCTGGGCCAGGCCGTGTCGGACTGGTCGCAGCCGAGTCTGCTGCTGGCCGTCGGCCTGACCTGCGGCTGGCTCTACGTGCTGCATGCCCGCCGTGCGCCCCATCCCATCATCGACTTGGCGCTGCTGGACAAGCCCACGTTCGCCATCTCGGTATTGGGCGGCAATCTGTGCCGCTTTGCCGTGGGAGCCATGCCTTTTCTGCTGGCCATGCTGCTGCAGGTGGGCTTCGGGATGACGCCCTTTCAGGCTGGCCTTATTACCTTCGCCAGCGCGGCCGGGTCGCTGCTGATGAAATTCGTCGCCACGCCCATCGTGGAACGCTTCGGCTTTCGCCGCGTGCTGACCGTCAACGCGCTGCTCACCGGCGGTTTCGTGATCGTATGCGCCCTGTTCACGCCGCACATGCCGGCCTGGCTGATGATCCTGATCCTGCTCCTGGGCGGGTTCTTCCGCTCGCTGCAGTTCACCGGCGTCAACACGCTGACCTATGCCGACATCACCCAGGAGCAGATGAGCAGCGCCAGCAGCTTTTCCGCCATGGCTCAGCAGTTGGGCGTGAGCCTGGGTGTGGGCGTAGCCGCCGTCACCCTGCACGCCAGCATGGTGCTGCATAGCCGCACTTCGCTCGCCTCCTCCGACGCCCTGGCCGGTTTCGTCATCATCGGCGTACTGTGCATGGCGTCGTATTTTTCCTTTCTGCGGCTGCCCGCGAGGGCCGGCTCGCATCTGAGCCTGGGCAGAAAGCACGGCTAATCCGACCACGGTCAAATCAACCCAGAAGGCAGGCCGCCATGGTTCAAGGGCAATTCCTCCTCGCGCTGGACCAGGGCACCACCAGCTCCCGGGCTGTCGTCTTTGATCGAGAAGGCCGCATGCGCGGCCTCGACCAGCGCGAGTTCCCTCAGCACTATCCGCAGCCCGGCTGGGTCGAGCATGACGCGATGGAAATCTGGCAGACCCAACTGGCAACCGCGCGCGGGGCTCTGGCCAACGCCGGCGCGCAAGCCTCGGACATCGCGGCCATCGGCATCACCAACCAACGTGAAACGACCGTACTGTGGGAACGCGCCACCGGCCGGCCGGTGGCGCATGCCCTGGTGTGGCAGGATCGCCGTACCGCCGCTTTCTGCGAAAAACTGCGTTTGGACGGCCATGCGGATTGGCTGCAGGAGCGCACCGGCCTGATCGTGGACGCCTATTTCTCGGGCACCAAACTGGCTTGGCTGCTGGACCATGTGCCCGGCGCGCGCGCCGCGGCCGAGCGCGGCGAGCTGGCCTTCGGCACCATCGACACCTGGCTCGCATGGCAGCTGACCGGCGGCGCGGTGCACAGCACCGATGACAGCAATGCATCGCGCACCATGCTCTACGACCTGCGCAAACGCGACTGGGACGACGAGATACTCGCGCTGCTGGATATCCCGCGCAGCGTGCTGCCGCAGATCGCGCCCAGCAGCGGCATCATCGGCCATGCCTTGCCCGCCTTGCTGGGCGGCGCCATCCCGATCGCCGGCGCGGCGGGCGATCAGCAGGCCGCCACGTTCGGACAGGCATGCTTCGAGTCCGGCATGGTCAAGAACACCTACGGCACCGGCTGCTTCATGCTCATGAACGTCGGCGCGCAGCCCGTCGCCTCGCGCAGCCGGCTCCTGTCCACCCTGGGCTGGACGGGTTCGCCCGCGCAGCACGGGCAGGCCACTTACATCCTCGAAGGCAGCGTGTTCATGGGCGGCGCTTCGGTGCAATGGCTGCGCGACGGGCTGGGGATCATTTCCCGTTCCGACGAAGTCGGCGCGCTGGCCGCGCAGGTGGCCGACACCGACGATGTCTTCCTGGTGCCCGCCTTCACCGGCCTGGGCGCACCGCACTGGGACCCCTACGCCCGCGGCACGCTGGTAGGCATGACGCGCGGCACGACGCGCGCGCACATCGCGCGCGCCACGCTGGAATCGATCGCACTGCAAAGCGCGGAGCTGCTGGACTGCATGCAGTCCGACAGCGGCATCGCCCTGTCCGAACTGCGCGCCGATGGCGGCGCGGCGCGCAACGACTTGCTCATGCAGATGCAAGCCGATCTGCTGGGCGTGCCAGTGGTGCGGCCGCGCGTGCTGGAGTCGACTGCGCTGGGCGCCGCAGGCCTGGCCGGATTGGCCGTCGGTTTCTGGTCGTCACAGGACGAACTCGCCGGCCATTGGCAAGCCGAGCGCCGCTTCGAGCCTGCCTGGTCGGCGGACAGGCGTGAGGCGCGCATGGCCCGCTGGAAGCAGGCGGTGGAGCACGCCAAGGGATGGGCAAAGCCCGCACCGTAGCGGGACTTCAAGCCCGCACCAGCCGTATCCGCGTGATCTCCGAAGGCGCCCACAACCGCTTGGGCGGCCCCCAGTACCCCGTTCCGCGGCTCACATACAACCACATCCCCTGGTGCCGGTACAGCCCTGCCGTGAAAGGCTGCTGCATGCGCACGAAAAGCCCCCACGGGAAGAACTGCCCGCCGTGGGTATGACCGGATAGCTGCAGCGTGTAACCCAAGGGAGCTGACGCTATCGCGCTGCGCGGCTGGTGCGCGAGCAGCAACTTGACCGCGGCGCCCGCCGGCGCACCCGCCAGGGCGCGGACCGGATCACTGCGCTGCTGCGCGTCGTGCGAGCCGGCGGTGTAGTCGGTGATCCCGGCCACCACCACATCGTGTCCGTGCGGCCCGACGACCACATGCTCGTTCATCAGCACATGCAAGCCCAGGCGGCGGAATTCCCGTACCCAGGCCGAGGCTCCCGAGTAATACTCATGGTTGCCCGTCACCAGGTACACCCCATGGGGCGCGCTCAGGTCGGCCAGGGGCTGTGTATGCGCCGACAGCATCTCGACGCTGCCGTCGACCACGTCGCCCGTGATCGCGATCATGTCCGGGCGCTCGGCATTCACCGCTTCGACGATGGCGCGCACATAACCCGACTTGATCGTCGGCCCAACATGCACGTCGCTGATCTGCACGATGGTGAAATTCTCCAGCGCATCAGGCAGTCCGGCGATGGGCACACTCACCGTCACCACGCGCGCTAACCTGCGTGCGTTAGCAAACCCTACGACACTACCGAGCAAGGCCAGCGCCGGAACCAGCAAGGCCGACAGGGCGCGCAACTGCGGCATGGGCACATGCGCGCCCAGCAGCGCCGCGACCCAGGCGGCCAGCAGCACGGCATCGCGCAGTACGGTGCAGACGAACAGCGACGAGAAAAACCCCAGCGCCAACAGGCCGATCCAGGCCGCCGCCTCGCCCCAGGGCCGCGGATGCGATGCGCGGCGGCTGAGCATGCCCAGCGGGATCAGCACGCAGGACAGCAGCAGCCACAGCCAGGCACCCGTCGTCGCCGCTGCGCCGACAGGCGCGTCGGGAATCAGGCGCAGGCCGACATACGCATGCCCGACCACACTGAGAATGACAAAACGCAGGAAAAAAGACGAACGACTCAAAGCCATGACATCAGGGCCTGTTGACGCTAAAAGGAGCCGCGCGCTGGCCGGCTAACCCAAAGGGTAGGCATCCCAACGCGCGCCTGGCCGCGTTGCCAATGCTCGCCGCAGTACCGCTACGGCTGCGCTTCGCACCTTGCCAGGTGCGCGTTGGGATGCACATGTGCGACGCCTTTTAGCGTCACCAGGCCCTAGGCTAACCCAACTTGCGCATCCGGGTCCGAGCCGCTAACGTGATTGCATGACCCAGACCACCACATCCCTGACCGCCCGCCTGGGCCTGCGCCAGCCGATCATCCAGGCTCCCATGGCCGGCACGAGCACCCCGGCGCTGGCTGCCGCGGTAAGCAACGCCGGCGGCCTGGGATCGCTGGGCGTGGCCGCGATGAACGCAGCCGCCGCGCGCGAGTCCATCAGGCAAACCCGCGCGCTCACGCAGGGCATCTTCAACGTCAACCTCTTCTGCCACAGGCCGGCCCAGGCCGACGCCGAACGCGAGCGCGCCTGGATCGACTACCTGGCGCCCTGCTTCGCCGAATTCGGCGCGCAGCCGCCGGCGCAACTGCGCGAGATCTACACCAGCTTCGTAGCCGACGAGGACATGCTGCACATGCTGCTCGACGAACGCCCGGCAGTGGTGAGCTTTCATTTCGGTCTGCCCGAGGCCCAGCGCATCGACGCCCTGCATGCGGCCGGCTGCTACCTGATGGCCAGCGCCACCAGCCTGGAGGAGGCCCGCCGCATCGCGGCGGCCGGCATCGATGCCATCGTGGCACAGGGCATCGAGGCCGGCGGCCATCGCGGCATCTTCGAGCCCGACGGCCCCGACGAACAACTTGGCACCCTGGCGCTGACGCGCCTGCTGGCCGCACGCCTGCCTTTGCCGGTGGTCGCAGCCGGGGGCATCATGGACGGCGCGGGCATCACCGCGGCGCGGGCGCTGGGCGCGCAAGCCGCGCAACTAGGCACCGCCTTCGTCTCGTGCCCCGAATCGGGCGCCGATGCCGCCTACCGGCAGGCCCTGCTGGCGCAGGACAGTTCCCGGACCACCGTGATGACGCGGTCGATTTCCGGACGCCCCGCGCGCGGCTTTGCCAACCGGCTCACCGCCTTGGGCGCGGCCCCCGGGTGCCCAACCCTGCCCGACTATCCCATCGTCTACGACGCGGGCAAGGCCCTGCACGCAGCCGCCAAGGCCCGGGGCAGCGCCGACTTCGCCGCGCAATGGGCCGGCCAGGGCTTTCGCCTGTCGCGCGCCCTGCCTGCCGCAGACCTGATGCGACGGCTGTGCGCAGAGATGTCGGCCTAACGCCTGCCAATACCCAGAGGGGCCGTCCGCGCAATGTGCTAAGGTCATGCCGCCCGCCGCCCCTTGCAGGCGACTCAGAGTTCCATGCTGCTGTTTCTCACCCGCTTTCTCTTTGGCTTTGCGCTGTCGCTGGCCGGCGCCGCCTTGTTGGCCACGGCGACTTGGCTGAGCCTGAAGATACTCGCTCTGGTCATGCTGATGCCCATTAGCCGGCGCGCCCAGGATGCGGCCAGCGCCGTGACGGTGCTGGCCGTGATCGCCGCCGCATTAGCCGCCCTTTACGGGCTGGGCCACGCGCTCTACGGCCACCTGGGCGCCTGGCCGGGCTTGGGCCAAACATCGGGCTGGCTTGCCGGCCCGCGTCCGATCTCGCCCGAAGCCCTGCTGGGAGCCCTGGCCGGCTTCGGTAGCCTGGCCGCCGCGCCGGGACTTTGGCAGGGCTTGGTCCGTCTGGCCTCGCCGCGCCCGGCCGAACCCAAGGCCAAATCGCGCGCTGCCGGCAAAGCTGACAATCCGGCCAAGGCGGCCAAGGCCGCCCCGGCGCGCGCCGCCCCCTCCCCCGGCCGCGCGACCGTCCCGCAGTTGGGTTGGATGGCGCTGTTCCTGCTTGCCATCGGCGGCATCCTGCTGGCTTTTGCCATCATCGTGGCCCCCATCGCCCTGAAAGGCAGTCTAGCGGCCACCTTGCAAGGCGCCGGCCGCCTGCTGCCCATCTATGCCGGCGCGCTGGCCCTGCTCGGCTGCGGCCTGCTGTGTCTGTTGCTCTGGCGCGTCTGGCGCCGGGCGCCGGGCGCCACTTCGCGCTGATCCCGGAGCGGAGTATCATCCCGGGGCAGCACGGCGGGCGCCCCGGCAAACCTGCGTCCAGGGCCTTGCCGCACCTGTAGCCGCCGTCTGTGCAAAAATCCCACCTTGCTTATTTTGTTTTTCGCAAAAGGCTCCACGCCGTGACCTTTTCCATTGCCCGCCGCATCCGCGGCAGTATTCCGATCGCCAGTCTTGTTTTCGCCGCCCTGCTGACCGGAACGGCCTACGCGCAATCGCAAGCTGCGCAGCCTCCCATGCCGCACGTTGATACCACCAATGCGCAGGTCATCCGCATCGAGGTCCCGCCCGAACCGGCCAAGCCGGCGGTCAAGCCCGAGTCGCCCAAGCCCAGACCCAGGCCGGTCGAGGCTAAGCGGACAGAGACCAAGCCCGCCCAGGCCAAGCCGCACCCCCAGACCGAGCACAAACCCGCAACCAAGCCCGCTGCGCGCAAGGCTGAATCGGAAGCCGCCAAACCCGCCGTCCACTTCGCCTTTTCCGAAGTGGAGAACATGGCCCACCACCTTGCCTCGGAACGCTACAGGCAGCCCACGCCCAACCTGCCCGAAAAACTGCAGGACCTGAAGTACGCCAATTACCAGAACGTGCAGTTCCGCGAAGACCGCTCGCACTGGCGTGACGACGATTCGCCCTTTCACCTCGGTTTCTACCCCGAGGGCATGCATTTCAATGTGCCCGTCCAGATCAACGAAGTCGACGAGCACGGCGCCGTGCATCCGATCAAGTTCGATCCGGACGATTTCAACTATGGCGACCTGAAGATCGACCCCAAGCTGCTCAAGGGCCTGGGTTTTGCCGGCTTCAAGATCCTGTACCCGGTCAACAGCGCGCTCAAGCCCAATGACGAGATGGCCTCGTTCCTGGGCGCCAGCTATTTCCGCGTGATCGGCCGCGGCATGACCTACGGCCTGTCGGCCCGCGGCCTGGCCATCGACACGGCGCTGCCTTCCGGCGAGGAATTTCCGGCATTTCGCAAGTTCTGGATCGTCAAGCCCGCCAAGAACGCCTCCGACATCATCGTCTACGCGCTGCTCGATTCGCCGCGCGCCAGCGGCGCCTATCGCTTCACCTTCCACCCTGGCATCGACACCGTGGTGGACGTGAAGGCGCGCATCTATCTGCGCGAACATGTCGGCCGCCTGGGCATCGCGCCGCTGACCAGCATGTTCCTGTACGGCTCCAACCAGCCGTCGCCCACGGTCAACTACCGGCCCGAGATGCACGATTCGGACGGGCTGGCCATGCATACGGGCAACGGCGAATGGCTGTGGCGTCCGCTGAACAATCCGAAGCGGCTGGCCGTCAGCGCCTTCGCCATGGAAAATCCGCGCGGCTTCGGCCTACTGCAGCGCGCGCGCAACTTCCACAACTACGAAGACCTCGACGACCACTACGAAAAACGTCCCAGCCTGTGGATCCAGCCCGTCGGCGACTGGGGCAAGGGCAGCGTGCAGCTGGTCGAGATCCCCACGCCCGACGAGACCAACGACAATATCGTGGCCTTCTGGGTGCCGGATGCGCAGCCCAAGCCCGGCGTGCCGCTGGACGTGCGCTACCGCATGACCTGGACGCTGAACAACCAGCGCATCCACGACACGCCGCTGGCCTGGGTCATGCAGACGCGCCGCTCGCGCGACGAAGTCAAGGGTCCGGACCTGATCCGCCGCAGCGACGGCAGCACGACCTTCATCGTCGACTTCGTCGGCCCCTCGCTGGAGAACCTGCCGGCCGACGCGACGGTCACCGCCAACGTCTGGTCCAACGAAAACGGCCAGATCGTCGAAAATTCGGTGCGCCCCAACCCCATTACGGGCGGGCGCAGGCTGACCCTGCGTGTGAACGTCAAGGATCCGGCCAAGCCGGTCGAAATGCGCGCCTCGCTCACCAGCGGCCAGACCACCCTGTCGGAAACCTGGTCCTATCAAATGCCGCCCAGCAGAAATGAGCCTGAAGCCAAGTGAGGCCGATCGCGGCCTGATCCACGGCTACATCCAGCACCTGCCCCTGCCCGAGGCCCAGCGCCAGGTACTGGAACGCCAGATCGAACAGGCCGTCTGCCGGGGCGAAGACCCCTGGACGGCGCTGCATGAAGCCATAGGCCAGCACGGCACGGTCACCGAACCGTCCATGGCCTCGGAAGGCCAGCGGCTCATGCTGGGCGTAGGCGCAGGCCCGCTGGCTGCGGGCGTCATGCACAGCGATGCCTCGGGTGCCGAGATCGCGGCCATGCCGCCGCACGCGCGCTCGTCCCTGGCGCCCGTGCCCTGGGTGACCAATCCGCTGGTGCGCATGTGGCGGCGCCTGCGCAACGGCCCGCCGCCCGCCCCGCCCATCACCCGCGCCATCTTGCGCGACGACGACGGCGCGCCCTGGCGCCGCGCCGGCAGCCGGCGCCGCCTGGTGCTGCTCGCGGGCGTGACCGCGCAGACCGCCGTGGCCACCTGGTATATGAAGGGCGTGCTGCCCTACCAGGGCGGCAATCTGCTGGAAATCCTGATCCTCATTCTTTTCGCGCTGCTGTTCGGCTGGGTCTCTTCCGGCTTCTGGACGGCCATGATGGGCTTTCTGCAGCTCATGATCGGCCGTGACCGCTACAGCATCTGCGCGCGCGGCCTGTCCGACGCGCCGCTGCCGGAGAAAGGCGCGCGCTGCGCCCTGGTCATGCCTATCTGCAACGAAGACGTCGCGCGCGTCTTCGCCGGCCTGCGCGCCACCTACGAATCGCTCGCCCGCACCGATTCGCTCAGCAATTTCGACGTCTTCGTGCTGTCGGACAGCTACAAAGCAGATATCTGCATCCAGGAGCAGAAGGCCTGGCTGCAACTGTGCAAGACAGTGGGCGGCTTCGGCCGCATTTTCTACCGCCGCCGCCGCCGCCGCGTCAAGCGCAAGAGCGGCAACATCGACGACTTCTGCCGCCGCTGGGGCGCGCACTATCAGTACATGGTGGTGCTGGACGCCGACAGCGTCATGACCGGCGAATGCCTCAAGTCGCTGGTGCAGCTGATGGAAGCCAACCCCACGGCCGGCATCATCCAGAGCGCGCCGCAAGCCAGCGGCATGGATACCCTCTACACGCGCATCCAGCAGTTCGCCACGCGCGTCTACGGCCCCCTGTTCACTGCGGGCATGCACTATTGGCAGTTGGGCGAGTCGCACTACTGGGGACACAACGCCATCATCCGCCTGGCGCCTTTCATGGAGCATTGCATTCTTGCGCCGCTGCCGGGCAAGGGTTCGTTCGCCGGCGCCATCCTGTCGCACGACTTCGTCGAGGCCGCGTTGATGCGCCGCGCCGGCTGGGGCGTCTGGATCGCCTACGATATGCCGGGCAGCTACGAAGAACTGCCGCCCAACCTGCTCGACGAGCTGCAGCGCGACCAGCGCTGGTGCCACGGCAACCTGATGAACTTCCGGCTGTTCCTGATCGACGGCTTTCACCCGGTGCACCGCGCGGTGTTTCTTACCGGGGTGATGTCGTACCTGTCAGCACCGCTGTGGTTCCTCTTCATGGTGCTGTCCACCGCGCTGCTGGCGGTGCACACGCTGACCGAGCCGCAATATTTCATCGAGCCGCGCCAGCTGTTCCCGATCTGGCCGCAATGGCATCCGGACAAGGCCATCGCACTGTTTTCCACCACGTTCGTGCTGCTTTTCCTGCCCAAGGTGCTGGCCCTGCTGCGGATCTGGTTCCGCGATCCGCAGGACTACGGCGGCCGCATCAAGGCGCTGCAGAGCATGCTGCTCGAAGTCGTGTTCTCGATGCTGCTCGCGCCCGTACGCATGATCTTTCACACCCGCTTCGTGGTGGCGGCCTACCTGGGCCTGAAGGCCAAGTGGGTCTCGCCCCACCGCGACGCGCAGGACACGCCCTGGGGCGAATCCATCCGCCGGCATGCCTCGCAGACCTTGCTGGGCATTGCCTGGGCCTCGCTGGTAGCCTGGCTCAACCCGATCTTCCTGACGTGGATGATTCCCATCCTGGCGGCCTGGCTGCTCATCATCCCGCTGTCGGTGTACTCCAGCCGGCTCGCTCCCGGCCTCAAGAGCATCCGGCACAACCTGTTTCGCATACCCGAAGAAACCCGCCCACCCCGGGAGCTGCAGGACACGCACCTGTACACGCATGCCGCGCGCGACCATCGCAACGAGGATCCCACCTTCGGCGACGCCGTTTGCGACCCGGTGGTCAATGCCATGGCCTGCGCCATGGGCACCGCCCGCCACCGTCCCGTTCCGGCCAACCTGGCCGCGCGCCGCGCGCTGGTCTACCAGGCCGCCGAGTATCTGGACGGCCTGTCGGAACCGCAGCGCCTGAAGCTGCTGGATGACCCCATCGCCATGGCGCAGTTGCATCGCCTGGCATGGATCAAGGGCGGGCCCGATGCAGCCCCCTGACCGCCGGCAGTCGCGCTAAGCAGGCAGCGAGGCCGGGCAGACCGGCCCCGCTGTTTTTGTGAAAACGGATTCCTACGCGAACGCCAGCAGTTTATCGGCCAGCTCCGCGGGGGCGCTGAGCATGGCGTCGTGCCCGGTCGCGATCTGGTCCCATGCCCAATCCTTACGTGTCCTGACGAAGTCGCGGCTGTCCTGCAGCGGCGCATAAATGGGATCGACACACTGGATGTAAACCTTGGGCAGCGTGCCGCCTGGCGGCCCCTGCAAGACCATGGGATCGGTAAAGGTCTTGAACGGATGCGGGGTGCAATGGCGCTCGATCAATGCCACCTGTTCGGGATCGAACACACCGAAGGCGCGCGCCGGGGGCACCGGCACCGTCAGCCCGTTGCTGGTTTCCATCGCCAGCCTGGTGCGTTTGGCGACGACGTCGGCGGGCAGGCCCGAGAAAGCCGACTCGCCGTTGGACAGCACCATCGCATCCAGGAAAACCAGCTGGCGTATACGCTGCGGCACGCGGTCGGCGGCACCGATGAGGGACAGTCCGCCGAAGCTGTGCCCCACGAGAATCGCATTGGACACGTCGTTGTGATCGAGCACGTCGACGAGGTCCTGAATGAATGTCTGAAGACCGGTCTGGGGCGTAAGCAGGTGGGCTCGCTCGCCGAGCCCGGTCAGTGTCGGCGTGAACACCCGATGGCCGTGCGTGCGCAATATCCGCGCGACAACATCCCAGCACCATCCGCCGTGCCAGGCGCCGTGAACGAGCACGTAGGTGCCGGATTTCGCGTCGGGCGTCGCTACGTCGGGCGTCGCTACCTCGGGCGCCGCGGCGCTGGCCGGATTGTTTGCTTGGTCGGACATTGCGAATCTCCTTTTCCGGGGCGCGTCGCGCAGCGCGGCAATCCTCAGGCATCGGCCAGCAGATCACGCTCGTTCAGCAACGCGTAGGCGATCTCGGGTCGGCGTTGCAGGCCGCGCCGTATGGCCGCCGGGATGGCCTGGCGCGTCTTGCTGCACAGCCCCGGCATGTCCTCGATGCGGATCTCGAAGCCGCGCATCGTGTGCACTTCGTTGGGACCCGGCGCGATACGCACCACCAGGCCCAAAAGGTCCTGCATCCTGACCTGCATACGCCGCAGTTCAGCCAGGGTTTCGACGCTTTCCAGACGCTCTACCAATTTGTTTTCTTCCGCCTTGGTCAACAGCAATACGCGCTGGTCCGCCCGCGGATCGGCCAGCAGCGTTTCGCGGCCGCAGGCGCAGGCGCCGGGCGGGCAGGCAGTACGTATAGGAAGACTAGAATGCATGGCTACGTGCACGAAAGACCAACATCGTAATCCAAACCGCATACCAGGCCATGCATCCCGCCCCCCACTTTCCCATCGGCACGCTCGTGGACCTCGGCGGCGAACGGCGCCGCTGGTTCTCGTACCAGGACATTGAGAACATCGCGCTGCACCATCGACGCGAAGTCATGGCCTGCCGCTACGACGCCATTGTCGGCCTGGCGCGCGGCGGTCTATACCTGGCCACCATGCTCAGCCAGATGACCGGCATCGCGCATGGCACAGCCTACTATGACAGAGCCGCCGGCACGGTGCGCTTGCACAACCTGCCGCCGCACCGCACCGCGCGCCTGCTGCTGGTGGAAGACGTGGCCGGCAAGGGCCATACGCTAGAGCGCGTCCGACATGCGCTGCAAGAGCGCGGCGCCCACGTGGATCTCATGGTGGTTTGCTGGGACGACCTGAGCCGGCACGTGCCCGACTATTACGGTGCCAAGCTGCAGGCAGGCGAGCGCTATCTCTTTGCCTGGGAGCGTTCGCAACTGGCCCCCACCTCGCCCGACCGTACCGGCCACGACGACCTGGCCTGCTGGCTCACCGCCTTCGACCTGGACGGGGTGTTCCTGGAAGACGTACCGGCGGCCTTGTACACCAGCGACCTGCAGGCCGCGCTGGCCGCGCGCGACCGCCTGCCGGCCCTGGCGCCGCATCCCGACTGGCGCAGCGGCGATCTCATCGTTTCAGGCCGGCTGGAAAAAGACCGCGACCGTACCGAAGCCTGGCTGGCCCGCCACGGACTGGCGCCGTCCCGCCTGCTGCTGCGGCCGTCACTGGACATCCCGGCAGCCGAATTCAAGCGCCGCGCGCTGGTCGAGCTGGGCATCACCGAATACATTGAAAGCGAGTTGGCGCAAGCCGAGCACATCGCCGGCCTGCCACACGTGGTGGTATGGCACTACGATTGCCATGCGCGGCGCAACCGGCGCATCTGCACTCCGGCCTGATCCGGCACGGGTACACCCTTGATGCAGTCAGCCGTGGCTTGACCCTAGAATGTGCCCCTGGTCTTCCGCCCCCACTCACGAGAAACCATGCAAGAACCGGTATTGACGATCGCACAGATCGAAAAGATTTTTGCCGCGAATCGTGAACAATCCGACGCGAAGGTCGCGCAAAGCGCATCCATCCTGCCCGAAGCGCTGCGTAAAGCTTATGAACAGGCCCTTGCCTATGCCCCCGGACAGGTGGAAAAAGTCCGGCAGCGGTTGGCTGAGGACCGCTCGACCCTGTCCGTACTGGTCAAGGCCACGCAGGACGAAAACCTGCCGCGCGAAACCCGCATGGCCTGGCTGCGCGAACTGACAGAGCGGCTGAACCAGATCGCGCAGCCCCTGTCTGCCTGCATGACCAGCCACTGTTCGCACTGCTGCTATACGCCCGTGACCATCACCCGCGTCGAAGCCGAACTGATCGGCAAGGCCATTGGCGTCGCTCCGGAAACGCCGCCGTCCCAGGTCAGCCCCGGACGCAACGAGACATCGGCCGCTTCGACCCGGCCCGATATGGGACACAGCTACGCCTGGCCCTGCCCGTTTCTCGCCGCGGAACCCAGCCTGCCTCCCGGCAAAGGCGGCAAATGCGCGATCTACGCGCATCGCCCCATGGTGTGCCGCAGTTGCCTGAGCATGGCCCCTTCCGACAAACTCTGCGAGCTCCAGCCCGACCACCTGGTTCCCATCCCGCTGTTCGACGCGCGCGTGCCGCATCTTCTGGCCGCGCAGATCGGTGAAATGGATGTCGCCGATATCCGCGATTTCTTCCCCAAAGGATTGTCATGACCGTACTGCGCCGTACCAAAATCGTCGCCACGCTGGGCCCGGCAACCTCGTCGCCTGAACGCATCGAAGCGCTGGTTCGCGCGGGCATGGATGTGGCCCGCCTGAACTTCTCGCACGGCAGCGCCGACGACCATCGCGAGCGCGCGCAGCGGGTGCGCGAAGCCGCCGCCAAATATGGACGTTTCGTGGCATTGATGGGCGATCTGCAAGGGCCGAAGATACGCATCGCGCGCTTTGCCCAGGACAAGGTAACGCTCAAGGTCGGCGCGGCCTTCACCTTGTCCAACAGCCACCCCCACGATGCGGGCAACGCCGATATCGTGGGCATCGAATACCCGGAACTGGTGCATGACTGCCGTCCCGGCGACGAGCTGCTGCTGGACGATGGCCGCGTGGTGCTGCGCGTGGACAGCGTGGGCGCGGACTGCGTGCACACCACCGTCACGATCGGCGGACCGCTGTCTAACAACAAAGGCATCAACCGCCGCGGCGGCGGCCTGTCGGCGCCCAGCCTGACCGACAAGGACCGCGCCGACATCAAGATCGTCGCCGATCTGCAGCTGGACTACGTGGCCGTGTCCTTTCCGCGCTACGGCTCGGATATCGACCAAGCGCGGGCGCTGGTGCGCGCCGCGGGCAGCCAGGCCTGGATCATCGCCAAGATCGAGCGAGCCGAAGCCGTAGCCGACGACGAGGCGCTGGACTCGCTGATACGCGCCAGCGACGGCGTCATGGTGGCACGCGGCGACCTGGGCGTCGAAGTGGGCGACGCGGAGCTGGTCGGCATCCAGAAGCGCATCATCCAGCACGCCCGCACCCTGGACAAGATGGTCATCACCGCCACGCAGATGATGGAGTCGATGATCTCCAGCCCCCTGCCCACGCGCGCCGAAGTTTCCGACGTGGCCAACGCGGTGCTGGACTACACCGACGCCGTCATGCTCTCGGCCGAAAGCGCTTCCGGGCAATACCCCATCGAGGCCGTCGAGGCCATGGCCCGCGTCTGCCTGGGCGCCGAGAAGAACCCCTCGACCACGCATTCGCACCATCGGCTGGAGGAAACCTTCTCGCGCTGCGATGAGACCATCGCACTGGCCGCGATGTACGCGGCCAATCACTTTCGCAGCGTCAAGGCCGTCATCGCCATGACCGAAAGCGGCCATACGCCGCTCATCATGTCGCGCATACGTTCGGGCATACCCATCTACTGCTACAGCCCGCACCCCGCCACGCAGAACCGCGTCGCGCTCTTTCGCGGGGTGTACACCGTGCCCTTCGATCCGGCCGCCTACGATCCGGCGCAACTGAGCGATGCGGCGATCGAGGAACTGAAGCAGCGCGGGCTGGTGCAAGCCGGCGATTGGGTCATACTGACCAAAGGGGACGTCTACCGGGACAGCGGCGGCACCAACGGCATGAAGATCCTGCCAGTGCAATGAGCCAGCCGGCGGGTCACCGCTTTGCGCCGTCTGCGAACACCGGCAGGCGCCAGCCGAAATACAGCGATGCGAGCCGCACCACGACGCACACGGCCGTGGCGAACCACGGCGTCCACCAGTCTATCCAGCCTACATAGATGAACCCCACCTGCACCGCCGCGCCCAGCAGCGCGGCCAGGGCGTAGATATCACGTTCAAGGATGGCGGGAACGCGCGAAAGAACCACGTCGCGCATCACGCCGCCGCCGACCGCACTCACCGTGCCCAGCAGAATTGCGAGTTCGACGCTCTGCCCGTACACCAGCGACTTCTCGGCGCCCGATACGGCAAACAGACCCAGCCCGATGGCATCGAAGAAAAGCACCGGCTGGCGCAGGCGCCGCACCTGCGGATAGGCAATGATCGTGAGCGCCGACGCCACCAGCGAAACCGCCAGGTAGTGCCAGTTCGAAAGCCCGACCGGGGGCGTCGCGCCGATACAGACATCGCGCACGATGCCCCCGCCGCAGGCCACCATGAACGCGACCGTCGCGATGCCGAACAGATCAAGCCGCCTCTGCCGCGCGGCGACCGCGCCGCTGACGGCAAACGCGAAGGTTCCGGTCAGGTCGAGAAAAGCATAGACCGCGTGGACATGGGGATGCACGATGCACTTCCTTTTACGCGCAAACCGGCGCGCTACTCGAAATCGACGTCCGCACTCTGGATCACCCCGCCCGAGCGCCCCGGCGCCCTTTGATTGCTCCAGTACAAATTGGTGTGATTGATCACCCCCTGCGGGTCGGGCACGCCTTCCTGCGTCCTGTCTATCGTCGTATGCGCATCGCCGACCAGGATGGCATCGTAGCCGCGCACAAGCGCGCCGTGCAGGGTCGAGCGCACGCACATGTCCGTCTCGGCGCCGGCCACGAAGAGCTTGCCCACGCCCAGCCTGGAGAACACCTGTTCAAGATCGGTGCCTTCGAATGCATCGCGGTAGCGCTTCTCGACGATCACCTCGTCCGGCGCGGGGGCCAGTTCGGCTGCGATCTCCCACGCCCGGCTGCCCGCTTTCAAATCCTCGTCGCCATGGCGGATCCAGACAACCGGCGCGCGCGCGCGCCGCGCGCGCTGGACCAGCGCGTTGACCGTGCCCAGCACCTGGTCGCGCCGATAGGCGTGTGCCACGACGCCGTTCTGAAGATCGATCACGACAAGCGCGGTATTGAGACGATCGATCTGCGTAGTCATGGCTGCAAGCCTGAAAGTTCGGGTCCCGGAATTTTAGTGTGAAATAGCGGATGGGCCGAGAACTTCGTGGCCGGCGTTCCCGATCTGGACGATGCGCTGACGCGCTTGAAGGCCTACGCGCACGCCGGGGCCGACTGCCTGTATGCGCCAGGGATCCAGACCCGTGAACAGATCGAGGCCGTGGTCGGGGCCGTGTCCCCCAAGCCGGTCAACGTCCTGGTCGGGAGCGTCTCGCCCTTTACGCTCGATGATCTCGCCGCCCTGGGCGTGCGCCGCGTCAGCGTCGGGGGAGGACTGGCGCGTTCGGCCTGGGGCGGCTTCATGGCCGCCGCGCAGGCTTTGGCCCAAGGCCGTTTCGACGGCTTTGCCAACGCGGCCTCGGGGGTCCACTTGAACGCGCTCTTGCTGGGCGATGCGTAAGGCTGTTTCCCCCATGCGCCCTCATGTCCGAAAATGGCGGGAAAAATGCGCGCATGACCGATAGAGTCCAGCCTATGGAGAAAACATCGATGGCCGACGACAATCGCGATGCCTGGTATGCCGCACTCAAGGCAAAGGATGCGAGATTCGACGGACGGTTCTTCGTCGCCGTGTCGTCGACGGGCATCTACTGCCGCCCGGTCTGCAGCGCAAAAGTCCCCAAGTTCGAGAACTGCTCGTTCCACCGGACGGCCGCGGCGGCAGAGCAGGCAGGCTACCGGCCCTGCCTGCTCTGCCGTCCGGAGCTGGCCCCGGGCAATGCGCCGATCGACGCTTCGGCATCGCTTGCCAGGCGCGCGGCCAGGCTGCTGGAGGACAACTGCGGCAGCGATAGCTCGCTGGAAGAACTTGCGCGCCGGCTCGGTTGCACCGACCGGCACCTGCGCCGGGTGTTCGCCGCCGAGTTCAGCGTCACGCCCATCCAGTACACGCAGACCTGCCGGCTGCTTCTGGCCAAGAACCTGCTGACCGACACCGAGCTGTCCGTCGTCGATGTGGCCATGGCCGCGGGTTTCGGCAGCCTCAGACGCTTTAACGCCCTATTCAAGCGCCAGTATCGGCTCGTGCCCTCGGCCCTACGCCGCCGCAAAGAAAAGCAGGTGGAATCGGCGGCGCAGATCAACCTGACGCTGAGCTACCGGCCTCCCTACCAATGGGACGCCATGCTTGCATTTCTGGCGTTGCGCGCCATACCTGGGGTGGAAGTCATCCAGGACGGCGCCTACGCCAGGGCCGTCGCCCTTGCCGGGCATGACGGCAAATCGCATTCGGGCTGGATCCGTGTGAAGCATCTGCCCAAAAAAAGAGCCCTGGACCTCGAGGTATCGGTGTCGCTGCTTCCCGTGCTTGCGCCGGTGCTGGCGCGCGTGCGGCACCTGTTCGACCTGGGCTGCGACCCCGCGGCCGTGCACGAGGGACTGAGCGCGATGAACAGCCTGGCGCCAGGCCTGCAGGTGCTCGGAACGCGGCTGCCCGGCAGCTTCGACCCCTTCGAAATGGCAGTCCGGGCGGTGCTCGGCCAGCAAATCACCGTCGGGGCCGCCCGCACTCTGACCGCCCGGGTCGTGGACCGCTACGGCACGCCCGTGCAGACCGCCATCCCAGGCCTGTCCCATGTATTCCCCTCCCCCGAGCGCATCCTCGCCCTGAACGGCGACATCGAGAGCCACATGGGCCCGCTGGGCATCATCAGAACGCGCGCGCGGACCCTACGCGCGCTGGCCCAGGCGTTGGCCGCGCAAGAGATCGGCTTCGGACCCGGCTCGCAGCCCGAACGCGAAATGCAGAAGCTGCTGGAACTACCGGGCATAGGCCCCTGGACCGCCCAGTACATCGCCCTGCGCGCAATGGCCTGGCCCGACGCCTTCCTGCCGACGGACATCGGGATTAAAAAAGCCCTGGCGCCCCGCACTCCCAAGCAAATCAGCACACTGGCCCAGACATGGAGCCCGTGGCGCAGCTACGCCACGATCAATCTATGGAACTGCCTGCATCAGCCACTTGCTGCGACCCACGCGCCAAGAAAGGAAAAACACCATGACCGCCTATGTCGCCCTGCTGCGCGCCGTTAACGTCGGCGGAACGGGCAAGCTGCCCATGAGCGAACTCAAGGCTCAGTGCGAAGCCCTGGGTTTTTCCAACGTCCGCACCTACATCGCCAGCGGCAATGTGGTCTTTCACGCCCAGGCCAGCGCCGACGCGATCAAGGCGGCGCTGGCTGCGGCCCTGCACGACTATGCCGGCAAACCGGTCGGCGTCGTGGTGCGCACTGCCGCGGAAATGGCCGCGGTGCTCGATGCCAATCCGTTCGCGCGCGAGGCGCCCAACCGCACCGTTGCCATCTTCCTGGACAAGGCGCCGCCCGAGGACCTGATCGAGAGCATCTCGGGCCGCAACGACGAGAAGGTCGCCCCCGGCAAGCGCGAGATCTATGTCCACTACGGCCAAGGCATGGCGAATTCGAAGCTGAAGATACCCGCCGCGCGCGACGGCACGGCCCGCAACATCAACACCATCGCCACGCTGGCGCAGTGGGCGGCGCAGACGTAGCGGCACAGCGGCGAGCCTGGGCAAAGCGGCCAGGCGCGCGTTCAGTTGCGCTCGAACGTCCTGAGAAAACGTTCGACCCGGCGGTCGGGAATGATCCACAGCGCGGCCACCAGGGCATACAGCAGATAGGACACCATCGGCGCCACAAAGGCCAGCGCAATGCCGGCCAGGTAGAGCAAGGGCGAGACCTTGCTCTTGCAGTCGGCACCCAAGGCCTGCTTCATCACTGACGCCTCGCCCTGCGCACGCATGATGGTGGCCTGGAACACGTTCCAGGCGAGCGCGGTAGCCAATAGCGAGGCGCCGTACAGCGCCGTGGGCAGCGGCGCAAAGCCGTGCTCTCCAGCCCATGCCGTGGTGAACGGCACCAACGACAGAAAGAACAGCAGGCCGAGATTGGCCCAGAGGATGCCGCCCGTGACCTCGCGGATCAGGTGGGCGAAGTGATGGTGGTTGTTCCAGTAGATACCGACGTAGATATAGCTCAGAACATAGGACATGAAGACCGGCCACAGCGCGAACAAGGCCTGAAACGTCACGTCATGCGGAGGATGCATTTCCAGCACCATGATGGTGATGATGACCGCCACGACGCCGTCGGTAAATGCCTGCAGTCTTTCCGATTTCATACCTGGAATTCCTGGAAAACCTCGTTGCAGATCATCGCATATTCATGGAGAAACAATAAACATGCGCTGATCCATTCCATGCCCGAGTCACGTCAATCGCGATTCCGCACTTTTCTCCCCACGCGGATCGGTTGGAGCGCATTACATTTTTGGGCTGCAAGGCCCGATAGCCGAGGAACAATTACCGCGCAATCCATCGAGCGATGTCGGGCCAATATTCTTTGAGCGTACGCGCGCCCATGAACAAGCCTATGTGCCCTCCAGGCACCGTCTTCGAAACAACCCGATGCGCAGATGTCCCGACGTACTTACGTGTGTCCAGAACCTGCTCAGGCGTCGTAATATCGTCCGCGGCACCGGCGAGCAAATAAACCGGGCATTTTATGTCGCGCAGGCTGAGCTTGCGGCCAAGCCCGACGAACTCGCCTTTGACCAGCCGGTTTTCCTGAAATAGCTGCCTGATCGCCTGCAAATACCAACGCCCGGGCAAATCGATCGGATTTTCATACCAGCTCTCGAATGCCTCCTCCTTCGCAAGATACCCCGGGTCGTCGATATGCTCGTAAAGATCGATCTGGTCCTGCACATAATGCTCGACGGGGTGCATGTTCTTCCACCCTTGCAGCATGAATCGGCCTTCCATCAGACCGCTTCCCAGCGCCACGAGTTCCTCGTAAAACGACAAGGGAGATTCATGCACCAGGCGCCGGATCGGGCCGTTGCCGGCATCGGTATCAATCGGCGAGCCCGCAAGAACCAGCGCGTTGACCTTGTCGGGAAAACGCGATGCGATCATCGCCGAGGTCCATCCACCCTGGCACAGCCCCACGAGATTGACTCGCCCGCCCAGATCGTCGATTGCGACAACAAGTTCCGCAAGATAGTTGTCAATTTCCAGATCTTTCATGTCGATCGTCGCCGACTTCCAGTCGGTCAGCGCCACATGGCCGACACCGTTGGCCAGCAGCGTTTCGATAAGACTTTGTCCTGCCTGATAGTCGGCGATCATGGCCGTGTGGCCAGCGTATGGCGCATTCACCAATGTCGGAATGCCAGACCCTGGCGAGCCATAATCGCGCAACGTCATGGTGCGCAAATCCAGACGAACCTGGTTCGGCGTTGCGAGCTTGGGGCGCAACTGCCCGTGGATCTTGACCTCCTCGCCAATGAACTTGAGATTCTTTGCATAAAGCTCGCGCTCCTGGTCGATCAGCGCTTTGGCCATCACCATCGGCCAGAAGGCGGGCACGCTCAGAAGCGAGATCTCGGAAGACTTGACGGAGGATTTTTTTGGCATGACTGTGTACTTTCGATCGACGCGCCGGCACAGTGCCAGCATGAATATCTATGCAAGGCCCCGTCAGCGCAGCTTTGTCGAGTGGGGTGTCAAGCGTTGCTCCACGCGAGTCAAATGACGGGACTGAAGAGCCGCGCGATAGTCCAGGAGCTTGTACACCCCGATCTTGAGCGCACTCGCGATACCGAACGAGACCAGGGCATAAGCCCAAACAAGCAACGCATACCCCCAGCCGGTTGGCGCCATGAACCAGCCGTACACGACGACCAACGTACCGACGACCTGGGTCATTTCACAAGGCACGACAAGCTTCAGGCTTGGCCAGGGGCGTTGCCAGACCAGGCCTTTATTGCGCGTCAGATAGATCGTCATGTGGCCCGACACGAGCAATTTCAGAAAGATTAATGCCTGCACGAGCGGCAGCGGCAAGGCGAGGTAGTCGCGCACGATCCAGAACAGCACAAAGCTCTCAAGCACGCCGTAGATACCCAGCGCTGTGGCAATGGTCAATACCTTTGCCATGTCCCACCGTACGGGCCTCATCGCAAAGGGTGCATTGTCGTAAGCGATCATCATGATCGGCAAATCGTTGAGCAGCGCGAGCAGCACGACCATGATCGCCGTGACCGGATAGAAGTTAAAAAGCAGGATGCTTGCCGTCATGAAAAGCAGCAGGCGGATTGTTTCCGCGATGCGATAGATCGCATAACTGGTCATGCGCTCGAAGATCTGGCGCGCCTCCTTTATGGCCGTCGTGATCACCGACAAACCCGGCGCGGTCAACACCAGGTCCGCCGCAGCACGCGCCGCGTCGGTCGCCCCGCTTACCGCGATACCGACGTCAGCCTGCTTCAACGCCGGAGCGTCGTTCACGCCATCGCCGGTCATTCCGACTATGTGGCCGGCGCCTTGCAGCGCCCTGACGATCTTGAACTTGTGTTCCGGAAAAACACGCGCAAACCCGTCCGCGGCGACGATACGCTCAAGCTGTTCGCTCTCGTTTTCGTGCTCGAACACCGAATCGGCCACAACGATGTTCTGCCCCAGCTTGAGCTGGCCCGCTATCTCCTTTGCAATCGCTTCGTGGTCGCCCGTCACCATTTTGACGTCGACGCCCATTTCCCGGGCTATGGCGATTGTCTGTGCACAATCGTCACGCGGCGGATCGGACAAGGGAATCAGCCCCAAGTAACGCCATTCACCCGAGTCGTCGGTCTGGGCAACACCCAAGGTGCGAAAACCTCTGGACGCGGCCCGTTCGATGCTTGCCGCAATCGCGCGTCGTGCGTTGTCGGCGGGATGGCAAAGGTCGACGATGACCTGCGGTGCGCCCTTGGTGACCTTGAAGCGGCGGCCCTCGTATTCGACCTGCGCCTGGGCTCGTTTGGCGACCGGATCGAAGGGCTGAAAGCTTTCTATCGTGTACTGCTTCGTGGACATTGAGGATGGCATGCCGGCGAAGATGGCCGCGTCGATGGCGTCGGGCGCGTCGCGGCGCGAGGCGAGCGCCGCCGCCAACAAGACGGCCTCTGACTCGACTGCCTGAGCGGGCTCTATCTCCCCGAGCTTGAGTTCGTTCTTGGTCAGCGTGCCGGTTTTGTCGCTGCACAGCACGTCCATGCCGGCCATTTCTTCGATGGCGACCAGACGCGAGACAATCGCTTTCAATGCCGCAAGTCGTTCGGCACCGATCGCCATGGTCACCGAGAGCACCGCCGGCAATGCGACAGGAATGGAAGCGATGGTCAATATGAGTGCAAACTGAATGGTTTCAACCAACGGGTCGCGACGAAACAACGCGGCCAGTCCGATCACCAGCACCAAACCGATCGTCATCATGATCAGAAAGTTGCCAATGCGCAGCACTGCGCGCTGAAAGTGGGAGATGTTTCCGGCCTGCTCGACAAGGCTGGCGGTTTTTCCGAAATAGGTGTTCATTCCGGTTGCCGTCACCTCGCCGCTCATTTCGCCCTGCTTCGCGACGGATCCGGAATAGGCGTCGTCGCCGACTTTTTTGTCCACAGGCAGTGACTCGCCTGTCAACGCGGCCTGGTCGACACTCAGATAGGCGCCCCCCACAAGCTTCAGATCGGCCGGTATTACATTGCCGAGCTTGACAAGCACCAAGTCGCCTGGAACGAGCAAACGCGCCTGAACGTCCTTCCAGACGCCGTCGCGACGAACCCGCGCCTGCAGCGCGAGTCGCCGCTTGAGCAGGGCGATCGCATTGTCGGCTTTGAACTCCTGCCAAAACCCGACCCCCGCATTAACAAACAGCATCGCCAGGATGATTGCGAGATCAGCCCAATGCTGCAAAAAACCCGAGAGCAACGCGGCGATCTCGATCATCCACGGAATGGGTCCCCAAAAAAAGCGAGCGAGTCGTCCAAACAAGGTTACATGATGCTCGATGAGCACGTTTTCACCATATTGGGCAAGCCGCCTGGCCGCCTCGGCCTCGGTCAGCCCTTGGACTTGCGGGCCAATCGAAGTCTTGGTCTCGATCCCGTGCTCTTGCTGCGCCGCCTGTTCCTGCGTCATGTCAATTCCTCCCATGAGAGCCATTTCACCGCGCCCGGCCGGGACGCGATCCAGGATCAAAGCGATTCATCCCCAAGCCATCGACAGATTGCCGTCAGCCGGCTGAGTGGTAGCGACGGTCGATGAATTCGATATTGCCGGTCAAAGCGGCGGCCGTGTTGCGGTCAAGACATGCGGCAACATTGCCGACGTCCTCGATATCGGCCAGTTGGTGCCTCGGCGCGCGCTACCGCGTTCGTTCCAGCAGTTCGTCGAAGCGGCCGTTGCCCAACGCGGCATGTGTTTTCAGAGGCCCCGGGCGAAAGCGCGTGCCCTCATATGCGCCTGGCGGCCAGGAAACTATCGATCCATTTGACTATTCGGTAGTTGACCCAGGTCAAAGATATCCGGCGGGCGAGAGCCGATTGCCCATCTCTGTCGATTCCACCGTCGGATACGGCGGATATAGGGTCTATGCGTTCACGAAAGATCGCCCGGAATTCAATTGTTTGCAAGATAACGCGCATCAGGCCTTTCAGGTCTACGTGCACCTAGCCTCTATAATCGTGCATGAACTATTTTCCCCACCACTCCGGCCGTTCGTGCGCGAACCGGCCTTTGCCGGAAACCGCGTGAAGACGCCCAAGCGGCTCATGCCGCTGCTCCAGGAAGGTCTCATCGACGAAGTACTCGGTCAACTGATGAGCGGCAAAGAGGCCACGGTATACACAGTGCGCTGCGGCGAGTCCGTGCGTTGCGCCAAGGTCTACAAAGACGTAAAGCAGCGCAGCTTCCGGCAGGCCGCGTCGTATCTGGACGGCCGCAAGGTCAAAAACAGCCGCGAAGCGCGCGCCCTGGAAAAAGGCACCCGTTACGGCCGCCAGGTGCAGGAAAAACTCTGGCAGACGGCCGAGGTCGATGCCTTGTTCCTGCTGGCCAACGCCGGCGTGCGCGTGCCGCAGCCCTACATCTGCACCGACGGTGTGCTGCTGATGGAACTGGTCACCGACGAGGCCGGCGACGTCGCGCCCCGGCTGGGCGATGCGCCAATGACCGAGACCCTGGCCCTGGATCTGCATGCCCGGCTGCTCGATCAGGTGGTGCGCATGCTGTGCGCCGGGCTGATCCACGGCGATCTTTCGGAATACAACATTCTGCTGGCCGCCGACGGCCCCGTCATCATCGACCTGCCGCAGGCCGTCAACGCCGCCGGCAACCTCGAGGCCCGCGCGATGCTCGAGCGCGATGTAGACAACCTCAAAATCTTCTTCGGCCAGACCGCGCCCCCGCTTCTCACCACCCATTACGGCAAAGAGATATGGGAGCTGTTCGAGCGCGGCGGACTGCACGTCGGTGTGGCCTTGACCGGGCACGTCGAGATCGACACGAGTCCCGTGGCGCTCGATGCGTTGCTGGACGACATCGAAGACGCACGGCTTGAGATGGAAGCGGCGCTTACCCGGTCGGTGGATTAAGCCGTGAAGTAGGCGGGCGCTGCGCAGGCAATCGGCTGGCCAAGGAAAGATTTCCCACGCTCGCCACAATATTCGCGTTCCTGAAACGTCTTCAGGCACATGGAACCGCCGCCCACCTCGCACACGACGATCGACCGAGACAGCGACATCACCGCGACCGTGGTGCGTGAGCGGGCAAGGCTCGTCAATTTCATCCGGCGCCGAATACGCGACCCTGAAGATGCCGAAGATATCCTGCAGGATGTCTTTCACGAATTTGTGCAGGCCTACCGGCTTCCCTCGCCGATAGAGCAGGCGAGCGCGTGGCTTTTCCGTGCTGCGCGCAATCGCATCATCGACCGTTTCCGCAAAAAGAGAGAACAGCCTCTGGCGGATCTGCCGCAGGCCGATGACGATGCCAGCAACGAGTATCGCCTGGACCTCATCCTGCCGGCATACGACACGGGCCCGGAAGCCGTCTACGCCCGAACCTTATTGCTCAAGACCTTGCAGGACGCGCTCGATGAGTTGCCGGCCAATCAACGCGAGGTATTCGTCGCGCACGAACTGGAAGGCCGGTCCTTCAAAGACATGGCGAGCGAAAGCGGGGTCGCGCTCAATACGCTGCTCGCACGCAAACGCTACGCAGTCTTGCATCTGCGAGCCCGGCTGCAAACCATTTATGACGATCTGGATATTTAAAGGAGCCGACAGATGAATTGTCGAATCAAGTGTGCAAGTAAAGCGCTGCTCATGGTGGTCGCCATCGGCGTGCTCGGGTGGTTGGTGATGATGCTATGGAACTGGGTGATCCCGGCCCTGTTCGTCGGCGTCCATACGATCGACTTCATGCATGCGCTGGGCCTGCTGGTGCTGAGCCGCATCCTGTTCGGCGGTTTCCGAGGACACGGCGGCTGGCACGGACGGCGCCACTGGCGCAAATGGGAAGCCATGACGCCCGAAGAACGGGAGCATTTCCAGACGGCATGGCGATCGGGCCGCGACCGGCGCGCGGGAGAATGAACATGCGCGATGGGTCCACGTCCGACTGCAAACAGAAGCCGGGCGTGATTGCGCCGGTCATCGACTTAAAGCGTTGCGAAGGCAAGGGCGGTTGCCTGGAAGTCTGCCCCGAGAACGTGTTCGAGATCCGGCGCATCGCCCAGGACGATTATCTCGGACTCGATTTGATGCATCGCCTCAAGCTGCGCGTGCATGGAATGAAAGTTGCCTACACGCCGAACGCGAACGCCTGCCGCTCGTGCGGCCTTTGCGTGACGGCGTGCCCTGAGCGCGCGATCAAACTGATCAGGGCAGCATAGGGCCGAATGTCTTCGCTGATGGCGCAAGAGAACTGCGCAAGGCAAAATCCGGGAGCGGCCTGTTACTCGGCCGAACGTCTGATGTGCACCCAAGATTGAGGATTTTCTAGAATCGACGGCTTAGAAGCCCTCTTGAGGGGAGTGCTACAGCACTGAATTGAAGAGCGCGACGTTGAAATTCATCGCGATGGAGGCTGGCGCCCGGTACGCAGCCGTCTCGATGCTGAACTCGTGCGATGGACTTGCAGCGCTTGTCGCAACTGCTTCCACAGGTATAGGGCCGGCTCAGTCAGGCTCGTATCTTTTCTGCGGATGAGGCCGATCTCGCGCGCGATCACCGGTGCTTTCAGCGCAATTGAAACCAGATCCCAATCGCGGCAGGCTCCTAACGCAAGGTCTGGCATGACCGCGGCGGCCTTCCCCTGTCTCAGCAGGCCCAACATAGCGGGTATGTTTTCTACCTCATCGAACCAAGGGGCTTCGATTCCGACGGCCCGAAGCGCCTGATCGATTTGCTGCCGGTTGGCGCTGGTCTTACGCAGACCGGTGAGCGTGATGCCATGCGTCCCGATCTGATGCAGATCGACCCAGTTCATGCCACGTTTTGATTGGGGCAGCACGCCCCTGGGAAGGACTAGAACGTAGGGATCCATGACGATAGGCTCCACGTGCAGATCGCTGTGCTGAAAGCCTAGCGTGGTCAACGCGAACAGACAGTAGCGGTCCAGAACGTTGTCGGTGACCCGGCGCCCCGTGTCGTCGATGATCTGTATGCGTATGTTGGGGAAGCGCATGCGAAAGGCCTCCAGGGCCTGAGGCACGACGGAGAAGGCGGCACTACTAAGAGTCGAAATGCAGATCGCACCATGTTCGCCTCGACCCTGCCGGACACTGTTGAACACGGCGTCGTCCAGAGCGGAAATCAGCGGCGTGGCCGATTCGTATAGGCAGCGCCCCGCCTCGGTCAAGGCCACGGAGCGCGTCGTGCGGTCAAGTAGCCGCACCCCGAGGGAATCTTCCATTTCCTTGATGCGGCGACTTACCGCGGAGGGCGACAAGTGCAGACGTTCTGCAGCGGTGTGAAAGCTGCCCAGCCGCGCGATTTCAAAAAAAGCGTGCAGGTCGTCGAGACTGTAATTAATGCTCATAGGAGAATAGTTATTCAGATTTAATTGATTGTATGCATCAATTGCCCTGCTTACAATTCGCGGCCAATAGGAGGTAAGACCATGCCAGTCGTGACTTTGACCGTGGCCGATGCACCGCATTATTCGCCCCAACAGTTCGATCGATTCGTCGAGTGCGCCGAGCAACTCTGCCTAGAAGTACTGAAGGCTGATGCCAATAAAGTTCAGATTCAGGTCATCGGCGCAATCCATCCCCTGCACGGCAGAGCAGCTTATCTGTCGGTGCAATACCGCAATAGTGCGCATCGGGCCGATGCCGTCATGCAACGCTTTATGCAAGAGCTGGATGCGCTGTGCAGGAATGCCCTGGGCATCGACTGCACGCGCATTCGTTGTTTTCCACAGGAAAGCCATCAGCTCTATGCGAGGAACTGAGCGCCATGGCCTTGAACTTGAAAGGACTGGTGAGTTTTCACATCGGCGGAAAAAGCGCGCAGATATCGGACCGACCCGTTCAGAGCCGGCGTCTGGCACAGGGGGCGTCTTCGCGACCGGTGGATCCGAACGGCGATTACGAGACCGGGCAGATGTACGTGCAAGGGTATTTGCAGGCACAACCCCGCCATCCGTTTCCGGTCCTCTTGTGGCATGGCGGCGGCATGACAGGTGTGAATTGGGAAACAACGCCCGATGGGCGTCCAGGCTGGCTGCATCGCTTCCTGGAGGCCGGGTTCGATGTCTATGTCAGCGATGCGGTGGAACGCGGACGTTCTGGCTGGAACAGCTTCCCAGAAATCTACAAGGACGAGCCCCTGTTTCGCAGCAAGAACGAGGCCTGGCAAATGTTTCGGTTCGGCACTTCGCAGGGCTATGCAACAAACCCCGATCAACGTCGACCACATCCAGGCGTCCAGTTCCCGGTCAATGCATTTGATCAATTCGCCAAACAATGGGTGCCTAGATGGGCCGGGCATGAAGACATCACCATGCAGGCCTACTTGGCGCTTTTGCGTCGAGTGGGACCTTGCTTTGTAATCGGACATAGCCAGGGCGGTGGCTTCGCATTGAAGGCCGCCCGGCAAGCCCCCGAGTTCGTGCGCAAAGTGGTGGCAATCGAGCCATCGGGCGCGCCGGATCACGATCCCGCGATTTCCGGGCTTCCCCCTCACTTGGTGGTATGGGGAGACTACATCGCGGGTCATGTCACGTGGCAGACATATCGCCATACCGTCGACGGTTATGTCGAGAGATTGCGCGACACAAAGACCGCAGTGAGCGTTCTAGATTTGCCCGAACAAGACATTCGGGGCAATACCCACTTCGTGATGCTGGACAGGAATGCCGATCTAATCGTCCGGGATGTCATCGCCTGGTTGACCACGGCTTGATCCCGATAGACAACAAAAATACAGGAGACAAATATGGTGCTCGTCGCCGCGGTAATGATTCTTGCCACGCTGGTTCTGCTGATGAGCAGCCGCGCGGCTCCCGTTGTGGTGTTCGTGTTGGTCCCCCTTGTCATGGCCGCGATTGCGGGCTTCCCACCCACCACGATTTTCAAGTTTTCCGTGGCGGGCATGAACTCGGTCTCTCCGATCGTGGCGCTGTTCGTTTTCGCGATTCTCTATTTCAGTTTGATGAGCGAGCAAGGCCTGTTTGACCCGCTGGTACGGGCGGTCGTCAGGAAAGCAGGCGCCAACCCATCCCTGGTAATGATGACTACGGTTCTGGTCACGGCGATCTGCCATTTGGATGGCGCGGGCGCCACGACTTACGTCGTTACCATTACTGCTTTCCTGCCCATCTATCGTCGATTGAAAATCAATACCCTGCACTTGCCGATGATTGCAGGAATGACCGCGGGCATTATGAATATGCTGCCATGGACGCCCGCGACGCTACGCGCCGCCAGCGTCCTCAAGACCGATCCCGTATATCTATGGCGTCCATTGTTGATTCCGCAACTGATCGGTCTTGTGGCCACCATGACCCTTGCATGGTGGCTAGGAAGGAAGGTCCGCCCCACCGAGCCCATCGATGCCGCCGATGCGCAATCCGGACTCAAGTCGAGCTTGACGGTGCCGAAGTTGCGGTACATCTTTAATCTAAGCCTGACGGCTGCAGTCATCTTCTGCCTCGTCGCGTTCCCGCGCCTACCTGGTGTATTGGTTTTTATGGTGGGGCTGGCCCTTGCATTGCTAGTCAATTATGGCGGGGCGAAAGATCAAATGGATATGATCAAACGCCATGCTTCAGAGGCTTTGTTGCTGGCGGCGGTATTGTTTTCCGCCGGGATATTTCTCGGGGTGCTGACGCACAGCGGCATGCTGGATCAATTGGCCAATGCTCTCGTGTCGGTCATGCCCGCCGCCTTGGGGCCCTATGTCCACCTGGTCCTGGGTGTCTTCGCCGCACCGATCGGTATGGGAATCGGCTCGGATGCTTACTACTTCGGGATCCTCCCCATCGCCGTGAAAATGGTGACGCCGTACGGTATTTCACCGGAATCCGTGGCACACGCCATGATGATTGGCGAAAACGTTGGCTTCGCCATCAGCCCGATGGTCGGCAGCGCGTATCTTGCCGCGGGGCTTGCCGAGGTTGACTTCGGACAACACCTGCGCCACGCATTTTTTTACACCTGGGTTATTTCCTGGGTGGTGTTGCTAGCCGCGGTCGGTACGGGCGCCATCCAAATCTAGGCCTGCAGGATCGTGTCACTGTACAAAGCCACAAGCGGGTCGTGCGTAAGCACGCCTCAGGGGTTCGGTCAGCGCTTGTACAACCAGCAGACGGTCGAACGGGTCTTTGTGATGATGAGGATGGGATCCGGAGGCCGAGGCACCCAAGCGGCAACGCCTCTTGAAGCTCTCATCTAAGTCGAAATTCAATTCTCGGATTTATTTTGTTACATTTTTTCTAGACTAAATGCCCTTCGGAGTGACTAATTTTTGGGTCGAAAAGGCCGATTCAAGGAAGATATTTCATCTCTTAAAATCGGCCGGGAAACCGCATGAAATAAGGATCTAGCACTTGGGGACAGTTCTATTTTCAATGAAATAAATTCCAACTTGAGTGAAATTCGACAAAAGATTCGACCGTAAGAATTCTGCCCCCCTCTTGAACCTTCCCGTCCTGCCCCTATAATTAGCACTCGTCATCGGTGAGTGCTAACACCTCCCGTCGCCTTCTGGCTCCAGGAAGTCTGCCTCCCGTGTCACCCGCACCAATCCCATTGGCTTTTCTTTTACAGAATTAGGAGTTCCAAATGGCCCTGCGTCCCCTGCACGATCGCGTGATCGTGAAACGCCTGGACAACGAGCGCAAGACTGCCTCAGGCATCGTCATCCCCGACAGCGCCGCTGAAAAACCCGATCAAGGTGAAGTCCTGGCCGTCGGCCCCGGCAAGAAAACCGAAGACGGCAAGGTCCTGCCGGTCGACCTGAAGGTCGGCGACAAGGTGCTGTTCGGCAAGTACGCCGGCCAGAGCGTGAAGGTCGATGGCGACGAAGTGCTCGTCATCCGCGAGGACGAAGTCCTCGCCGTGATCCTGTAATTTCGCTTTAACCCGAATTCAAATAAGGAAGCTGAGAAATGGCTGCCAAACAAATTCTGTTCGGCGATGACGCACGCGTGCGCATCGTCCGTGGCGTGAATATCCTCGCCAACGCCGTCAAGACCACCCTGGGTCCCAAGGGCCGCAACGTCGTGCTCGAACGCTCGTTCGGCGCCCCGACCGTGACCAAGGACGGCGTGTCCGTTGCCAAGGAAATCGAACTGAAGGACAAGTTCGAGAACATCGGCGCCCAACTGGTCAAGGACGTCGCCTCCAAGACCTCCGACAACGCCGGTGACGGTACGACCACCGCCACCGTGCTGGCCCAGGCCATCGTTCAGGAAGGCCTGAAGTACGTCGCCGCCGGTTTCAACCCCATCGATCTGAAGCGCGGTATCGACAAGGCTGTCGCCGCCGCCGTGGTTGAACTGCAGAAGATTTCGAAGCCGGTCACCACCAGCAAGGAAATCGCCCAGGTCGGCTCGATTTCGGCCAATAGCGATGCCTCGATCGGCCAGATCATCGCCGACGCGATGGACAAGGTCGGCAAGGAAGGCGTCATCACCGTCGAAGACGGCAAGTCGCTGGAAAACGAGCTGGACGTCGTCGAAGGCATGCAATTCGACCGCGGCTACCTGTCGCCCTACTTCATCAACAACCCCGACAAGCAAGTCGCCACGCTGGACAGCCCCTATGTCCTGATCTACGACAAGAAGATCAGCAACATCCGCGATCTGCTGCCCGTGCTGGAACAAGTGGCCAAGTCGAGCCGCCCGCTGCTGATCATCGCCGAAGACGTCGAGGGCGAAGCCCTGGCGACCCTGGTGGTGAACAACATCCGCGGCATCCTCAAGACCACCGCCGTCAAGGCGCCGGGTTTCGGCGACCGCCGCAAGGCCATGCTGGAAGACATCGCCATCCTGACCGGCGGCACCGTGATCTCGGAAGAGACCGGCCTGTCGCTCGAGAAGGCGACCCTGGCTGAACTGGGCCAGGCCAAGACCATCGAAGTGGCCAAGGAAAACACCACGATCATCGACGGCGCCGGCGACAGCAAGAACATCGAAGCGCGCGTCAAGCAAGTTCGCGTGCAGATCGAGGAAGCCACCTCCGACTACGACCGCGAGAAGCTGCAAGAACGCGTGGCCAAGCTGGCCGGTGGCGTTGCCGTGATCCGCGTCGGTGCTGCCACCGAAGTCGAAATGAAGGAAAAGAAGGCCCGCGTCGAAGACGCCCTGCACGCCACGCGTGCCGCGGTGGAAGAAGGCGTTGTGGCTGGCGGCGGCGTGGCCCTGCTGCGCGCCAAGCAAGCCATCACCGGCCTGCAAGGCGACACCCCCGACCAGAACGCCGGCATCAAGCTGATCCTGCGCGCGGTTGAAGAACCCCTGCGCACCATCGTCACCAACGCCGGCGAAGAAGCCAGCGTGGTGGTGAACAACGTGCTCAACGGCAAGGGCAACTACGGCTACAACGCCGCGACCGGTCAGTACGTCGACCTGGTCGAGCAAGGCGTGCTGGACCCGACCAAGGTCACCCGCACCGCTCTGCAGAACGCCGCTTCCGTCGCCAGCCTGCTGCTGACGGCCGAAGCTGCCGTGGTCGAGCTGGTCGAAGACAAGCCCGCTGCTCCCGCCATGCCCGGCGGCGGCATGGGTGGCATGGGCGGCATGGACTTCTAAGCAAGTCCGTCCGCGCTGCCAGGGCAGGCGTCCAGCCTGCCCCCTTCGAGGTTTTTCTTCTACGCCTCAAAAGTTGGAGCATCCAGCTTTTGAGGCGTTAGTCATTTTGGAAAGCCGATACCAGTCGCACCGATGGAAATGCATGCCGACAACATGACTTCATGTAATGCCGGCTCCAACAATTTCGGCGTTGTCACCACGAAATAGGTTCACATATAGTCGATCCAGCCTGTCAAACCAGAACACTGTGAGCGGATGGTGTCCATAAGGGGCAAGGCGTACTGAAGACAAATCCCCCCTTCAACAGAATCAAGGAGCGATCGTGAGCAAATTGCAGAATTTCCCCTTGAAGGCCATGACAATCGCATCGGTCGCAGTTGGATGCATATGTGCCGCGCCTGCCGTGTACGCCAGCGGCAAGATTACCTTCGTGTCGCAAGGCGGCGTATATCAGGAAGCCCAGACCAAGGCGATTCTGGATCCCGCGGCAAAGCTGCTGGGCATCACCATCGTGCAGGACAGCATTCCCGACGCCTGGCCGCAAATAAAGGCCCAGGGGACGACAGGCAAACCCATCTGGGATGTCGTCGACACACCCATGTCCAACTGTCTGCGTGGAGGCCGGGACGGGCTGATCGAGAAGCTGGATTTCTCGAAAATGCCGAATTCGGCTGCCATACCTGCGAAGTACCGCACGCCCTATTCCGTTCCCTACGAGTTCTACTCGACCGTAATCGCCTATAACAAAAAGACGCTCAAGAAAATTCCGCACAGCTGGGCGGACTTCTGGGACGTCAAGGATTTCCCCGGCACGCGCGCGCTGCGCAACGATCCTACGACGGTATTGGAGGCTGCCCTGCTGGCCGACGGCGTCCCGCGCGACAAGCTCTATCCGCTCGACGTGAATCGCGCATTCAAAAAACTGGCGCAAATCAAACCGCATATTGCGGTCTGGTGGACCTCCGGCGGCCAGTCAGCCCAATTGCTGCACGACGGCGAAGTCGACATGGAAATGATCTGGAACGGCCGAGCCAGCGCGGTCATGAAAGACAATCCCGACATTGCCTTCACGTACAACGACGGCATCTTGCAGAACACGCAGCTTTGCATCTTGAAAAACGCGCCGAATCTCGCCAATGCGGTGCGCTTTGTCGATACCGCGGTTTCCCCGGATCTTCAGGCGAATTTTCCGAAATACATTGACTACGGCCCCGGCAACCCGGCCGCGTACAGTACCGGCAAGATCTCGACGCAACGTGCGGCAGAGCTGCCAAGTTCGCCGGCTAACGCGGCCAAGCAGGCATTGTTGTCCGAGCAATGGTGGGCGTCCAAGGATGGCATTGCGGCAAAAGCGCGTTGGCTCAAGTTCATGCAGCAATAGTCGCATGTTCGATTTTCTGATAATTGGCGGCGGCTCGGCCGGTTGCGTGCTGGCCGCCAGGTTATCGGAGGATGCGAACAAGCGCGTATGCCTGGTGGAAGCCGGACGCGATCTGACGCAAGCCACCCTGCCCGACGAAATACGGAGTCGCTATCCGGGCCGCGCCTATCTGGACCCGCGCAATCTCTGGGGCGCACTGCGAGCACAAATGGGCGCCTGGGCTGCGGACCGCCGCTACGAGCAGGCACGCCTTCTGGGCGGCGGGTCGGCCATCAACGCATTGATGGCCAACCGCGGCTCGCCCGCCGACTACGACGAATGGGACGCACTCGGCGCCACCGGCTGGACCTGGGCAAGCTGCCTGCCCTATTTTCTGAAACTGGAACACGATTGCGATTTTTCCGGACCGTTGCATGGCACTAGCGGTCCGATACGCATTCAGCGCGCACGCGCCGAACAGCTGTCTCCCTTTGTGCGCGGCGTGATCGACGCCTTCGGCCGCCACGGCCATCCGCTGCGCGCAGATCAGAACGGGCCATGGGAGGACGGCGTCTTTATCGGATCAATCGCGGTCAGCCAGAATGGCGAACGGATTCCGACATCGGTCTGCTACCTGGACGACTCGGCTCGCGCCCGCCCCAATCTGGCCATCGTAACGGATGCCCAAGTCGAGCGGATTCTATTCAATGGCCACCGCGCAGTTGGCGCAGATGTCAAACGCGCGGATGGCTCATCCGAGACGCTGAAGGCGCGGCATATCATCGTCTGTGCTGGTGCAATCCACAGCCCGGCATTGCTGATGCGCAGCGGCGTAGGACCACCGGACTCGCTGATGAAACTCGGTATCCCGATCGTCGCCGCGCGTAGCGGCGTCGGCGGCAATCTGATGGAACATCCGTCGATTGCAGTATCCGCCTTTCTTCCGCCCCACCTTCGCGCGCCGGTGTCTGGCGAACATCACGAGCAGGCGATTATCCGCTACTCGTCCGGCCGGCCCGGTACACCGGCCGGAGACATGCACGGCGCGATTCTATCGCGCTCCGGCTGGCATTCGATCGGCTATCGCCTGGGCACCATTTTTTTCTGGGTCAACAAATCGTATTCGCGCGGTCGCGTGACGCTTGCTTCCGCGCTCGCCGACGCCGAGCCGGTCGTCGAATTCTCCATGCTCTCCGATTCACGCGACCTCGGTCGGCTGAAGGATGCGGTTCGAACAGGCGCGCAAACGTTCGCCGACCCGATACTCGCCAAGGAGCTCGGGCCGATATTTCCATCGAGCTATTCGCCGCGCGTTGCATCGATCAACAGACCCAGTACGTGGAACGCAATGCAGCGCGGCACACTGAGCTTTCTGCTCGATATCCCCGGACCGCTTCGTTCGCCTCTGATCCATAGAGTGATCACGAAAAATACGACACTCGACGCTCTGCTTGCCGATGACCGGATGCTGACTGAATTCGTCAAGGAATCGGTCGGCGGGACATGGCATCCCTGCGGGACCTGCCGCATGGGATCGATCGATGATCCGCAGGCCGTTACCGGGCCGGACGGCTCCGTACATGGGGTGGAAGGACTGAGCATCTGCGATGCATCGCTGATGCCGTCCATTCCATGCGCAAACACGAATATCCCGACGATCATGATCGCGGAACGCATCGCGGACAGCTTGCGCAAACAGGCTGCTTAGCAGCCTGCCTGGCTCGCAGATGCCATACGACGCGCGCTATCTATTTTTAAAATACGGCTACACGCCATATCCGACGATTCCCTTCACCTCGAGGAAAGACTCCAGACCCCATTCGGCGTATTCGCGCCCATTGCCTGATTGCTTGTATCCGCCAAATGGCGCGCCCGGATCCCAGGCCGGGTAGTTCAGATGGACGCTGCCGGCACGCAGCTGGAACCCGACACGGCGCGCGCGTTCGAGATCAGCCGATTGCACATACGCTGCCAGTCCATAGGGGCTGTCGTTGGCGATGCTGATGGCGTCTTTCTCGTCTCGATATGGAATGATCGCCAGCACAGGGCCAAATATCTCCTCGCGGGCAATTGTCATTTCGGGGCGCACGTCTGCGAATACCGTCGGCTTGACGAAATAACCCGACTCGAAACCTTGGGGCCGGCCGAGGCCACCGATGACGAGTGTTGCGCCTTCCTCGATTCCACGAGCGATCAGTTTCTGTATTCGATCGAACTGGACGGCGCTGACGACCGGCCCCAATGTCGTGTCCGGCGCGTTGGCCGGACCGACCTTGTGCGCGAGCGCTGCGCGCCTTGCAATGTCGACGGCTTCGGCGTGGCGAAAGGCAGCTACAAGCATGCGCGTAGGCGCATTGCACGACTGGCCGCTGTTGCTGAAACAGCTGTTTACGCCTCGAGTTACTGCCAGTTCGAAATCGGCATCATCCAGAAGCAGATTGGCAGATTTCCCGCCCAACTCCTGATGCACGCGCTTGACGGTCGGTGCGGCGAGCTTGGCTATCTGCACTCCTGCGCGAGTCGATCCCGTAAACGACACCATATCGACATCGGGATGCGCGCACAGCGCAGCGCCGACTGTCGCGCCGTCGCCCTGGACGAGATTGAATACGCCATTCGGCACTCCCGCCGCGTCGAGCACTTCGGTAAACAGCACTGCATTCAACGGTGAAACTTCACTCGGTTTCAACACCATCGAACAACCGGCGACCAGAGCAGGGGCAACCTTGCATACGATCTGGTTCATGGGCCAGTTCCAGGGCGTGATCAACGCCACGACGCCGATCGGCTCATGCCGGATGAGTGTAGTCCCCTTGTTGCGCTGCCATGCGAAGGAATCGCAGGTTATCAATAGCTCCTCGAGATGGCGGCGGCCCAACGCAGCCTGCCAGTCGTAGGCCAGCGACCTCGGCGCGCCGATCTCCCGCGAGATCGTCTCGGCTATCTCGTCGTAGCGTTCTATATAGATTTCGAGTATTCGGCGTAAAAGCCCGATACGCTCCGCAGGCGTCGTCTGCGAGAACGAGGCAAAGGCGCGCCTGGCCGCCGCGACTGCGCGGTCTACGTCGTGTACATCACCAGCCGCTATCTCGCTAAAAGGCTGTTCATTGCAAGGATCAATTACCGGAATTCGCTTGTCACCCAGCGGTTCCACCCAAGCGCCATCGATATAGAACTTCAGTGCGTTATTCATGGTTGGGCATACTTGCAAGATAGTTTTCTTGGTATGGGTCTCAGCCACGTGCAGCCTTTGCTGCATTGTCCCGGCGACTGATTACGACGAGCAGAACCAACATGAGAGTCAGGGTAGTGAGCATCGTGCTGATCGCGGCGATTGTCGGGTCGATCTCGTCGCGCAGCGAGATGAACATCCTGCGCGTCAAAGTCTGGTTGTCGCCGCCGGACACGAAAAGCGCGACCACGGTTTCATCAAGAGACTGGATGAATATGAATACCGCTCCGGACACCACACTCGACCGGATCTGCGGCAAAGTGACTGCCATGAAGCTGCGGAACCGGTTCATCCCCAAGCTTCGCGCGGCCATTTCCTGCGCGTGATCGAACGATCGCAGGCTGGCCCCCACAGAGATCAGCACATACGGCAGTCCGAGCATGGCGTCCGCAACGATCAACCCGCTGAGGGTATTTACGTAGCCGAACTGCGAATACACGAAGAACACCCCGACGGCGACAATGATGATGGGGACCATCAGCGGCAGCATCAATACCGTCTTCAGCTGCCGGATCAGCGGATGTGAACCGTGCTCGATGGCATATGCGGCCGCAATGCCGCAGGGTGTTGCGATGATGACCGAGCTGAAAGAGGCGATCATCGTGGTGCGCAGAGCAGCCAGCCATTCCGGATTGCCAAAAAACGCCTCATACCAGCGCAGGGATAGCGCAGGCGGCGGAAATGTCATGAACCTCGTATCGGAAAATGAAAGCGGCACGACGATCAGTACCGGAAGCAGCAGGAATGCGAGAATCAGCACGACCGCTGCGATCAGGATGGCGCGCGCGAGCGGGTTGGGTTTCATTTCGCCCCCAGTGTCTTGTCCAGCGGAATCACGCGGCTGGCCGCATAAAATATTGCGAAGACGCAAACCAGCAGCACGACGCTGACCGAACTGGCTGCGCCCCAGCTGTTGTAAATTTCGACGTTCTGGCTGACGACCATGGACACCATGATCGACCTGCCCCCCCCCATGAGTTCCGGTGTGATGTAGAAACCCAGGCAAAGCACGAATACGAGCGTGCTTCCGGCCACTATGCCCCCCATCGACAACGGCACAAATACGCGCCGGAAAGCATGGAGCGGCGAAGCGCCGAGACTGGCCGCAGCCTGCGATAAATTCACGGGAATTTTCTGCATGGCCGAGTACAGAGGCAGCACCATGAAGGGCAGCAATATATGGATCATTGCGATGATGGTGCCGAGCTGATTGTTCGCCAACGCCAAGGGCCTGTCTATCCACCCAAGCGAGAGCAAGGTCTTGTTCACGACACCAGTACGCTGCAAAAGCACGAGCCAGGCATAGGTGCGAACCAGGACACTGGTCCAGAACGGCAGCATCACCAGGCCCAGAACCAGCGTTGCAAGCCGCGGACGTATCGAGGCGGCCAGGTAGGCTACAGGGTAGCCAAGCAGCAGCGTGATGCCCGTGACAATGAAGCTGATCCGGAACGTCGACAAGAACGTATCGAGGTACGCGCCACTGAAGATACGTCGGTAATTTTGCAGCGTGAAGCCGCTGCTTTCGCGGATAGACTCCCAGGAAAGCCAGGCCAGAGGCGCGACAAGCAAGATCACGACCAGCGCAAGCGCGGGCATCATCAATAGCAGCATCGTGCGATCCTCGCGCCGCCGATGGCTATTTTCCGCGTTGATCAACATATCTTGCATGATGTTCTCCTGGAAACCCGTCATTTCCCCATGGCATCGAGAAATTGGTACCACGCAGCGACAAGTCTGGCGCCCGGCGCACGCAGAACATGGCAGGGAACAGGCCGGTACCCATCCTGTGCAAGCAACGCGAGATCGGGTGCGTCGCCCAACGCGATTGCCGCTGCATGCTGGCCGATGAGACTAGCCATAGCCACCCCGGCGCCGTTGTAGCCCAGACAAAATACGGTCGCGTCGTCCGCTCGTCCGACGTGCGGCAAGGCGTTGAATGTCATACCGACATAGCCCGACCAGCGGTATTCGATTCCTACATCGGCAAGTTCAGGGAACAATTCGACCATCGCGCGTTGCAGTGCGTCGAAGCCGCTGCTTTGCCCTTCCTTGCCGAACGCATCGCGGCCGCCAAACAACATGCGACCATCAGCGCGCCGAAACCACTTCATCATCCGGCGCGTCTCGGTATAGCTGCGCCGCTTTGCCATCAATCTGCTGTCCAGATCAATCGGAAGCCGCTCGGTTGCGATCATCGCGCTGCGAAACGGCACCAGTTCGCGCTGGATCTCCCGTGTTGCAGGCGTAAGACTCGAATATGCATTTGTCGCGACGATAACCTGCCTGGCCCTCACCTTGGCAGCCGGTGTTCGTAGCGTGACGCCCGCCGCGCCGGGCAGGCGCTCAATCGCGGTCACAGGGGTCAGCGTATAGATGGGAACGCCTTTCGCGGCGATGCCGCGGGCGATCCCAAGCACATATTCGAGCGGGAAAACGGTTCCCGCATCGGAGTTGAGAACACCGCCGACGAAACCAGCCGATCCCGTCTCCGCCGCCACCTCGGACCGCGACAGTACGGTCATCGACCGATCGCCCAACGCCGACTTCGCCCATTGCGCCTCGGCGATGATCGCTGCGAGCGCACGCTCGGTATGCGCGCAACGCAGATTTCCTGTCCGCTCGAACTGAGCGCTTTCAATCGCGTATTCGTCGATCAGTTCCTCTACTGTTCGTACGCTATCGTGCGCAAGGCGATGCATGCGCTTTGCGATGTCAAGTCCGTGTGCTTTCGCCATTGCCGAAAACGATGGCCGGAACTTCGACGATATGACGCCGCCATTGCGCCCGCTCGCCCCCCATCCTACCGAATTGGCGTCAAACACTGCGCATGAAACACCGCGCCGCAGCAGTGCGTGTGCCGCGCACAATCCCGAGTATCCCGCTCCGACTATCGCCACATCGACCTGCAGGTCGGACTCGAGCTGACCTGCCCCCGGCGACGTACTCAGGGATCCGGTCTGCGCGGCCAGATGACGCCACAGCGACTCAGGCTGTGGCGACGCAATGGCGGGCGAAAAGGGCATTGTTAGCTCGCCGCCAGCTCAATATCCACCGCATCGGCCATGGCACCGAGAGTCGGAAAACAGAAAGTCGGCTCAGTGACGGCCTGCGGCTCCGGCGTCGCCCCAAAGCCATTCTTGCCTCGGCGGCGCTCGATCCAGCTGGTTGCATAGCCCAGCATGGTCGCGACTCCGATGTCGTGATATTGGCTCTGTGCAGTGTGCAGGATGTCGCCGAACTTGTAGCCGTGGGCGGCCTGGCGGCCTCGGTTGTAGGCAAAGAACTGCGGGTCCGGTTTGGCCACGCCCGTATCGTCGCAGCAGACGGTATCGTCAAACGGGTCGCCTAGCGTGTGTGCATAAGCGGACAAGGCGACGCGGTCCGCATTCGTCATCGCGACCAGACGGAAATGCTTGCGCAGACGCTTCAAGGCTGCGGCGGAATCCTCGAACGCCGGCCAATCGAGCACGTCGCGCTGGAATAGCGTGGCCGACCGGTCATCGTCCGGCAGGCCCAGTTCCTTGGCAAGAAACTGGTAAACGTGGGCCATCGCATGGCTCGAGCGCCCATAGAATTTTTCTCGGCCGCGCATATATGGCTGAAAGATCTGATCATCGGTCAGGTCTTTGGCCGCTGGCCCGCCAAGGCGGCGCACCGATGCGAGCACGCCACGTTCAAAGTCGATCAACGTGCCGACGACATCGAAGGTCAGCACTTTGAAATCAGTCAGCTTCATGGCTTTACTCATCCTTGATTGAGTTGCAGGAGAAATCGGTTGAAGATTCGGAATCATTCGGCATCGGAATGACGCTCAGGCCGGCACAATAATGGTGTCGCGCGGACTCAGGGCCACGTCGATCAAGGCGCCAGGCTGCGGAATTCGCTGACGCGCCGCGTAATTTCCGGGTTGACGCAGACTAAGAGGGGTGCCGTCCTCCAGTGTTGCGAATACGCGCAGGCTCTCGCCCTGATACAGCACTTCCGTGACGCGCATCGATAGGCGATTCGCATCCGGCGGCGTGTCAGGGGTTTCGATCACGAGCTTCTCGGTCTGCACTGCCAGCAGCAACTTGTCCGCTCGCGGCACCGGCTCGCTGGTGCGCAGCACCGCCTCGCCCAGGCGTACCGCGTTGTCATCGGCGCGCGTAACCGGAAGCAGCGTGGCCTCACCTATAAAATTCGCGACAAAGGCATTGCACGGCCGGCCATACAGTCGCTCCGGCGTATCGATCTGAATCAGCTTGCCGTCTCGCAATACGGCAACGCGGTCGCTCATGGTCAGCGCTTCGCGCTGATCGTGAGTCACATAGATGATGGTGGCGCCGAGCCGCCGATGCAGCCGTCGCAGCTCTATCTGCATCGTCTCGCGCAACTGCTTGTCCAGGGCCGACAGTGGCTCGTCCATCAGAATCAATTGCGGCTCGAACACCATGGCGCGCGCCAGCGCCACCCGCTGGCGCTGGCCACCGGAGAGCTCGTCGATACGGCGGTCCTCGTAACCGCGCAGCTCGACCATGGCTAGCGCCTGGGCCACCCTGGCCGACCAGCTTGCCTTGGGCATGCGCCTGGCGCGCAGGGGAAAGGCCACGTTCTCGCCAACCGTCATGTGCGGAAACAAGGCGTAGTTCTGAAATACGATGCCGATGTCGCGTTTATGCGGCGGTGCAAATGTAATATCTCGATTGCCTATCCAGACGCTGCCGCTGGAAGGCTGCACAAAGCCGCCAAGTATCCCGAGCAAAGTCGTCTTGCCTGAGCCGGACGGACCGAGCAGCGATACGAACTCGCCCTGCGCGACGTCGAGCGAAACATCGTCGAGCGCGGTGATACTGCCATAGCGTTTGGCCACCGATCGAATCGAGATACCCGCTTTCGTTTTTTCGCTCATCGCTGCCGCTCTCTCCTGCAGGCCTGACTTTCATCGGAAAAAATATAAGCCTCGGATAGCTGGGCAGCAATTCCCAAATTATTGGATTGGGCATAACATAAAGTCATGCCCAATCTCCGCCGCAAACTCCCGAGCGCGAATGCGCTGTTTGTCTTCGAGGCAGCAGCACGCTGTGGCAATTTCACCCGCGCCGCACAAGAGCTATATGTCAGCCAGCCGGCCGTGAGCAGGATGCTCGCGCGCATGGAAGATCACATTGGCGTGCAGTTGTTCGAACGCGTGCACGGCGGCATCGAGCTAACTGACGAGGGCCGGATCCTGTACCGGAAGATTTCAGAGGGGCTCAACGGAATCCAGGATGCGATCCATGAGATCGAGGCCCGCAAAACGGGAGTCGAACCCATCACGTTGTCCGTGTCGACTGCTTTCACTACGCATTGGCTGATGCCGCGGATGCATAGATTGCATAAGGCGTTCCCCTCGGTCGACTTGCGCTTTCAGTTGATCTCCGGCCGAATCGGCGGCCCTCTGGACAACGTCGATCTCGGAATGCGTTTTCTGCGCAATGGCGAGGCGCACGACGACTGCGTACCCGTCATGCCCGAGATCATGCTTCCCGTCTGCAATCCGCGCTATCGGGAACTCGCACTTACGGACGAGTGGCGGGCGCACGGTGACACGGTGATCGTGATGGACAACGAAGAACGCGGCTGGCACACGCGTTATTCTTCGTTCTCGAACGGTAAACGTCATGTGGCCGGCGTTTTGGGGTTCAACGACTATGCGATCGTCGTTCAGGCCGCGCTGCTCGGCCAGGGAATCGCGCTTGGCTGGCTCAATATTGTGGCGCCTTCGCTCACGCAGAAGACGCTGGTTCCTGTCGAAGACGAGCTGACCGTAACGAACCGGGTATGCTGCCTTTCGTGGGGGCACGATCGGCCGCTGCGCCCGATAGTCGCGGACCTGCGCGACTGGCTGATCGCCGAGATACATGCAGACCTGGCTGCGGTCAATCAAGTCTATCCCTCACTCGGCCTGTCCGAGGCGCTGACCAGGCACCGCGATACCACACAGACTTAGCTTGATTCCAACGAGAGACCGACCCATGTCCGCCATGTCGCACTTTCGCCTACCCCGTCTCTCCGAGCTCGGGGCAATGATGGCCGACTGCGCGCGCGAATGGGTACGCCACCGCGCCGCCAGCAAGGGCGCTGCGCTGGCGCTGTACATGGTCTTCTCGCTGGCCCCCATGCTGATTCTGGTCATCGCCGTGGCCGGCTTTTTTTTCGGCGAAGCGGCGGTGCGCTCCGAGCTGTTCGAGCAGGTGCGCGGCCTCATGGGCCAGCGCGGCGCGGACATCATCCAGACCGTGCTGGCCAGCGCACACGAATCCAACAACGGCTGGATCGCCGCCCTGCTGTCGATCTGCGTGCTGCTGTTTTCCGCCACAACCGCCTTCACGGAACTCAAGGCCAGCCTGGATGAGCTGTGGGAAGTGAAGTACAAGGCCAAGAACGCGCTGCGCGGCATGGTGCAAAGCCGGATGGCCTCGTTCGGCCTGGTGCTGGTGCTGGCGATATTTCTGCTGCTGTCGCTGGCGCTGAACGGGGCGCTGGGCGCGGCGCAGCGCTATTACGGCAATATGTGGAGTCAGGAAACCCTGGTGATGATGGCCAGATGGGTGTCGAACATTTTCTCGTTCGGCCTGGTCACGGCCCTCTTTGCCGTGGTGTTCAAGTTGCTGCCCAGCCTGCAGATTGCCTGGGTGGACGTGATTCCCGGCGCCATCGTCACGGCCGCGCTCTTTCTGGTGGGCAAGTGGGGCATCGGCTTCTACCTGAGCCAGGGCGGCACCGTGTCGGCCTACGGCGCGGCGGGCTCGCTGATCGCGCTGATGCTGTGGATCTACTACTCGGCGCAGATCTTCTTCTTCGGTGCGGTGTTCACGCGCCAATTCGCCTTGCGCTTCAGCCGGCCCTTCCGCGAGCAATACGGCCCGCAGGCAACCATGCAGCCCTGACCCTTCCGTCCCCGCGCGTGCATGCGCCGCGCGCCGAATGCATTGAGGAGAGAACATGGATTCCCCCATCTCATCGGCCACGCCCCGCATCGTGATCGTGGGCGGCGGCGCGGGCGGACTGGAGCTGGCCGCGCAGCTCGGCCATGTGCTGGGCCAGGACAAGGTCACGCTGGTCGACAGCCGCCCTTTCCACATCTGGAAGCCGTCGCTGCACGAGGTGGCCGCCGGCACCCTGGACATACACCAGGAAGGCCTCTCGTACCTGATGCTGGCGCACATGCGCGGATTTACCTTCGCCCGGGGCGAACTGCTGGCCGTGGACCGCGAACGGCGCGCGATCCGCGTGGGCAAGGTCTTGGATGCCGCCGGCCAGACCGTGCTGCCCGAACGCGAACTGCACTATGACACCCTGGTGCTGGCCCTGGGCAGCATCTCCAATTTCTTCAATACCCCAGGCGCCGAGCAATACGCCGTCACACTCGATTCCACCGACGCGGCCGAGGCCTTCCGCCTGAACATGCTCAAGAACATGGCGCTGGTCAACCAAGCCAGGGAACACGATCCGCAGGCCCGCCTGCGTCTGGTCATCGTGGGCGGAGGCGCCACGGGGGTGGAGCTGGCCGTGGAACTGCGCGAGGCCAGCCATGTAATCAGCGCCTATGGGCTGAGAAACTTCGAGCCCGAGAGGGACCTGGCGATCACCCTGGTCGAAGGCGCCCCACGCATCCTGTCGCCTTTGTCGGAAAAGATTTCGCGTGCAGCCCACGCCCGGCTGGCCTCGCTGGGCATCCAGGTCGAGACTCAGTGCCGGGTCGCGCAAATAACACCCGACCAAGTGCGCACCGCCGACGGCCGGAGCTTTCCCGCCGATCTGTGCGTGTGGGCCGCGGGCATCCAGGGGCCGCCGGTGCTGGCCAGCCTGGGCCTGCCACTGAACCGCCTTGGCCAGATCGAGGTCAACGACCGGCTGGAAAGCCCCGATCCGCATATCCTGGCGCTGGGCGACTGCTGCGCGGCGCCCTGGACGCAAGGCAGGAACGTGCCGGCCCGGGCGCAGGCCGCGCACCAGCAGGCCGACTACCTGGCCGGCAGGATCCTGGCCCGCGTGCAGGGCCTGGATGAGAAGGACCAGCCCTATGCCTACCGCGACAACGGCTCCCTGGTGTCGCTGGGCCGCGAAGCCGGCGTGGGCAGCCTGATGGGCAAGCTCAGCGGGCGAGGGCTTTTCGTAAGCGGTACACTGGCGCGCTGGATGTACATGAGCCTGCACCTGATGCACCACCGCGCGGTGCTCGGATTCTGGCGCACGGCCGCGCTGGCACTGGCGCGCTTGCTGATGCGGCGCACGCAGCCCCGCGTCAAGCTGCATTAAGGCCTGTTCACGCTAAGCCTTTCCCCGATGACGTTCCTGAAAAAACTCCAAAACGCCTGGGCCGCCAGCGGCTCGCTGCTGCAGGTGGGCCTGGACCCCGATCCGCAGCGCTTTCCCGCCGAGCTGCGGGGCCGGCCCGATGCCATTTTCGAATTCTGCCGCGGCATCGTCGACGCCACGGCGCCTTATGCCAGCAGCTTCAAGCCGCAGATCGCCTACTTCGCCGCGCACCGCGCCGAAGATCAGCTCGAAGCGCTGTGCCGCCACATCCGGGGTGCCCATCCCGACCTGCCGCTGGTGCTCGACGCCAAGCGCGGCGACATCGGCTCCACGGCCGAGAACTACGCGCGCGAAGCCTACGAGCGCTATCAGGCCGACGCGGTGACGGTCAACCCGTATATGGGCCTGGATTCGGTCGAACCTTATCTGGCCTGGAAGGATCGCGGCATCATCGTGCTGTGCCGCACATCCAATCCCGGCGGCTCCGACCTGCAGTTCCTGCAGATGGCCGACGGCCAGCCACTGTACCTGCACGTGGCCGGCCTGGTGGCCGACACATGGAACAAGAATGGGCAATGCGGCCTGGTGGTGGGCGCGACCTTCCCCAAGGAGTTGGCGGCGGTGCGCGAGCGGGTCGGCGACGCGGTGCCGCTGCTGGTACCGGGCATCGGCGCGCAGGGCGGTGACGTGCAGGCCACGGTGCAATCGGGGCGCAACAGCGCCGGCACCGGCATGATGATCAACTCCTCGCGCAGCATTATCTACGCCAGCCAGGACGAGGATTGGCGCGTAGCGGCCGCCGCGGCCGCCAGGAACCTGCGCGAGGCGATCAACGCAGCGCGCTGACCGAACCCGCGCGATCCGCTCTCAGCTGCGCTGCGTCGGCGCGCCCAGCATGTCGAGCACGCCACGCAGCGCAAACTCCACCGCGCCGTGGCGCACCTGGGTACGGTCGCCCGGGAAAATATGCGTGGCGGCACGGGTGACGATGCCCCCGCCGGTGCGCAGCGCAAAGCCGAAACACACCATGCCGACCGGCTTGCCCAGCGTGGCGCCGCCCGGACCGGCAATGCCCGTGGTCGAGACCGCGACCTGAGCGCGCTCGACGGCCAGCAGTACACCGCCCGCCATTTCCAGCGCTACCGGCTCACTCACCGCGCCATAGTGCGACAGCACGTCCTCGGAGACGTCCAGCTCCTGCGTCTTGGCCTCGTTGGTGTAGGTGACGTATCCGCGCTCGAACCAGCTGCTGGACCCGGCCACCGACGTGATGGCGCCCGCCAGCAGACCGCCGGTGCAGGATTCCGCTGTGCCCATCATCCGGCCCTGTTCCAGCAGGACCGCGCCCAGCCGTTCGGCCAGGCCTTGTAGGGTGGGCAGGATCAGCGATGCGGGGGTACTCATGCGATGACTCCAAAGCGCACGGCCAGCGCCATCACCAGCAGGGTGTAGGCGGCGGCCAGGATGTCGTCCCACATCACGCCGAAGCCGCCTTTGAGGCGCGCGTCGAAATAGCGAATGGGCGGCGGCTTGACGGTGTCGAAGAGGCGAAACAACACGAAAGCCAGGGCCTGCGCGCCCAGCGAGGGCGGCACCAGCCACAGCACAATCCAGAAGGCCACCATTTCGTCCCAGACCATGCCCACATGGTCGGGCTGGTCCAGCTCGTCGCCGGCCCGCGAACAGGCCCAGCAGCCGTAGGCGAAGAACAGCAACAGCAGCACGCCCATAGCGCGGTCGGAAACGATGTGCGGCGCGAACAGCCGCCACAGCGGCCAGGCCAGCAAAGTGCCCCAGGTGCCCGATCCGGGCCGCAGCAGACCGCTGCAAAAGCCGAAGGCTACCAGGCGGTAGAGCCGCGCACAGGTCCAGCGCCAAGTGGGAAAAGCGACCCTGGCGCGGTCGCGCATCGAGGGCGAGATCGGAACGGGCGTCAGGGGATCGGGGCGTTGTTCGGACATGGAATGGAAAATGGCTGCCGTAGGGACTGGACTCGAGGGTTCGCGTGACGAGCCGCCTCAGGCAAAGTGGTCGAACCCTTGGGGCAAGTCTGGCAAAGGCCGCCCCCTATCGTCAAGCACGATCAACCCGCCACGCTCGGTAATGCTGCCCACGCAGCTCACGCGCACGCCCGTTGTTGCGGCAACCTGCAGTATCCGCGCGTGATCGGCGGGGGCGGCGGTAAAGCACAGTTCGTAGACATCGCCACCACCCAGCAGGGCGCGGCGGCGCACCGCTTCGTCCAGGCCTTCGAGCCCGGACGAAGCGGGCAAGGCGCTGTAGCGCAGCGCGGCGCCGACCTTGCTGCGGTCCAGAATATGACCCAGATCCTGCAGCAGCCCGTCGGAAATATCGATCGCGGCGTGGGCCAGGCCGGCCAGGGCGCGCCCCAGCGCCAGCCTGGGCGTGGGCCATTCGAGCGCGCGGCGCACGGCGGACAGGCGCTGCGCATCGGCAGGCAGTTGGCCATCGAGCAGGCGATAGGCCACGTCCGCGGCGCCAATCTCTCCCGACACCCAGATCTCGTCGCCCACGCAGGCGGCATCGCGCCGCAAGGCCTCGCTGGGCTTCAGGACGCCGAACACCGTCACGCTGAGCACGAGCAGGGAGGGACTGCGCGTGGTATCTCCGCCGATCAAGGGGCAGCCCGCCGCGTCGGCCAGCTCATGGAAACCGCGCGCAAAAGCAGCCAGCCAGGCATCGTCAGCGCGCGGCAGAGCCAGGCCCAGCAGGCACCCCAGGGGCTGCGCGCCCATGGCCGCCAGGTCCGAAAGATTGACGGCCAGGGTCTTGTGGCCCAGGGCTTGCGGATCGACGTCGGGAAAAAAATGCCGGCCCTCGACCAGCAGGTCGGTGCTGGTGGCGACGTGATGGCCCGAGGGAACTACGAACAGCGCGCAGTCATCACCCACGCCCAGTTGGCCCGGCGCGGCTGGACGGGTAAAGTGCTTCGCGATCAGGTCGAACTCGGATGCCATGGCAGTTAGAGCAGCAAAACGCGTTGAGTTCTGAATACCGCGCCGGTCGCCGCCGTCTGTCGCGTCGCGCCGGCCCGGTGGCGCACGGCCTGGTCGGCTGACTCGGCCCCTGGACGGAGCCTCGGCCTTCGTCTGAGAAAAATCGGCGGGCTGGAAGCGAACTCGCTTCGCTCAGACAGCACATCCGGAAAGCTCCCGCCGATTTTGCTCAGACTGGCAGCCTGCGACAGGCGTGCGCCACCGGGCCGGCGCGATGCGACAGAGTCGCAGTCCCTCAAAAATACACCCGCACATTCACGACGGCATCAACGCCGCTGAGCCGCCTGCACTTCCGCGCAACGCACATCGGCGGCCAGCTTGTCCAGCACGCCGTTGACGAACTTGAAGCCGTCGGTGCCGCCGAACGACTTGGCCAGTTCCACGGCCTCGTTGATGGCGACCTTGTAGGGCACTTCGATGTGATGGACCAGCTCGTAGCTGCCGATCAGCAGGATCCCGTGCTCCACCGGCGAAAGCTCGGCCAGAGGCCGGTCGACATAGGGCGTGAAACGCTCGCGCAGGCTGGGCGCCTCCTGCAACACGCCGTGCAGCAACGTCTTGAACCACTGCGCGTCGGCCTCGGAAAAATCCTCGTCGTCGCGCAGATGCGCATCGATCTCGCCAGCGTCCTGCGTGCCCGCGCCCCCACGCAGCAGCCAGGCGTATACGCCCTGCAGCGCGAACTCGCGCGCACGGCGGCGCGCGCTGCGGGCGTTGCCGCGCCCCGGGGCGGGCGTCTCAGCGCTCGTCTTCTTGGTCGTCAAAATCTTCGTCCTCGTCTTCGTCTTCTTCGGGCTCGAGCGCGGCGACCAGATTGGCCATTTCCACGGCCACTTGGGCGCAGTCGCGGCCCTTGCCCGCGGCGCGCGCCTGGGCCTGTTCGTCGGTATCGACCGTCAGCACGCCGTTGGCCACGGGAATGCCGGTTTCCAGCGAGATGCGGTTGATGGCGGTGGCCATTTCATTGCTGACCAACTCGAAATGGTAGGTTTCGCCGCGGATCACCGCGCCCAGCGCGATCAGCGCGTCGAACTCGAACGTCTCGGCCATGTGCGAGAGGGCCACGCCCAGCTCGAGTGCGCCGGGAACGCTGGCGATCATGACATCGCGCTCGTCCACGCCCAGCTTGGCCAGCTCTTGGAGACAGGCTTCCAGTTCGGCCTGGCCGATTTCTTCGTTGAAGCGAGCGCGGACGATGCCGATATGCAGGCCTTCGCCGTTGAGATCCGGTGTGAGAACGTAGGGGTTCATAGCTTTAGGCCTTGTTTCAGGGGTTGACGCAGGGAGGGCAATCGTAACCCGTAATGGTGAGCGAGAAACCCGCCATGCTGGGCATCTTACGTTCGCGCGCCAAGAGGCGCATGCGTCCGACGTTCAGGTCGCGCAGGATCTGCGCGCCGATGCCGTAGGTACGCAGGCCGAACCGCTCGCCGTCCGAAGGCGGCGGCACCGCGGCCGGATCGGTCCAGCCGCTGATCTGGCTGAAAAGAGGCTCGGTGGAAGCCTGGCAGTTCATCAGCACCATCACGCCGGCCGGCGAAGCGGCGATGGTGCCCAGCGCCCGGGCGACCGTCCAACTGTGCGCGCCCTGCCCCGCGTCCAGCACGTCGAGCAGCGTGGCCGGTTCATGCACGCGCACCAGGGTTTCACGCTCGGGATCGATGGCGCCATGCACCAGCGCCAGGTGCGGCGAGCCGGAGGCGTCGTCGCGGTAGGCCACGGCGCGGAACTGGCCCCAGGGCGTGTGCATGACGCGCTCGCCCACGCGCTGCACGATGGATTCATGCTCGCTGCGGTACTGGATGAGCGAGGCGATGGTGCCGATCTTCAGGCCATGCTCGCGCGCGAAGACCACCAGGTCAGGCAGGCGCGCCATGGTGCCGTCGGGCTTGAGGATCTCGCAGATCACCGCCGCGGGCGTCAGACCCGCCATGCGGGTCAGATCGCAGCCGGCCTCGGTGTGACCGGCGCGCACCAACACCCCGCCGGGAACCGCGCGCACCGGGAAGATATGGCCGGGCTGCACCAGGTCGGACGGCTTGGCGTTGCGCGCCACCGCCACCTGGATGGTGCGGGCGCGGTCGGCGGCGGAGATGCCGGTTTCGACGCCCTCGGCCGCTTCGATGGACTGCGTGAAGTTGGTGCCGTAGCGCGTGCCGTTGCGGCTGGTCATCATGGGCAGGTCGAGCTGGCGGCAGCGCTCTTCGGTGAGCGTCAGGCAAACCAGGCCGCGCCCATGCGTGACCATGAAATTGATGGCGTCGGGCGTGACGAATTCGGCGGCCATGACCAGGTCGCCTTCGTTCTCGCGGTCTTCTTCGTCGACCAGGATGACGATGCGTCCGGCGCGCAGCTCGGCGATGATCTCGGGCACCGAGGCAATCTGGAAATCGCCGGCGGCGGGGTTGGGGGCGTTCAGAGAATGGACGGACATGGGCGAGGCCTGCAAAAAGCGGCAAAAGACCATTTTACCGCCGCCCGGCCCGCTTTCCCGGGTTTACCCGCCCGACTCCGTGGAACAGTGCTTCCCGCCCGTCCGGCGAAAAAGATGAACGATTTATGACTCGTCATCAAAATTAGCGGCGCAGCCCCGTAAGATTGTTGCCTTCTCCCGTCTGCGAATCGCCACGGCACATGTCAGAACAAGAATTGAAACTTCACGTGTCGCCGGCCCATGCCGCGGCGATTAGGCGTGAACTCCTGGATCACGGCGCACGCCGCATCACCCTGCGCGCTCTGTATTTCGACACGCCCGAACGCGAGCTGGCGCGCGCGCGCATCGCGCTGCGCCTGCGCCTGGAAGGGCGCCGTTGGATGCAGACGCTCAAGACACCCGGCGCCGACGCCATCACGCGGGTGGAGCTCAATCACCCCCGCCCAGACCCGACGCTCGATCTGTCGGTCTATGCCGGGACCCCGTTCGAGGCCGTGCTGTCCAAGCTGCGCGGCCCGCTGGGTCCGCGCTATGAAACCGACGTGCGGCGCCTGGTGCGAACGGTCCGCAGCCGCCAGGGCACCGTGGAACTGGCTTTCGACACCGGCCTGCTGCGCGCCGGCGCCCTGGAACTGCCGATCTGCGAGCTGGAATTCGAACTGATGTCGGGCCGGCCCGCCGCCATCTTCACCGTGGCCCGCGGCTGGCGGCAACGCCATGCGCTGTTGCTGGACACGCGCAGCAAATCCGAGCGCGGCGATGCCCTGGCGACGCTGGCGCAGCAACTGGAGGCGGCCGATTCCGATCAAACCCGCACCAAGCGCGTGGCTGGCTTCTGGGCACCGCGCGGCGCGGCGGGGGTCGCGCTTCGCCCGGCCATGCCGGCCCCGGCCGCCATGGCCGCCGTCGCCGCGGAATGCATCGAGCAGATCACTCGCAATGCCGCCGTGCTGGCCGAGGTCGACACGCTGGGCGTCTATCCGGCCGGCAATTCCGAGCACGTGCATCAATTGCGCGTAGGCATGCGCCGGCTGCGCTCGGCCTGGAGCCTGTTCGAAGGCTGGATCGAGCCGCCCCCGGACGCGCTGGTCGAAGGCCTGCGCGCGCACTTCGCCGCCCTGGGCGCCAACCGCGACCAAGACGTGCTCGAAGAAACCATCGCACCCATGCTGCTCAAGGCGGGCATGCCCGTCATCCCGACCCAATCGAATGGCGACCCGCAGAACGACTCCCAGGCCATTGCCGCGGGCAAGCCGTTCCAGGCGTGGCTGTCCGATTTGCTGGAATGGAGCCTGAACGTGCGCGCGCCGGCTCCGGCCGCCGCGGCCGAGACTGCCGCAACGGCCCAGGGCGAGGCGCAAGACCAGACCGAGGCCGCGCCTAAGCCCAAACGTCTTGCCAAGCGCCTGGCCAAGCGTCTGCATGGCTGGCATGCCAAGGTCGTCGAGCAGGGCCTGCGCTTTGGCGAACTGCACCTGGAAGAGCGCCATGCCCTGCGCAAGCGCGGCAAGCGCCTGCGCTACAGCCTGGCCTTCGCCGAATCCCTGTTACCCGCGTCGCGGCTGAATGTCTATCGCAAGCAGCTGTCGCTAGTGCAGGATGTGCTTGGCGAAATCAACGACCTGGCCGTGGCGCGGGACTACTACCGGGTTCAGTGCGAAACCCACCCGCAAGCCTGGTTCGCGCTGGGCTGGATCGAAGCCCGGCTGGCTGCGCTGAGCGCACAGGCGCAACAGGCCTTCAAGGAGCTGGCCAATACCAAACCGTTCTGGAATTGACCGGATGCTCCCAGCGGGAAAGACCCGTGGCCAGGGCATCGATGATCAATCGGCCAGCAGCGCCGCGGCAAACTCCGACGCCACGAATGGCTGCAGGTCCTCCATGCCCTCGCCCACGCCGATCCAGTAGACCGGGATAGGACGCACGCCCTGGCTGCCCGCCGCCACGGCGGCCAGCGTGCCGCCCTTGGCCGTGCCGTCGAGCTTGGTCACCACCAAGCCCGTAAGACCGATGGCCGCATCGAAAGCGCGAATCTGCGCCAGCGCGTTTTGCCCGGTGTTGCCGTCGATCACCAACAGCACCTCATGCGGCGCGGCCGCCTCGGCCTTGCCGATCACGCGGCGGATCTTCTTGAGTTCTTCCATCAGGTGCAGCTGCGTAGGCAGGCGGCCCGCCGTGTCCACCATCACCACACCGGTGCCGCGCGCGCGGCCGGCATTGACCGCGTCGAAAGCCACCGCGGCCGGATCGCCGCCGTCCTGCGCGATGACCGCCACGTTGTTGCGGCTGCCCCATTCCACCAATTGCTCACGCGCAGCGGCGCGAAAAGTATCGCCCGCCGCCAGCAGCACGCTGGCGCCCTGGCGCTGGAAATCGTGCGCCAGCTTGCCGATGGACGTGGTCTTTCCCGCGCCGTTCACGCCCGCGATCATCACCACCAGGGGCTGCGCGCGCTTGACATCGAAGGCTTTTTCCAACGGCCGCAGATGCTCGGTCAGCAGTTCGCGCAAGGCCGTCTTGACCTGCGCGGCGTCTTCGATGCGCTCTTTCTTGACCCGGGCGCGCAGCGCGTCCAGCAGCAACTGCGTCGCCTCGACGCCCGCATCGGCCATGATGAGCGCCGACTCCAGTTCCTCGAACAGATTCTCGTCGACCTTGACGCCCACGAAGAGGCCGCCCAGGCTCTGCCCGGTACGCGACAAACCCTTCTTGAGCCGGCTCAACCACGAAGCCTTCGGGACCTGGGCGACGGGCACTGCTTGGACAACCGGCGCGGGAACCGATTCGACGACAGGCGCAGGCGCCATCACCCGCGGCGCGGGCTCGGGACTCTCGGCGGGCGCCGCCTCGCCGGGAACCGGCTTTTTCTTGAAGAAACTAAGCATCCCAAAAGTATATTCGCAACCCCGGTCCCCCAGGCGCGGCACGCCCCCGAGAGACACGGCAAGCCGGGAACACCGGAGCAAGCCGAAGCGCGGGGCGTCCGAACGCAGCCGCGCAAGCGGCGAGCATCGAAATCGCGCAGGGCAGCCCCGGCGAATCAAGAATTCAATAAACGCCGGGCCTAAAATCCCCTCATGGCAGCCTCCACCCTCCGCATCATCGCCGGCCAATACCGCCGCACCCCCATCCCCGTTCCCGACCTGCCGGGCCTGCGTCCCACCCCCGATCGCGTGCGCGGGACCCTTTTCAACTGGCTCGCGCACCTCTGGGACAACGAATTCGCCGACAAGCGCGTGCTGGACCTGTTCGCCGGCAGCGGCGCGCTGGGCTTCGAAGCCGCCTCGCGCGGCGTCGCCCAGGTGCAGATGGTCGAACGCGACAAATCCGCCGCCGCGGCCCTGCGCGCCCTGCGCGACAAGCTCCATGCCGACGCCGTGCGCATCCACGTGGGCGACGCGCTCGAAGCGCTGCAGCGCATGGATGCCTCCCGCTACGACCTGGTCCTGCTCGACCCGCCCTTCAAGCAGGACTGGCTGGCGCGGCTATGGCCCCTTCTGCCGGGCTTGCTGCCCGAAAATGGCCTGGTGTATGTCGAAGCCGAAACCGCCTGCGTGGCCCCGGAGGGCTTTGAATTGTTAAGAGAAGGTAAAGCCGGCGCCGTGCACTATCACTTGCTCCAGGTTGCCGCATCGCAACAAACTTAATTGCTGCAATGCAAAAATAGATCAATAATCGAGGGTTCGTAAAAGAGATGGTGCAAACCATTACGAAAAGCGAGGAGCCACCCAAATGATCACTGCTGTCTATCCGGGCACGTTCGACCCGCTCACCCGAGGCCACGAAGACCTGGTGCGCCGCGCCGCCGGCCTGTTCGACCGGGTCGTCGTGGGCGTTGCGCACAGTCGCAACAAGAAGCCTTTCTTCGACCTCGACGAACGCCTCGAGATCGCCAAGGAAGTCCTGGGCCATTACCCGAATGTCGAGGTGCGCAGCTTCGACGGACTGCTCAAGGATTTCGTGCGCGAACAGGGCGCCGCGGTCATTGTGCGCGGCCTGCGCGCCGTCTCCGACTTCGAGTACGAATTCCAGATGGCCGGCATGAACCGCCACCTGCTGCCCGATGTCGAAACCCTGTTCATGACGCCGTCGGACCAATACCAGTTCATCTCGGGCACCATCGTGCGCGAAATCGCCCAATTGGGCGGCGACGTCAGCAAGTTCGTCTTTCCCTCGGTCGAGCGCTGGCTCCAGGCCAAGGCCAAGGCGCACCGCGAACAGCTGGACTGACCCTTCTTCTTCGCGCCTGCCGGCGCATCCCGCCTGAGCCGGACGTCAGGCCTGGCGATCCGGCCAGTACACCTGGCCCATGTCGGGGTGCACCTTAAACAGGCGGCACGGGATGCCGATGAAATTCGACATCCAGGCCGCGGCCAACTGGCCTTCGTCCACCACGTCCAGTTCCTGTGCGCCCAGCGGGATGCGATGGCGCACGCTGTCGTCGTCCTCGATCACGTCCAGTGGGATATCCATGCGCAGCATACCCGGTGCCTTGAGCACCAGATAGCCCATGCGCAACTGCACGGCGATCTCGGCCAGCTTGGGAAACAGCTGGCGGTTGAGCCACTGTCCCGCGTCGTTGGCCACCAGCCAGCGCCTGTCATAGGCCGCCGCCTCGGGTTGCGGGGTCAGGCCGCATTCGGCTACCGGCTGAAATCCACTCATCTTCGCTCCACGGTTTCGGGAAATTGCAGCCCGAATGGTAGCAAAGCATCCAGCCAAAAAGGCTCGGGTACACTGCCCGGACAAGCATCGAACACGCCGCATCGAGGATGGAGACATGACACAAAACGTAGGCATTGTCGGCTTGGGCGCCATGGGCATGGGCGTCGCCCGCTCGCTGCTGCGCAACGGCCTGAAGACGCACGCCTTCGACCTGCGCAAAAGTGCGCTGGACCAGATAGCCGCCGAAGGCGGCATCGTCTGCGCCGACCTGGCCGAGATGGGCCGCCAGTGCAGCGCCGTCGTGATCATCGTGGTCAATGCCGAACAGACCGAGGCCGTGCTGTTCGGCGCCGACGGCAAGCCCGGTCTGGCCGATAGCCTCCAGCCCGGCTCGGTGGTACTGGCCTGCGCCACGGTGGCGCCCGCCTATGCCAGGGGTCTGGGCCAGCGCCTGCGCGAGCGCGGCCTGCTCATGCTCGATGCGCCGGTTTCGGGCGGCGCGCTCAAGGCCACCGCCGGCACCATGACCATGATGACCTGCGGCCCCGAAGAGGCCTATGCCGCCTGTGAGTTCGTGCTGGCCGCCATCGCCGACAAGGTCTACCGCCTGGGCGCCGAGCACGGCATCGGCTCCAAGGTGAAGATCATCAATCAGCTGCTGGCCGGCGTGCACATCGCCGCCTCGGCCGAAGCCATGGCGCTGGGCCTGCGCGAAGGGGTGGACCCGCAAGCGCTCTTTGACGTCATCACGCACAGCGCGGGCAATTCGTGGATGTTCGAGAACCGCGTGCCCCACATCCTGCATGGCGACTACACCGCGCTGTCGGCCGTGGACATCTTCGTGAAAGACCTGGGCCTGGTGCTGGATACCGCCCGCGCCAGCAAATTCCCGCTACCGCTGTCAGCCACCGCGCACCAGATGTTCATGCAGGCCTCGGCCAGCGGCCACGGCGGCGAGGACGACAGCGCCGTCATCAAGATCTTCCCCGGCATCACCCTGCCCGCCGGCAAAGACTGAAGGCGCCAGGCACCATGACACACGACTCGCCCCGCGACACGCCGCTGCTGGGCTGCATCGCCGACGATTTCACCGGCGCCACCGACCTGGCCAATATGCTGGTGCGCGAAGGCATGCGCACCCTCCAGACGATAGGCATCCCGGCCGCGCCGGTGCGCGGCGCCGATGCCGTCGTGGTCGCCCTCAAGTCGCGCACACTTGCCGCCAGCGACGCCGTGGCGCAGTCGCTGGCCGCGCTGCAATGGCTGCGGGAACAGGGCTGCAGGCAGTTCTTCTTCAAGTACTGCTCGACCTTCGATTCGACCGATGCCGGCAATATCGGCCCGGTGGCCGAAGCCTTGCAGAAGGCACTGGGCGCGGACCTGGCCATCGCCTGCCCGGCGTTTCCGGAGAACGGGCGCACTGTCTATCGCGGCCATCTGTTCGTGCACGACACCTTGCTCAACGAGTCGGGCATGCAGAACCATCCGCTCACACCCATGCGCGATGCGAATCTGGTGCGCGTGCTGCAGCGTCAAAGTTCGGGCAAGGTTGGCCTGATCGGCAGCGTCGACGTCGGCCGCGGCCCGGTCGCCGTGCGCGCGCGCATGGCGGCGCTGCGCAAGGAAGGCGTCACACTGGCCATCGCGGACGCCATCGCCGACAAGGACCTCTACACCCTGGGCGAAGCCTGCGCCGGCATGCCGCTGGTCACGGGCGGATCGGGCCTGGCGTTGGGTTTGCCGGGCAATTTCAGGAACGCCGGCATGCTGATCGAGGACGGTGCCGCCACGCGCGCCCTCGACGGCCTGGACCTGCTGCCCCCGCGCGGCGTGGTGCTGGCCGGCAGCGCCTCGCAGGCCACGCAGGGCCAAGTCGCGCATTGGCTCGCCCGCCGCCCTGCGCTGCGCATCGACCCGCTGGCCTTGGCGCGGGGCGAAGACGCCGTGCAGCAGGCGATCGACTTTGCGCAGGCGCATGCCGACCAGGCCGTGCTGATCTACGCCACGGCCGTCCCGGACCAGGTGCAGGCCGCGCAGGCGCAGTTGGGCGTCGAACGCGCCGGCCACCTGGTGGAGCAGGCCATGTCCTCCGTCGCCCAACGCCTGTATGCGCACGGCGTGGCCCGCCTGGTGGTGGCGGGCGGGGAAACCTCGGGCGCCGTCGTCCAGGCCCTGGACGTGCGCGCACTGCGCATCGGCCCGCAGATCGACCCGGGGGTGCCGGCTACGCTGGCCGTCGATGCCGACGGCGGCCCGCTGTGCGCGCTGGCCTTGAAATCGGGCAATTTCGGCACCGTGGACTTTTTTGAGAAAGCCCTGCGCGCGCTGGGCGCCGCGCACTGATCCGACCGAACACGCCGCATGAGCCACATCATGGATAGCCACACCGCCGACGAAAACCGCCTGCGCGAAGAAATCTGCCACATCGGTGCATCGCTGTTCAACCGCGGCTATACCGTGGGCTCGTCGGGCAACATCAGCGCCCGCCTGGCCGACGGCTGGCTCATAACGCCCACCGATGCCTGCCTGGGCAGGCTCGACCCGGCCCGATTGGCCAAAGTGACAGGCGACGGGACACAAGTATCGGGCGAACGCGCATCCAAGACCCTGGCCCTGCACCGCGGCATCTACGCCAACAATGCAACGACGCGCGCCGTGGTGCACACGCACTCGACTCACCTGGTGGCGCTGAGCCTGGCAGGAGTCTGGAAGCCCGAAGACGTCGTGCCGCCCCTCACCCCCTATTTCGTGATGAAGGTCGGCCACGTGCCGCTCATCCCCTATGACCGTCCCGGCGCGCCCGCCGTGGCCGAACAGGTCGCAGCCCTGGCAGGCAAGGTGCGCGGCGTGCTGCTCGAACGCCTGGGCCCGGTGGTGTGGCATGAATCGGTCTCCAGCGCCGCCTTCGCGCTGGAAGAGCTGGAAGAAACCGCCAAGCTATGGCTGATGCTGCAGGGCAAGCCCGCCCCCCTGAACGAGGCGGCCATCGACGACTTGCGGCGGGCCTTCAAGGCCCGCTGGTAATCCACCGCGCACCGGCGCTGGCTGCGCCGCCGTTTTCTGGAGCCGGACATGAGCTTGAAATTCGCCGCCAATCTGAGCTTTCTCTACCAGGACCGCCCCTTGCTGGACCGCATCGCCAGTGCCGCGCGCGACGGCTTCGAAGGCGTCGAATATCTCTTTCCCTATGACTTCCCCGCGCGCGAAATCAAGCAGCGCCTGAGCGATGCCGGCATCGCTCAGGCCCTTTTCAACGCGCCCGCGGGCGACTGGGCCAGGGGCGAGCGCGGCACATCCTCGCTGCCCGGACGCACCGAGGAATTTCGCAGCGGGGTACTGCAGGCGCTGGACTATGCCGGCGAGCTGGGCAACACCCGCGTGCATATCATGGCCGGCCTGCTGCCGGCGGACGCGGACCGCGCCGAGCGCCTGGAGCGCTACCAAGCCAACGTGGCCTGGGCCGCAGGGCAAGCCGCCGCGCGCGGCATCACCATCGTGCTCGAGCCCATCAACCAGCGCGACATGCCGGGCTATCTGCTCAGCTACCAGCAGGACGCCCTGGCCGTCATCGATGCCATCGGCGCGCCCAACGTGCAGGTGCAGTTCGACTGCTATCACTGCCAGATCATGGAAGGCGACATCACCATGAAGCTGCGCGCCATGTTCGAGTTCGTCGGCCACGTGCAGATCGCCAGCGTCCCCGGCCGCAACGAACCCGACGGCCAGGAACTCAGCTATCCCTACGTATTCCAGGTACTGGACGAGCTGGGCTATGCCGGCTGGGTCGGCTGCGAATACAAGCCGCGCGCCGACACCAGCGCCGGACTCGGCTGGCTGCGCGCGTACCGTCAATCCATCGGCCGCTGAAAGCCACGCTGAAAGATCGACGCGCCGCACAGAACAGACACAAAGACAATACCGATACATGGGAGACCGGCATGGCCAACAAGGTACTGATCACCGGCGGCGCCGGCTTTCTGGGCAAAAAGCTGGCCAGAAAGCTACTTGAGCGCGGCCAGCTCGATGGCCGCGTCATCGACAAGCTGGTGTTGCTGGACATGGCGGCGCGCGCCGATCTGAACGACCCGAGAATCGAAACCCTCGTCGGCGACGTCGCCGACCCCGCACTGCTGGAACGCGCCATCGACCGCGACACACAATCGGTATTCCATCTGGCCGCTGTCGTCAGCGGCGCGGCCGAGGCCGATTTCGACCTGGGCATGCGCATCAACCTGGATGCCTCGCGCCATGTGCTCGAGCGCTGCCGAGCGCTGGGCCACGTGCCGCGCGTGATCTTCACAAGCTCGGTGGCGGCCTTCGGCGGCAAGCTGCCCGCGGTGATCCCCGATGATTTCGCCCCCATGCCCATGAGTTCCTACGGCGCGCAAAAGGTCATGGGCGAACTCATGGTCGGCGATTACAGCCGCAAGGGCTTCATCGACGGCCGCACCCTGCGCATGCCCACCATCAGCGTGCGTCCGGGCAAGCCCAATGCAGCCGCGTCGAGCTTTGCCAGCGGCATCATCCGCGAACCCTTGAACGGCGAGGCGGCAGTGGCGCCTGTCTCGCCCGAGACGCGCATGTGGCTCATGTCGCCGCGCCTGGCGATCGAGAACCTGATCCACGGCCACGAAGTGGAGGCGGCCAAGATCGGCTTTCCACGCAGTATCAGCCTGCCGGGCCTGTCGGTATCGGTGCGGGACATGCTGGCGGCCTTGCGCGAGGTGGCGGGCGACAAGGTGGCCGACCTGGTGCGCTGGGAACCGGACGACGCGGTCAAGCGCATCGTCGAATCCTGGCCGGGCGAGTTCGCGGCCACGCGGGCCAAGGCCCTGGGGTTCAAGGCGGATGCGAATTTCGCGGATGTGATCCGGGCTTATCAGACCGATGAGCTGGGGCGTTAAGCCCGGTTCTTGAGTCGTTACCGAGTTCTTAATGCGCTGAGATTGCGCAGCGCAATTGCGCCGCCCGGGGCTAAAACGCGCCTGCGCTTCGGATTGCGCAGTCCTGCCGCCGGCGTTCTACGCGCGCGAATTCAACGATACAAACTCAACGCAACTCGAAGCCCAGATTCGCCAATGCCTCGCGCAAACGATCGCGCCCGCTGAGCGACTCCGGCCCGCGCACGCGCCAGGTCGCCAACTGAGACCAGGACCGCGACTTGCGGTGCTGGCTTGCATTGAAGGCATCCATGCGCGCGTCGTAGTCCTGGATCTGGGCAGGCTCGTTGCTCGCGTCGTAGCGCTCGAAGTGCAGTACCGAAGCTTGCGGCAGGCGCGGCTTGATGCCTGTCTGCTCCGCCGGATCGGGATAGCCCACGCACATGCCGAACAGAACCGTGCACCCCTTGGGCAGGCCCAGCAACTCGGCCACGGCCTCAGGGTGGTTGCGCATGCCGCCGATGTAGACCAGGCCCAGGCCATAGGACTCGAGCGCCACGGCAGCGTTCTGCGCGGCCAGCGCCGCGTCCACCACGCCCACCGTATGCATTTCCAGGTAATCAACCGCCAGGGCGGGCGCATTCATCGCATCGCCCAGCCGGCGCAGGCGCGACAAGTCCACGATCCAGGCCAGGAACAGCGGCGCGTCCACCACGTGCCGCTGGCCCCCGGCCAGCTCGCCTAGCTTGGCCAGCTTGGCACGATCACGCACGGCGATCACGCTCCAGGCCTGCAGGTTGGACGAAGTCGAGGCCGACTGCGCGGCGGCCACCGACACGCGCAGGATTTCGTCGCTTACCGGCTGGTCGGTGTAGGCACGCACCGAGCGGTGCTCCAGCAACTGAGCCGATATTTCGTTGAGCGGGCCGGGCAGCGCGTCGTTGCCATAGCGGGCCCGCAGGGCCTGCGCCGCAACGGACTGGAAAGAAGTCATCAAATCACCTTGAATGGACAGATTTAGGCCACAAACGCATGCCAAATCCAGCCTTGAGTATTACAAATCTTGACATAAAACGTATCAAGCAAGCTTCGCATACTACCGTTATTGACGATGAATACTCCCAAAGGCCCTGACTTGGGAAATGGCATCTTTTTGCAAGTAAATGTTAGTCGATCCGAATAGAATGGGGACAACGTGCAGAAGTCAGCCATGACTGTCCTAGGAGATTTTGCATGGCATACAACGATGAAGCCCTGATCCCTTTTGCCGATGACGCCTTGGCGGATCCAGGCCAGACCTGGTCAGCCGCCGTTTGGCAAGTGCTGATTGTCGACGACGAGCCCGACGTACACGCTGCCTCCAAGCTCGCACTGAAAGGCATACCGGTGGAGGGGCGCAACATCGCCTTCAGCCATGCGCACACCGCGGCACAGGCTTTGACGCTGCTGTCCCAACCCAACGACTTTGCCGTGGCTCTCATTGACGTGGTCATGGAAAGGGACGACGCCGGCCTGCAACTGGTGCGCCAGATCCGCGAGACGCTGGACAACAAGGCGCTGCGCATCATCCTGCGCACCGGCCAGCCCGGCTACGCCCCGGAAATCGACACCATCCGGCAATACGACATCAACGACTACCGCACCAAATCCGAGCTGACACAGGTGCGGCTGTTCACGTGCCTGACCATGGCCGTGCGTTCCTACGCGCAAATCCGGCAACTGGAGGCCGGCCGGCGCGGCCTGGAACAGATCCTGGCGGCGTCGGTCGAACTGGGCAAGCCGGTAGGCCTGAAGAAATTCGCCAGCGGCGTGGTCACCCAGCTATGCGCTTTGCTCAACGTGGAGGCCCAATGCCTGGTATGCGCCGCCATGAACCCGTCCGACCAGACGCCTTATGTCCTGGCCGCCGCCGGCGCCTACGACGCCTGGATCGGCCTGCCGCTGAACCAGATTCCCGAGTCCAGGGTCAGGGACAGCCTGTATCAGACGCTGCACGCGCGCCAGCACTTCCTGCACGACGGCGCCAGCCTGTACTTCCAGGGCTACAACGATCAGGCGCTGGCCGCCTTCGTCGATGTACAAAGGCCCTTGCAGGCGCTGGAAAAAGAGCTGCTCGAAGTCTTCTGCAGCAATATCTCCGTGGCCTTCGAGAACCTGCAGCTCTATCTGAACATCAACGACCTGGCCTATAACGACACGCTGGTGCATCTGCCCAACCGCAACGCGCTGGTGGAAGCGATCGATGCGCGCAATTCGGTGGAGGAAACCGTCGCCCTGCTCGACCTGGACAGCTTCGCCGACATCAACAGCATCCTGGACGACAGCTTCGGCGATGCCGTGCTGCAATCGGTCGCGCACAAGCTGCGCGCCGCCTTCCCCGCCGAAACGCTGGTGGCGCGGCTGGGCAGCGACCTGTTCGGCCTGTACGGCCCGGCGCAGCAGGTCACGCCGGAAAAAATCGCCGCCGTGTTCGACGACCCTTTCGCCGTGGCCGCGAGCGAGCCGCTGCGTCTGTCGGCCACCACCGGCCTGGTGCGCCTGCAATCGAGCGCGCAGACCGGCCTGGTCACCTTGAAAAGCGCGAGCGCGGCCCTCAAGCAAGCCAAGCGTTTGCAGCGCGGTAAATCGCTGTATTTCGAGGCCACCCAGGCCGATGCCGCGCGCGACCGAATACGCATGCTCAACCACCTGCGCACGTCGTTCTCGGAAGAGCGGCTGTTCCTGCACTACCAGCCCTTCATCAATCTGCAGGACGGACGCATCGTCGGCGCCGAAAGCCTGCTGCGCTGGAAAAACACCGAGGGCCAGTTCATTTCGCCGGAGCTGTTCATCCCCATTGCCGAGCAGTCCGGCCTGATGATCCCGATGGGCGAGTGGGTGGCGCGCACGGCGATGAAATGGCGCGCCAGCCTGAAGGGACAGGTGGACGCGAACTTCCGGGTGGCGATCAACGTGTCCCGCACCCAATTCGCCGAACCGGATTTCGCGCAGAAATTCCTCGAGATACTGGACGAAGCCGGCCTGCAGGGTTCGCAGGTGGAAATCGAGCTGACCGAATCGGTGGCCATTGAAAACCTCGAAGACCTGGCGATAAAGCTCCATATCCTGCGCGGATGCGGCATCCGGGTGGCGATGGACGACTTCGGCACGGGCTATTCGTCGCTGAGCGTGATCCAGCGCCTGCAACTGGACCACCTGAAGATCGACCGCGGCTTTGTCAGCGGAAACCAGGTCGGCGAGGAGTCTTTCGAGATCGCGCGCACCATCATCACCATGGCCGACCACCTTGCCTTGACGACCATCGCCGAGGGCATAGAAACGCAGCAACAATGCGATGCCCTGCTGGCTGCGGGCTGCCAGGAGGGACAGGGGTATTTGTTCTCGCGCCCCCTGGCCGAAACCGATTTTCTCGTGTGGCTGCAAGACCTGAGAACCTCCCGCTAGCGCCGCAGCCGCTTTGCCGTTTTCCTGAACATACAAAGGGAAATGCCATGAAGGATCGGACCGCGGCCCTGGCGTTTCCCAAGGCAGGCCGGGCCGGGCATCTAGTGTGCGGCGGCGAAGCGACGGAGGCGGGATGACGCAGGCAGTCCATCAACACGCATCGGCCGATGCAAAGCGCTTTTCCAACATCGACCGCAGGATGGGATTGGCGTTCGGATGCGTCATCTTCTGCTTGATGCTGGCCGTGCTGCTGGTCGGCGGATGGTATGTGCGCGACACACTGCCAGCCGCCATACAGGGGCAATGGCAGCAGACCGCCCTCATCGCGTTCGCGATGCTGTGCGTCCTGCTGATCGCCGGCATCGAGGCCACGTCCTGGATCAGCGCGCGTTTCGGCCGTCCCGTGCGCGAGTTGGCCGCGCAGATGATCCGCGAGCGGCAGCGTCTGACGAACATCCTGACATCCATGCAGGCCGGCACATGGGAATGGAACATGCAGACTGGCCAGGTCACGCTCAACGAACGCTGGGCCCAGATCGTCGGTTACTCGCTGGCAGAGCTGCAACCGGTCGACATCCAGACCTTCATCAAGCTGTGCCACCCGGCCGATCTGGCCCTCAACAACGAAAGGCTCAAGGCGCACCTTTCAGGCAAGACGGACATCTACGCCTGTGAAATACGGATGCGCCACAAGGCGGGGCACTGGGTCTGGGTGCTGGACAGCGGGCGCGTGTTCCAGCGCGACGAGAACGGCGCGCCCTTGGTCATGATGGGCGCGCGCCAGGACATTTCGGAACGCAAGTACGCGGAGGAATCGCTGCGCCGCGAGAGTGCGCGATTCATGGAGCTGGCCCGGGTATCCAATACGGGTGTATGGGAATGGGACGAGTCCAACGCATGCCTGTGGTGCAGCCCGGAGTATTTCACCATGCTGGGCCTGGACGCCGCGGACTATGCGGCGCAGGGAAGCATCACCTTGCAAAATGCCTGGATCGATCTGCTGCATCCGGACGATGTGGACCGCGTCAGGCGCGGCTTCGCGGACTACGTCGCCGCCGAGCCCTCGCACATGTACGAAACCGAGTTCCGCATGCGCCACGCGAACGCAAGCTGGATCTGGATACTGTCGCGCGGCAGCATCCTGCGCGATGCCAACGGCAAGCCCACGGGCAAGGTACTTGGAACTCACATCGACGCCACATCGCTCAAGCAAGCCCTGGCGCAGCTGCGCGAAAGCCAGGAGCGTCTGCAGCTGATCAGCGACAACATTCCCGACAGCGTGGTCTACCAGCTCGATTGCGGCGGACCCCACGGCCCGCGTCGGTTCACCTATCTGAGCGAAGGCATCCAGCGCATACACGGCCTGGCGGCGCAGGACGTGATGCGCGACCCGTCCCTGCTCTATGACCAGATGAATCCCGAAGACCGGGTATTGATGCATGCGCTCGAACTCGAGTGCATCGCCAATATGACCGACTTCAAGGCCGAGACCCGCTGCACCCTGCCAGACGGGCGCCTATGCTGGATCCTGATCGCGTCCTCGCCGCGCAAGATGAGCAACGGCCATATCGTGTTCGACGGCATGATCATGGACATCACCGAGCAGAAGCAGCAGGAAGAAAGAATCCACGAGCTCAACACCCTGCTCGAGCAGCGTGTGCACGAGCGCACGGCCAAGCTCAGCGCGGTCCTGGACGGCCTGCGTCGGACACAGAAAGAGCTGCTGCAAAGCGAGAAGCTCGCTTCCCTGGGCGCGCTGGTGGCGGGCGTGGCGCACGAACTGAACACGCCCATCGGCACCGCCGTCACGGTGGCCTCGACCTTGGTGCAGACCCACAAACGCTTTACGGCGCTGACGGAAAGCGGCCTGACCCGCAGCGGCCTGGCGGAGTATCTGAACGACGTGCAAGAGGGCGGCCTGATCATCGAGCGCAATCTACAGCGCGCGGCCGAATTGATCGGCGGGTTCAAACAGCTCGCGGTGGACCAGACCAGCTACCAGCGCCGCACCTTCTGCGTATACGACGTGGTACAGGAAATCATCCTGTCCATGAAGCCGACGCTGCGCAAGACCAAATTCGAACTGGTGACCGACATACCCAAGGACTTGATCCTGGACAGCCTGCCCGGCCCGCTCGGACAGGTGCTGATCAACCTGATCAACAATGCCCTGCTGCACGCCTTCGGCGACCGGGACAAGGGCACGATCTCGCTGACCGCGCGTGCCACCGAGGCGGGCTGGCTGTCGGTGGCCGTGAGCGACGACGGGCGCGGCATACCCTTGGAACATCAGCGCAAGATATTCGATCCCTTCTTCACCACCAAGATGGGCCAGGGCGGCTCGGGACTGGGCCTGCACATCACCTACACCCTGGTGACGGGTCCGTTGGGCGGGCGCATCCAACTGCACAGCACCCCGGGGCAAGGCACGCGCTTCGTGCTGCATCTGCCGCTGACGGCGCCCACCTTGAGCGTCGAGCCGGACGACGAAAACCGCGCTTGAGCGGCCGGCGCCTGGCGCCGGCCGCATCTGCGTTCACGGGCGCCGCAGCCGCCGGTTCATATCGGCCATATCCATGGGCTTGACCATCGCCAGCAATACATTGCGCAGTTCGGACATCAAGGGCGACCATATGGCCTCCCGCCGGCTGAGCAACACGATTTGACGCCACAAGGGCTTGTCCAGAGTGACGGGCAGCGACACCAGGTCGCTGTGGCGCTCCAATGCCAGGACCATGCTCGGCAACGCAGCCAACAGGTTCGAATTGGCGATCAGGCGCAAGGCTCCCGCCGAGAAATGCGAAACCTCCAGCGCCGCCTGGGGCAGGCCGAGTCCCTGGGCATCGAAGCGCGCGTCGAGCACCTTGCGCGCAATCGAGCGCGAATCCGGCAAGACCCAGCGATAGTCGGCCAGATCCGCCAATTTCAGCTTCCTGCGCACCGCCAGGGCATGCCGGCGGCTGGCTACGATGCTCAGGTCGTCGATCTTGATCGGCTCCTGCACCAGGGTGCTGGGCGTTTCGACATAGACAGGCGCGATCGCCAGATCCAGCGCGCCTTTTTCGATGCGGTCGCGCAAATCGTCCGAAAGCGCGACCTGCAGATCGGCGCGCAAGGCCGGGCGCCTGGGCAACAGCTCGGCCAGTGCCGGCAACACGACCGTATCGAGCGTGGCTCCGGTGGCGCCGATGCGCAGCAAGCCGGCCTGCCCGACGCGCAGTTCGCCGGCGTGGCGGACCGCGTCGCGGTATTCGGCCCACAGCTTTCTGGCGTGCTCCAGAAAGACCAGGCCCGACGAAGTCAGCTGGATGCTGCGTCCGCTGGCACGATCGAACAAGACCAGCCCGGTGTCAGCCTCCAGGCGCTTGAGCGACTTGGACAAGGCCGGCTGGGACACGGCGCAGCTCGCGGCCGCCCGGGCAAGGTTGCCGTGGTCAACGGCGGCCAGGAAGTATTCGACGTCCCGCAGCGACAGATTCATAACATTTATTCATGTTTTATATAACGTTTTGGAATTTTCAGCTCCAGGCTAATCCCTAGAATTTTTCCCATGCACTGTCGATAACCCTCATCGAATCTGGAAATGCCGAAATCTCCCCACATCGTTCTCATCGTCGCCGACAACCTGGGTTGGGGCGAACTGGGCTGCTACGGCGGCGGTGCCCTGCGCGGCGCTCCCACGCCGAACATCGACAAGCTGGCCGCCGAAGGCCTGCTATTGCACAACTTCAATGTGGAAAGCGATTGCGTGCCGACCCGCTCGGCGTTGATGAGCGGCCGGCATCCGATACGCACCGGGTGCCTGCAATCGGTGCCGGCCGGCCTGCCCCAAGGCCTGAACCGCAACGAGATCACGCTGGCCCAGCAACTGTCCGGGCAGGGCTACGCCACAGCCCACTACGGCAAATGGCATCTGGGCGATGTTCCGGGCCGCTATCCCAGCGACCGGGGTTTTGACGCGTGGTACGGCATCCCCCGCACCACGGACGAAAGCCAGTTCACCTCGACACTGGGCTTCGATCCGTCGGTCGTCGAGCTGCCCTACATCATGGAAGGCGAGGCCGGCCAAGCATCGCGGCAGGTCAAGGTCTACGACCTGGACACCCGGCGCGGCATCGATGCGGAACTGGTCGAGCGCGCCACACGCTTCATGACCGAAAACGTGCGCCAGGACCGGCCCTTCTTCCTGTATCTGCCGCTGGTGCACCTGCACTTTCCCACGCTGCCGCATCCGGATTTCGCCGGCCGCACCGGCGCGGGAGACTTCGCCGACTCCATGGTCGAGCTGGATCACCGCGTGGGCCAGATCGTCCAGGCGGTCGACGACCTGGGCATCCGGGACGACACGGTCTTCATCTTCTGCAGCGACAACGGCCCGGAATTCCGGCGGCCGTACCGCGGCACGGCAGGCCCCTGGCGCGGCACGTATCACACGGCTATGGAAGGCAGCCTGCGCGTGCCCTTCATCCTGCGCTGGCCCGGCAAGGTGGCGCCCAATCGCGTTTCGAACGAGATCGTCCACGTCACGGACCTGTTCACCACGCTCTCGCTGATCGGCGGCGCGTCGATTCCGGACGACCGGCCCATCGACGGCGTCGACCAGCGCGATTTCTTTACCGGCGCATCGGAAAAATCCCTGCGCGAGGGCTTTGCGTTCTACATCAAGGACGAGCTGCGCGCCGTCAAATGGCGCAACTGGAAGCTGCACTTCTATTGGGAGCCCGAAGTCAACGAGGGCAAGGGCAAGCTGGAATCGCCTTTGCTGTTCAACCTGACCCAGGACCCCAAGGAAGAAACCGACGTCCTGATTTTCAACACCTGGGTGATGAACCCGGTACTCAAGATGGTGCGCCAGTTCAATCTTTCCTGCGCGGCGCATCCCAACACGGCGCCCGGCGCGCCGGACCAAGACTAGGCCCTTAGGACCTGCGAGGAACATATGAAAAACCGCTACTGGACCGCCGTGCTGGCAGCCTGCGCAATCCTGCCCGCAGCGTCGGCGCGCACACCGCTGGACTGGCCCAGCGACCGCATCGACTGGATCGTCGGCTTCGCGCCCGGCGGCACGTCCGACGTGCTGACCCGCATCGCCGCCAAGGAACTCTCCCAGCGCACCGGCAAGGCCGTCATCGTCGAGAACAAGACGGGCGCCTCGGGCGCCATCGCCCTGCAGTACGTGGCGCACAGCGCCCCCAAGGCCGGATTGCTGTTGACCGTGCCGGGTCCGCTGATCTATCCCACCGCCGAACCCGAGTTGGGCAAGGACCTGCAGCCGGTGGCGCTGCTGGCCGACGGGCCAATGGTGATCGTCGGCCCCGCCCGTTCGGCCAAGCCGTCGATCAAGGCCGTCATCGAAGATGCCCGCGCCCACCCCAATGCCTGGAGCTTTGCCAGCTCGGGCATCGGCACTTCGCAGCACCTGGCCGGCGAGCTGCTGAACCAGATGGCGGGCACGCACATCATGCATGTGCCCTACAAGGGCGGCGGCCAGGCCGTGACGGACGTGATCGGCGGACAGATCCCCCTGGCCATCCTGGGCCCCACGCCCGTCATGGCCGGCATCCGCGCCCACCTGCTCAAGGCCTATGCGGTCACCACCACCTACCGGCTGCCCACCCTGCCCGACGTGCCGACCATGCAACAGGCTGGATTCCCCGGCTACGACGCGAGCCAATGGATGTCGGTGGCCGCCACACCGGGCATCCCCGCCAAGGACCTGGACGAACTGAACCGCATCCTGCAGGACATCATCAAGACGCCCGCGTTCCAGGCCGCGCTGGAGAATGCGGGCATGATCGCCCGGCCCGGCAGCCGCCAGGCGCTGATCGAATTCGTCGCCAAGGACAATGCCAAGTGGCAGACCTTGATCCGGCAGGCGGGGATCAAGCTGACGCGATAGGGCGCGGTCGCGGTATCGCCAAGCAAGCCCACATCAAGGTAGAGTAAGGGCATGCCCACCATTTACCCGCTTTCCTACCGCCTGGACCACATGCCGGCGGCGAACCTCTCGCCGCTGGTACTGGATTCGCCGCACAGCGGCACCGCCTACCCGCCGGATTTCGCCAGCATCGCCCATATCGGCGTGCTGCGCACCGCCGAAGACACCTGGGTCGACGACCTGTGGAGCGGCGCCGTTAACCAGGGCGTGCCGCTGCTGGGCGCAACCTGCCCGCGCGCCTACATCGACGTCAATCGCGGGGTGGAAGATATCGACTCCACGATGCTGGATGCGCCCTGGCCCGGCCCGCTCTCGGATTCACCCAAGGTGGGCCTGGGCAAGGGCCTGATCTGGCGCATGCTCGACGACGGCACGCCGCTGTACGACCGCAAGCTTTCCGTGGCCGAGGTGCAGGCGCGCATCGACCAGTGCTGGCGGCCCTATCACGACGCGCTGCGCGCGCTGCTGGACGACACGCATGCGCAGCTGGGCAAGGTGTGGCACATCAACTGCCACTCCATGCCCAGCGTGGCCGGCGCCTACGCCACCGGCAAGCCCGGCACCGCCCATCCCGATTTCGTGCTGGGCGACCGCGACGGCACCACGGCCGACCCGGCCTTTGCCGCCTTCGTGGCCGACTGGCTGCGCGTACGCGGCTACGCGGTGGCGATCAATGATCCGTACAAGGGCGTGGAGCTGGTACGCGTGCATGGCCGGCCCTCGGAAGGCCGCCACAGCCTGCAGATCGAGATCAACCGCAAGCTGTACATGGACGAGGTCACACTGCGGCCCAATGCGGGGTATGACGGGCTCAAGAACGAACTGGGCGAGCTGACGTCGGCCATGCTGGCGTGGATGCGCGGGCAGGTGGCCGGCGCCTGACTGCCGCCGCGCCTGCCGCGAAGCGCCATACCGTCAAGGTTGGCGCCTGCGCAGCAAGGCGCTTTTGCCAAACGGGTTCTTCACCAGGTATGCGCGCATTGCGCTCAAATATTTCTCATTCGATCTGTATGGCGATTAAGCTCGCCTGACGTTTCCCTCTTCTCTTTTCAGACCATGCATACGCAATCGACATCGCTTATCTCGCCGACGATCGGGACGAGCCGCGAGCTCACCAGCTTTCATTTCGGTCCCGCGGACGCCAGCAGCGCGAAGCAGAAAATCTACATCCAGTCGGCGCTCCACGCCGACGAGACGCCGGCCATGCTGGTAAGCGTGATGCTCAGGCGCCGCCTGGCGCAGCTCGATGCCGACGGAGAAATCTGCGACCAGATCGTGCTTGTGCCGGTTGCCAATCCGGTGGGCCTCGCGCAGCACGTGCTCGGTCATTTCATCGGCCGCTTCGACCTGGCCAGCGGGCGCAACTACAACCGCCATTTTCCTGTCTTGAGCGGCTTCAACGAGCCGCTCGACACCCTTCTGGGCTCGAACGCGCAGAACAATGTTGCCACCGTGCGCAAGATGATGCGCGCAGCGCTCGCGCAGCAGCAGCCCCGCACCGAGTTCGAATCATTGCAGCATGCATTGCTGGATTTATCGCTTGACGCAGATGTGGTGCTTGATCTGCACTGTTCGCTCGAAGCGACGATGCACCTGTTCACGAGCGATGCGGCATGGCCGCAGTTCGAGCCCTTGGCTCGCTATCTCGGGTCGCAAGCGTCGCTGATCGCGACGGACTCGGGCGGACAGTCTTTTGACGAAGCGCACAGCCTGCCCTGGTGGACGCTGCAGGAACGGGTCGACAACGCAACGCCGCTGCCGCCGGGCACGATCGCGGCGACGATCGAATGCCGCGGCCAGAGCGACGTGAGTTACGAAACGGCAGCGCGCGACGCTGACGCGATCATCGATTTTCTGCGATTTCGCGGCGCCATCCGCGGCGCTGCGCGGCCGCTCCCGCCCTTGGTGCACGAAGCCACGCCGCTCGCGGGCAGCGAGCAGTTCTACGCGCCCGCGAGCGGCATTCTGGTGCATCGTGCCGCAATGGGCGACCTGATCGGTGTCGGCGATCCACTGTTCGACATTGTCGATCCCCTGACCGACAAGACGATCACCGTGCACAGCAACACAGAAGGCATTTTCTACATGCGACGATCGATCCGCTTCGTCACGACGGGCGAGCCGCTGGGGCAGGTGACCGGCACGCGCCCGATTCGAACCGGTGTGCTGCTCGACGCCTGACGGTTCGAAAAAATGGATTCGCGCCGCGTAAAAAGCCAAGACTCGGACGTTGATCACACGTTTAAACGTTGATCGGTCGGCAAAGGCCCGTGAGCACTAGGTTACGCGGGGCAGTCGGGCCACGGCCTTTGCGGGAATCGCTGGAAGTCGGCACACCTTCTGGCGGGAATAGGGTCATTGATTCGGGCACATAAGACCTTCATCCCGCAGCGGCACATCTACGATGGGCAGTGCAAAGTGGCAGACTGTCAACCACCGTCGATTAAGGCTGGCTAGGATACGAGCAACATCGCTTTTGTCGAAAATGAGGTAATTCATGGTGCCATTACCTCATTTAAGCCTACCCAGTTACCTATTTTTGTACCACCGACATCTACCTTCAGAGATCGATCGGATTGTCTGGCTGTAGCAGTCATAAGAAAAGGAGGCTCAGCAGCCTCCCTTTAATTTCAAAAAATTTACTCAGTCCGCCCAACGTCACTGAACGTCCCGGAAGTCGCAAAACCGTCAGACGTTGAACGGGAAGAATGGGATACGAACCGCACCAATGCTTGATACCCGCTTTGGCATGGTCATTTCATACCCGCTTTTGAAAATCCGTCATACCACTGCCAGCCGTTCCACCGTGTCAGGGAATTTCTCGACCAGGCGGATCAGCAGGGCGGCCTGGGCGTTGGGCTTGGCCCGGCCCTGCTCCCAGTTTTCCAGGGTGCGGGGGTTGGTGCGCAGGTAACGGGCGAACACCGGGCGCGACAGGTGCAGGCGCTCGCGCAGGGCCAGCAGCTCGTCGGCTGTCACGTCCGGCGCCGGGTGGATTTCCACCTCGTGCGTGCGCAGCGTCTGCTTGCCGGCGCGCGCGTTCGTCAGGGCATCGAAGCCCTCGGCAATCTCTGCAAACAGGTTCCGCTTTTTCATCGCCTCGCCTCCAATTCCGCTTTCAACATACCCTTGAGCGCCTTCTTCTCATCTGAGCTCAAGTCGGTCATTTCGTCCTTGTCGTACAGGGTGAACAGCCAAAATTGCGAGCCGCCATCCCACCAGTAGTAGATCACCCGCAAGCCGCCTCGCTTGCCCTTGCCTCGGCGCGGGTCGCCGTGCCGCAGCTTGCGCAGGCCACCCGTGCCCTCGATCACGTCCCCGGCTTCGGGGTTCTTCATCATGGCCTCTTGCAGACCACGGAAACCCTCGTCGTCCAGATAGTCGGCCCGGTAGCGGGTGAAAGCGGGCAGTTCGACGAAGACAGCTTCCATCGCTCAAATTATACGCAAGTTGCGGATATATGCAATGGGCTTGCAGCACGGGACGGGCGGGCGTAGAGTGTGGCTAGCGGCGCCCGCCCAAGCTCTGGACGGCTTGAAACAGGCAAGGCAGTACCCCTCACCCAGTACTTTTCGCCATGAACCATCCGGGTATCCGGCTGCTCGTGAGCGACAAAACGCCCAGCGCCACGGACAGCGATATTGGAGCCCAACATGGCTACTTTCGTCTCGCCCGCCGCCTACGCGGCTTCTCAGACCCTGGCCGCCCAAGGGCTGTCGGTCAAGCGTTCCCACCTCTCCGAAGTTATCGCGACCCTGCTGGGCTACCGCTCCTACGCGGCCTTGATGGTCGAAGAAGCGGATGCCACCAAGGCTCTGCACCTGGACGATGCTGAAATCATCGTGCTCAACCAGGCGCTGGGCTTGGAGCGGGCCGCCGGCCTTAGCCTGCAAGGCCCGCCGACCGTTGCAGCTTGTGTGGCCGCACTGAAAGCAGCCGCCAACAATGACGATACGCAGGTGTTCGACGGCCTAGCCGAGTTCTACGACCTCCACGCCCGGCAAGAGCTGGTCGAGGCTATTGCCTTCGATGATGCCGTTGCTGGCGTGATGGCCGGGAGCAACGCCATATACCCTGACGATCCCGAAATCGACGACGAATGTCCGCTCACGGCAGACCTATGGAGCGCGGTCGATGAATGGCGTATCGAGGCCACCGGCAAGATGGTGGGCGAGTATGACCCCGAAGATGATCGCATGTTCAACGATGACACGCTGCATTGCCTTGGTTGGCTGGACTACCTGAAGGCTGGGCGAGCGGGTTTAGTGTTCTCGGAGAGCGGCGCCGGCGCGGAATCCGACGATAGCTGGCGCGACGATGAGGGCTACGGGGATCTGAGCGTTCCGCCGGACACCTCTGATAGCTTGGCCTAAGTCATAGGGGCGGGATGTTGATCTCGCCCCTACTTCGGAATCTATGGATTGACCAGGCCAAACTGAAGATTTGCCCACTGCCCTAAGACTGCTATAGCAACGCCAAGTAAAGGGAGTGTCCGAATTTTTGTGTAAACGGGGTATAGGGTTTACAGCGAGGGGACACGCTCGCCGAACAGGATGGTAAATCGGTTCAGCGCGGCCTTCCAATCCCGGATCGGATGCGTCCATTTCTGGCTGATGTTTCGCAGCGCCAGGTACAGCAGTTTGATCAGCGCCTCGTCGGTCGGGAACGCCGCCCGTTGCCGCGTCAGCCGGCGCAAGCTCATGTTCACGGATTCGATGGCGTTGGTCGTGTAGATAACCCTGCGGATTTCCGGCGGGTAATCGAAGAAAGGAATGACGCGCGCCCAGTTACGCTGCCAGATCGGGCTGATGGATGGGTATTGTTTGTCCCAGGCCGCCTCGAATTCCTTGAGCATGGTTTCGGCCTCGTCGGCCGTCGCGCAGGTATAGATGCGGCGCAGATCCTGGGCCACTTCCTTGCGCCGTTTCCAATGCACGTAGTTCAGGCTGTTGCGTACCATGTGCACGATGCACAGCTGCACGGTCGTTTTGGGGAACACGGCCTCGATCGCGTCGGGGAAGCCCTTGAGCCCATCGACGCAGGCGATGAAGATGTCCTGCACGCCCCGGTTGCGCAGCTCCGTGACGACCTGCATCCAGAACTTGGCCCCTTCGGTGGGCGAGAGCCACAGGCCCAGCACCTCCTTGTCGCCGTCCATGTTGATGCCGATGGCAATGTAGGCGGCCTTGGTGCGCACCGCGCCATCGCGCACCTTCACGTGTAGGCAGTCCATGTAGACGATGGGATAGACCGCATCGAGCGGGCGGCTCTGCCAGGCACGCACTTCATCGACCACGGCATCGGTCACCGTCGAGATCAGACTGGGCGAGACCTCCGTGCCGTACATCTCTTCCAGATGTGCCTGGATCTCGCGCACCGTCAGGCCCCGCGCGTAGAGCGACAGGATCTTGTCGTCAAACCCCGCCCAGCGGCGCTGGTGCTTGGGGATCAGCTTCGGTTCAAAAGTGCCGTCCCGGTCGCGCGGCACCTCGATGGGCATCTCGCCCTGCTCGCCCTTCAATATCTTGCGGCTGCGGCCGTTGCGCGTGTTGCCCGTCGGGTTCTCGACCGGTTCATTCTTGCCGTGACCGAGGTGTTCGGTCATCTCGGCATCCAGGGCCCGCTCGACTATCAGCTTGGTCAGCTGCTTGAGTATCCCGTTCTCGCCCAGCAGGTCTTCGGGCTTCTCGTAGTTCGCCAGCAAGCTATCGAGAAATTCCTTCGGTACGTCGTGCTTCTTCGTAGACATCGTGTTTCCAGGTCAGATTGCGGCAGTTTCCTGCCAATGACCCGTTTACACAAAATTCTGCACACTCCCTCTGGAACGGCGAAACCGAACGGCGTAAATTCATCTGAGCACTGGGCTTGAGGACATTCAAAATTAATTTCCTTCTTGTGCGGCTGCTTTCCAACTCTCCAGTTTTTCCGCCCAGTCTTGCATCATTACCCGTCGCTCATCCAGATAGGTGGCATGGTTGTATGTGCGCCGAACACTGTTCGGCTCAGCATGTGCCAGCTGCGCCTCAATGGCGTCAGGCCGGTAGCCCATTTCATTGAGCCGAGTGCTACCCGTGGTGCGCGTGCCATGCGGGCTGTACTTTTTTGCCCAGCCGAGCTTCTTGAGCGCCTGCCGCAGGGCTGCGTCGGCCATTGGGCGCTGGCGGTCGTCGCGGTTCGGGAAAACGAACTTCGTGTGCCCCGTGATCGGATGCATGGCCTTGAGAATTTCGACCGCTTGAGTCGGTAGTGGGACGACGTGCTCTCGCCGCGCTTTCATCCGAAGTGCAGGAATGGTCCAGAGCGCCTTTTCGAGGTCGAACTCGGCCCATTCTGCTTGGACGGATTCATTCGGGCGGCTGAGCGTCAGCCACATGAGCTGGAAGGCCTTGATGGTTTGGAAGTTGCCGCCATGTCCATCAAAGTCGTTCAGCAGCTGGCCGACTTCCTCTGCGCAGAGGGCGCGCTTGTGTTGTGTCTTGTTGGGCGGCAGCGCTTTGCGAACCGGCCAAACAGGGTCTGTGTCGGCCCGCAGGGTGGCTACCGCATGCTCGAAGACGCCAGACATGGTGCGCTTGGCTTCAGCTGCCACCGTGGGTGCGCCGCGCTTGACCGTCTTGTTGAGAATGTCGAGAACGTGGGCTGGGGTGATCTGACGCACCGGCAGCTTGCCAATCGATGGGAAGACCACGCGCTCCAGCATGTCGAGTCTGCGCTTCTTGGTTACTTCTTCCCAGTCCTTCAGGCCCAGCCACTCCTTGGCGATGGCCTCGAATGTGTTCGCTGAGTCTTGCTCGCGCTTGATGCGTTCGATCTGGCGGTTCTGGACGGGATTGATGCCCTCCTTGACCAGCTTCCGCGCCGCCTCGCACTTCTCTCTGGCCTCGCCGAGCGTCACGCTGGGGTAGTCGCCAAGTGCGAACCACGAGGCCTTGTCATTGAGCTTGAAGCGATAGCGCCAAGCCTTGATGCCGTTGGGTTTGATTTCTAGGTACAGCCCCTTGTAGTCATTGAGGCGGTAGATGCCTTCTCTAGGCTTGGCGGCTCGGCACTGGGCGTCTGTCAGCATCGTGAAGGTCTCCTGTTCGTCCTCAGGGCTTCATCGTATACACCTTCTTCAGTCCGGTGCAAGATCCATATACACGCCCGTATTCACTTGCGCAGCGCTATCAAGTGTCGTTGCATGCAACGAGCTGAAATGAAAAAGCCCCGTATCTGCGGGGCTTCGCGTCGTTTTCAGTGATGCACCTGCAAGCAGATGCAATCGCCTGAAATGGCTTGCTCGAATCAGACGTTAAACAAGAAATTCATCACATCCCCATCCTGCACCACATACTCCTTCCCTTCCGCCCGCATCTTCCCCGCTTCCTTCGCACCCGCCTCGCCCTTGTAGGCAATGAAGTCGTCGTAGGCAATTGTCTGGGCGCGGATGAAGCCGCGCTCGAAGTCGGTGTGGATGACACCGGCAGCCTGCGGCGCGGTGGCGCCGACCTTGACCGTCCAGGCGCGCACTTCCTTCACGCCGGCGGTGAAATACGTCTGTAGGCCCAGCAGGCCGTAGCCCGCGCGGATCAGGCGATCCAGCCCGGGCTCTTTCATGCCCATGTCGGCCAGGAAAGCGGCCTTGTCGGCGTCGTCCAGCTCGGCGATCTCGGCCTCGATGGCCGCGCAGATGGCCACCACAGGCGCGTTTTGCTTGTTGGCGTAGTCGGTCAGGCGGTCGAGCAGCGGGTTGTTCTGAAAGCCGTCGTCGCTGACGTTGGCCACGAACATCGCCGGCTTGGCCGTGATGAAACCGAAGGACTTGAGCGAGAACAGCTCGTCGGCATCCAGGCCCAGCGAGCGGATGGGCTGGCCTGCGTCCAGGTGCGTCTGGCAGCGTTCGAGCAGCCCCACCAGCTTGGCCGCTTCCTTGTCGCCCGAGCGCGCCGTCTTGTTGTTGCGATGGATGGCCTTCTCGATAGTCTGCAGGTCGGCCAGCGCCAGCTCGGTGGAGATCACTTCGATGTCGGCGATGGGGTCAACCTTGCCGGCCACGTGGATCACGTTGGTGTCTTCGAAGCAGCGCACCACGTTGACGATGGCGTCGGTCTCGCGGATGTGCGAGAGGAACTGGTTGCCCAGGCCCTCACCCTGGCTCGCGCCGGCCACCAGGCCGGCGATGTCCACGAACTCGACCACCGCGGGCACGATGCGCTCGGGCGAGACGATCTGGGCCAGCTTGGCCAGGCGCGGATCGGGCACCTCGACCACGCCGACATTGGGCTCGATCGTGCAGAAGGGGTAGTTCTCGGCCGCGATGCCCGCCTTGGTCAGGGCGTTGAAAAGGGTCGATTTGCCGACGTTGGGCAGGCCGACGATGCCGCATTGCAGAGCCATGGAAATCCTATATTTATCAATGCACTACCCAGTCCGACATGGCGTGGTGGAAGTGCCCAACCGGCGCTGGAGGGAGCTGAGAGAGCGGAGGTCGCGTGTGCTGGCGTGGATGTGGCAAACCCAGGCTGGATAGCAGGAATTTGTCCACCGAAAGGAGGATTTTAACCGGTTGAGCGCAGAGCCCTCACCGCACGCGAGAGCGCCAGAGATGCAGGGCATCTCAGCCGTCCAGCCAGATCAAGCTACCGTCATATGACCAATTCGCCGTCTCCACATCAAAGCGATACACGCCAAGCTCTTGATGCACATACTTGGCAACTGTGTCTAGCCGCTTAAAGATGCGGGCTTGGCCTCGATAGGCCTTGAGCGGAGCCTCCTCCATGCCTATCTGCACAAGTAAGAGGAAGCCCCCCGGAACTCCTCGGGCAGTTAGCTTTGAAATAGAGCCAGCCGAAGCCAACCCTCTGAGCAAAGAGGTGGAAAGCATTTTTTGCATGTGCGGAATTTAACTTTTGCACATGCAAAAATCCAGCATTGGCAACAGCGCACCACTACCGTATCATCAAGTGCTATAAAATGCGCCCTCTCCCGCTGGGCCGCAGCGAGGCCCTTGCAAGCCCAATACCCCATGGAAAACATGCCCGCCACTAAAGCTATCGACCTTTTTGCTGGCGCGGGAGGCCTCTCGCTTGGACTTAAAATGGCGGGATGGGATGTCCAAGTTGCCCTTGAAATTGATGCCGACGCGATTAATACCCATCGCGCCAACATGCCCGAAGTTCGTCACCTATGTGACGACGTTCGGGACGTTGATTTCGCTGAATTCAAGAATTTGGGGCTGGTGGCCGGCGGCCCTCCCTGTCAACCGTTCTCCGTTAGTGGCAAGCAATTAGGAATGAAAGACCTGCGAGACATGGTTCCGCAGTTCGTCCGCGCCGTAAAAGAAGCAAAGCCAACCGCCTTCCTAATGGAGAATGTCCACGGACTCACTACGGCAAAATTCAGGCCCTACCTGGAAAGCAAGATAAGGGAGCTTCGCAAGCTCGGCTATGACGTGCATTGGAAGGTTCTAAACGCCGCAGACTATGGTGTGCCTCAAAATCGGTTACGCCTCTTTATCATAGGCGTGCCCAAAGGTATTCCATTCGCATTCCCTGAGCCAACCCACGGGCCTCACAGCGAAGGACAAGTACCTTATGCAACCGTTCGGAATGCGATTCAAGGTGCACCAGTGGATACCCCGAACAATGCCAAGGTTGTTTATTGCAAAAACCCGATTCTGCGCAAAAGCCCGCATGCTGGCATGCTACTTAACGGCAAAGGGCGGCCGTTAAATCTCGATGGCCCAAGCCATACTATTCCAGCATCTGCTGGTGGCAATAGAACACATATCTTAGACCCCAACGGCGAACTCACGGCTTATCATCAGCATTTGGTCGCCGGAGGAAGCCCGCGAGTTGGAGAAGCAAAAGGCTGCCGCCGCCTTACCGTCAGAGAGTCGGCGAGAATTCAAACCTTTCCTGACTGGTTCGAATTCTCAGGGCAACGCAGTCGACAATATAGCCAAGTCGGCAATGCTGTTCCTCCCATGCTAGCCAAAGTTGTGGGTAATGCCTTGCGCTTAGCTCTTTTCGAATCACATCACGCAACTGAAGAACCCTTGATAGTTTAAAGCGCTCGAATCCTTAAGCCTCAGCTCCGATTCCTCTCACCTCTTGGCTCCATGCCCACCGATGCTGAGGGTCTGCTCCTTGTGCACCTAATGCCAACCCCACAAAGTGCAGGAAAGACTTGCGCCCGTCCTCGCCGAGAAGGGTGCAGGTCAATCGCAGGAAATGCTCTGCCTTTTCAATATAAATATTGAGTCCTAAAGCAAACTGCCGGGCGACAATTCGCTCGATCTGAGCCTTATCTTCTTCCGCACATGGCTCTTCCCTATGCCTGCGATGTACAAAAAACAGGAGTTCCTGAACACTTGATAACCTTGCCTTCTCAATGCTGGACTCAAGCTCTGCGATTGTTAACTCCCGGTCTTTTACCTCAATGGTGAAGATATTCCGGTCTCCCACAAAACATTCGACATCCCCCGCACTGTTCGAAGCCGCGTCCGCTGCATTAACATGGCGTGAGATGATTCGCTCGTAAGCGATACCCTTCGCCTGCAACGCCATAACCAATCCTTGAGCAACGGCCTGCAATCGCGCTCCACCCGAAGCCGTGTCCAAATAGCCAAGTAAGCAAGCAAGCGTATCCCCTAGACCCACACGTTGCGGAATCGGATACTCAAACGACTTGCCACTCATATAGCGGCGAAGCTGTGCCAGAATGAACTTGAGCCTATCTCTTACCTCATCTGGGGAACCAGATGCCTGGACTCTATCGAGAAGCCGCTTGACTGTATCGAACATGACTGGCCGACGCCGTGCGGCCCTCATCGCCTCATCGAAGCGAGGCTTGCGAAAAATGTTGTTGACGTAAGGATCACCCGACGTTCCAAGCGGGGCACCGATAGCCTTATGCCAAGGGACAACCACGCGCTTTGCAAACTCGCGCGGCTCCCATAAACCAGGTAATAATCCATCGCCCTTCTGAAGGCATAGCGCGTCCAACGAAAAGTCTGCCGCCTTCCCAGCCACCTGAATAATTACCGAATACTTCCAACCAATTTCTGGGTTTTCGAAAACTGTATATGCATCATCGGAAACGTCTCCCACAGGAAGTTGATCAATGGGAATCGCCTCCAACTCGATCCATAGCTCATTCAAAATACGATTGGCAATTCGTTCAAAGGAATTCAAGCCCTCTTCTGATCGGCTTCTTGGCATGGGTTTCTCCTAAGTAGCCGGATCTTAGCCGGTTGATTCTTACAGAACAACGCGCACCACGGGCATACGTTCTACAAAGTAAAAGCGGCCAGCCATGACGTGCAGTGGGCATATGGCGCATACTCGATCTAAAAACACATCCTCAGAGATGTTCGTCCGATGGCTAGTTCATGGACTTGGGTATCGGGGAGTGAGCAGTACTTATTGATTCGGCCCTTAAACAGTATCAAGCAGCGTACTTGACACGAGGATCGCGAAAGTAGGCTTTGACGCGTTCCGGCTCGCTGCCGATCACGGCCATATGTGCTTCAGTGGCGGCGCGAAGTTTGGCCTTGGTGCGTGCCGGTACCTTGCGACGGATAACGTGTTTGAGATCGGCGTTGAGACGTTCCTCCGGATTGAGTTCGGGGCTGTAGCTGGGTAGATAGAACACCTCCATCTGATCGACATGCTCGGCCAGCCACTGCTTGACCGGCTTGCAGTGATGCACGCCCAGGTTGTCCAGGATCAGAAACACCTTGCGCTCGGTGTCCGCGACCAGGGCCTCGAAAAACTCGATCAGCTTCTCGTGATTGAAATTGCCGTCGATGATCATCCAGCGCGCCTTGCCCTGGTTGGTCACGCTGGCCAGCATGGACAGCTTCTGGCGCGTGCCACCCACTGCCATCGCTACCGGCGTCTTGCCTTTGGGGGCGTAACTGCGGCCACGCACATCGGTGTTCACCAGCGCCGTCTCATCACCCCAGTGAATCTCCGCACCCTCTGATTTTGCGCGTTCGGCGATGCCAGGATAGGTTTCATCCAGCCACGTGCGCACGACTTCGGGCGACTGTTCATAGGCGCGCTTGATGGGCTTCTGCGGCGTGAAGCCCCAGCGCGCCAGATACTTTCCAACCGAGCGCAGGTGCAAGGTGATCTGGTAGTCGCGCTCGATCAGCTCCTTCACGGCGGCACGGCTCCACAAGGCGAACTCCATCTTCAGCTGCTCCGGACGGTTGTCGCAGATCGTCTGACCGATCGTGGCTTCTTGCTCGACGGTCAGTGCGCGTTTGTCGCCAGCGCTGCGGCCACGTTGACCTGGCGCCAGCGCCGCCATGCCCCCAGCGTTATAGCGGTCGATGATCTTGCACGTGGCTGAATAACTCAGTCCCACATCGCGCGCGATCTGCCGCTTGGTGAGCTTGCGCTTGTACGCCCGAATGACCTGGCGGCGGCGCTCGTGTTGTTCGGCCGGGCTGAGCCGGCGGGCGTCTTCGGTTTCCATGCGCTATCTGACCACAGCGCCAGCAATTAGTTCAGACTATTTATGGGCCTTATCTATAGTGAGGCCGGGTCATTGGCAGGAAACTGCAGGATCTGACCTGGAAACACGATGCCTACGAAGAAGCACGACGTACCCAAGGAATTGTTCGATAGCCTGCCAGCGAACTACGAGCCATTGGCATCAGCATGAGCGGCGACAAGGAAGTTCTGGCCCTGCGGCGGCGAGCCCGCCTCGGGCAGGCCGAGCGCTTCGACCGGAAGGGGAGACTTGAACGGGCGCGGCCTGGACGGGCGTGGGAAAATGGCAGAATCGGGCAAGGCTAAAGCAAGCTGCCCGCCGGTTACCCACAAAGGGCAAGATTTTAACCGAGTGACCAGGCCGCCGGAAAAGCAGGGCCATGGCTAGACCGCCGCCCGCTTTCCAGGCATACATGGATGCCCGGCTTGCCCGCAACCTCACTGGAGATCTCATGCGCTACAACCTACTCGGCCAGACTGGACTCTACGTTTCGGAACTGTGCTTTGGCACGATGACCTTCGGCGGCCAGGGCCACTGGGCCAATATGGGCCGCCTGCAGTTGGACGACGTGTCGGCGCAGCTGAAAACGGCCGTCGAGGCCGGCATCAACTTCATCGACACGGCCAACGTCTATTCATTCGGCGAATCCGAGACCCTCACCGGGCAAGCCATCAAGAAGCTGGGCCTGCCGCGCGATGAATTCGTCATCGCCACGAAGGCGACCGGCCCGATGCGCAGCGACGTGCCCAACGCGGTCGGCCAATCGCGCTATCACCTGATGAACCAGGTGAACGCGAGCCTGAAGCGGCTGCAGCTCGATCACATCGATCTGTATCAGCTGCACGGCTTCGATCCTCTGACGCCGCTCGAAGACGTGCTGTCGACCCTGAACGATCTGGTGCGCAGCGGCAAGGTCCGCTATATCGGCCTGTGCAATATGGCGGCCTGGCAGATCATGAAAGGGCTGGCCATTTCCGACAAGCGCGGCTGGGCGCGCTTCGAGAGCGTGCAGTCGTATTACACGATCGCCGGCCGCGACCTGGAGCGCGAAGTGCTGCCGCTGACGCGCGATCAGAAGCTGGGCGTGATGGTGTGGAGTCCGCTTGCAGGCGGCCTGCTCAGCGGCAAATACAGCGAGGACGGCAAGGCGCCGGTGGGCGCGCGCCGCGCCAATTTCGACTTTCCCATCGTCGACAAGCCGCGCGCGTTCCGCTGCATCGAGGCCATGCGCCCGATTGCGCAAAAGCATGGCGTGTCGGTGGCGCAGATCGCGCTGGCCTGGCTGCTGCACCAGGATGCGGTGAGCACGGTCATCATCGGCGCCAAGACGCAGGCGCAGCTTGAAGACAATATCGCCTCGACGAAGGTGCGCCTGGATGCCGACGACCTTGCCGCGCTGGATGAAGCGAGCAAATTGCCGCCGGAGTACCCCGGCTGGATGATCGGGTTCCAGGGGCAATACCGCGCCAAGGCGCCGGTCAAGGAATAAATAAATCGCTGCCGGGCCTCACGGATGCCTGCGGCATCCGATCGACTCAACCGTCGACCGCCAGCGAAACATCGATATATTCGGCCCGATCCAGATCCACGCCCTTGAAAGTGTCGCCATCGGTCAGGCGTAGAAATTCGCTCTCGATTTGCGTGTTTCCCATCTGCCCGGACACATCGTCCAGCAATAGCGCCAGCGTCTCGAAACCTTTGCCGGAAATATTCGCGATATTGAGCTGATAGCTCAAATCCGGGGCCTCGCCCTGCACAAGGCCGATGTCGATCACCTTGCCTTTTTCGTTGCGCAGCAACAGATGCGGCAAGTGCGCATAGATGCGGTAAATGCGCCATGGCGAAACCAGGGCGTCCGCCCCCAACCGAGACCGGGAACGTCCGTCCGCGACAAACTCACCGGGAGAAGCGAAGGGCTGCCGCTTGTTGGCGCCCAATAGCCGAGCCAGCCAACGCCACAATGCGCTCATCAGCGTTTGCGGCCCGAGTTGTGCCGTGGCGCCGTCGGCGCCGTATTGCCGGTACGATGCGTGGTCAATCGCACCGCCGACGGCGGTACCGATGCCTCGGCGGGTTTGGGCGGTTGCGATTTTTTCGGGGGAGTTCCGTTTCTGTCCATGATTGTGCTCCTGTATGAACTAGTTTTGTTTTGTGCGGTTTGGGTTTGAGGCGTGCTCATGCAGCGCCTGCGCCTGGATGCAAAACACCGCGGTTGGGCAGGCAAGCAAGCGCCCCAGGCCTATGGGTTCTCCGCTGTCCCGGCACCATCCATACGAACGGTTGTGTATGCGATTGATCGCGCTGTCGATTTCACGCATCCGGTGAAATTCGCGGCTGCACAGCAGCGTCGCCATTGCGTGCTCTTCTTCGACGCAAGCACAGTCAGTGGGGTCGGCGTGGGCTTCGTCGTCCCGCAAGCCGACCCGGATTGCCTGGGTGGACTCGAGAAACTCCGCCTTGGTTTTAATCAAGAGATTTTCGAAGAACGCGAGCTGGCGGACGGACATATAGTCTTTTGGGGGCGACTTCATCAGTTCGCCCAGCGTCGGCGGCATGGTGGGAGGGCGAGCCCGATAAGCGGGCATGGGCTGATTGCGCATAAGGATTCCAATTTCCAAGATTTCAACCGCAGGACCGGTATCGGACTGCGGCATTGAGCGCCTGGCGAAAGTGCCTTTTTATGGCGATACAGCGCCTGGCTGGCCGGTTCCATCGATTTCGAAAAACCGCCGCATGTTGCGATTTCGGCGGAATGGTTTTTTCTCGGGCCGCGATTTCTTTGACTTTGAGTTAAACGGCCAAAATTCGCCTGCAAATCAATGAAACTATAAAGTCAGCTTACGCCTCTTTCCGTCGCTGCAGCGCCTTTATTCATTTGCTTTCAATTGATACCCGAAGCCCTGCCCGCGGCGACCACGCACTGCATCAATGGCTATGCCGATGATGGATGTCCGGAAAATGCGGGTGGCTGTGGGTGATGGGTTCATGGCGATGCGGATGGCTATGCGGCTCGCTGCCGTCCCAATCCGCAGGGTGCTCGTGCTGGTGATGTGCATCGTGCACATGACGATGGCCATGCTCGATCACCTCGTGCGTGTGCGCGTGCCCATGCCGTTCGGTGAGATGCAGCCAGACGCCCAGGGCCATCAAGGCGGCCGCCAACCAGAACTGCCATGAAACCTGCTCGCCCATAAACAGCAGCGCGATGGCCGCGCCGACGAAAGGCGCGGTCGAGAAATAGGCACCCGTGCGCGACGAGCCCAAACCTCTTAGGGCCAGCACGAACATCACCAGGCTGATGCCGTAGCCGAACAGGCCCAGCGTCATCGCAGGCAAGACCCGATGCGCGGACGGCAATGCCGCGCCCAGCAGCAGCGCCAGCGCAACGTTCACCACGCCGGCCACCCCCCCCTTGCAGCCGGCGATAAAGAGTGCGTCCGACGCTGACACCTTGCGCGTCAGATTGTTGTCGATGGCCCAGCACAGGCAGGCCGTGGCGATGGCCGCCGGCCCCTGCCAGCCGGACTGCCCGATCCGGCCGTGCGGCCACGCCAGCAGCACGCCGCCGGCGACGATGGCCACCATGCCCAACACGATGCGGCTATCCGTGTTCTCCTTGAATGCGATCCAGGCCAGCAGCGCCGTCAGCACGGCCTCGAGATTGAGCAGCAGCGAAGCCGCCGCCCCTGTCGTGCTGGTCAGGCCGAACATGAGCGCAACGGGGCCGAGCACGCCGCCAAAGCCGATGGCGCCCAGCAGCCAGGGCCATTCCGCCGCTTTCAGGCCGGACGCTTGCCAGCCGCGATCGCGCGCGAAACGGATGATCGTCAGGCCCAAGCCGCTGCCCAGATAGAGCAAGCCGGCCAACAAGATGGGCGGCACGTCCGCGGTGAGCACCTTGGCCAGCGGCGTGCTGGCGCCGAACAGCACCGCGGCCAACAAAGCGTAAAGGATGGATCGATTCATAAGACACGCCCTACGCTTTCAAAACCCACAGGGCAGCAATTGTTTTGTCAACGCCGGCTTTCAAGCGCCATGCGCACGGCCAGACCCGCAAGCACCGTGCCCATCAGCCAGCGCTGCGCAGTCTGCCAGGAAGGCCGCCTGGCCAGGAACACCGCGATGGACCCCGCCATCATGGCGATCACCGCATTGACACTCAAGCTGATGAGAATTTGCGTCGAACCCAGCGCCAGCGATTGCATCAATACGCCGCCGTGGCCGGCGGGACTGATGAACTGGGGCAACAGCGACAGGTATATGACTGCGATCTTGGGGTTGAGCAGATTCGTCACAAAGCCCATGGTGAACAGCTTGCGCGGACTGTCCTGGGGCAGGTCGCGCACCTGGAAGGGCGAACGCCCGCCGGGCTTGACGGCCTGCCAGGCCAGGTAGAGCAGGTAGAGTCCGCCTGCGAATCGCAAGAGATCGTAGGCATACGGGACGGCCAGCACCAGAGCCGTTATGCCGAACGCAGCGCACAGCATATAGAAGACAAAGCCCAGCGCCACGCCGCCCAGGGAGATCAGCCCCGCGGCCCGACCCTGGCAAATGGAGCGGGAAACGAGATAGATCATGTTCGGCCCGGGCGTGAGCACCATGCCCAGGGAAATGAGGGCGAAGCCGATCAGATTCGAAAGTTCGGGCATGGAGGTCTCCAATGGGCCTGGGGCAAGATTAACCCAAGGCCTGCGCCATCGCCGCGACGACCGCATCCCAGGTCCCGGGTTCGGTCTGGCGAAACAAGCGCAGGGTCCCGGGATACCAGGGGCTGTCCTCGCGCTCGCGCAGCCAGCGCCAGTCGACGTTCAGCGCCGGCAGCATCACCCAGCAGGGCTTGCCCATCGAGCCGGCCAGATGGGCGACGGCGGTGTCCACGCTGATAACCAGGTCGAGCTGCTCGATGATGGCCGCGGTATCGGCGAAATCGGCGATGTCCGACCCCAGGTGCAGCAAGGGCTGCCCTGGGGGCGGATTGCGGGCCTGGTCTTCGCCCGGACCTTTTTGCAGGCTGACAAAGCTCAGACCGGGCACGCGCCATAGCGGCTCCAGGATCGCCAGCGTGGATAGCGAGCGGCCTTCGTCGTTCAGATTGGTGACGCTGCCACGCCAGGCCAGGCCGATCTTCTTGCCGGGCAGCGGCGCCAGCCGTTCGCGCCAGGACTGGATGCGTCGCGCATCGGCGTGCAGGTAGACGGCGGGCGCAATGGTCTGCAACGAGGTATCCAGCCAGCGCGGCACAGTCATGACAAAGGTCTGGTAGTCATGCCCGGGCATCAAGCCCACGGCATCGTTGACGTCGACCACATCGATTCCGGGCATGCCGGCGCACAATGCCCGCAATTCGGGAAAGCAGGCCAGGGTGATGCGGGCCGCGCCCTGGGCTTTGAGCACGGGCAGAAAACGCCCGAACTGAATCACGTCGCCCAAGCCCTGCTCGTGCCAGACCAGCAGCGATTTGCCCGCCAGCGGCTCGCCTTGCCACGGCGGGCATTGCGGCCCCAGGCCGGGGTGCAGGCTGTGCCGCAGTCGCTTCTTGGTGCGGTGACGCAGCTCGTAGAACGGCCAGCCTTCGGCCAGGCGCCCCGCGCCCAGCAGAATCATGCCCAGGCCGAACTGGGTCTCCGCATAGCCCGGACGCAGGGCCAGGGATTCGCGCAGGGCGGCCTCGGCTTCGGGCAGGCGACCGAGCTGGCCCAGGGCCGTACCCAGATTGTGCAGCACATCGGCCATTGCAGGCTGCGCGGCCAGCGCTTGCCGATAAGCATCCACCGCCTCCCCTAGCCGGCACTGACGGTGCAGCACGGCGCCCAGGCGCTTGAGGCTCTCGGCATGGTCCGGCTGCAGCGCCAACGCCTGCCGATAGACGATCTCGGCTTGCCGCGGCAGGTCGCGCCTGGCCAGAACCGAAGCCAGTTGCCGATGCGCTTCGACCATTTCGGGCCGCAAGACGATCACCAGCTGGAAAGCCACCTCGGCTTCCTGCAGCCTTTCCATGGCGACCAGCGTCATGCCCAGGGCGTAGTGCGCTTCGACATAAAGCGGCCGCAGCGCAATGGCCTGGCGCAGGGCGGCCTCGGCCTGCGCGTGCGCGCTCAGGCAGTTGAACAGTGCTCCCAGATTGTGGTGCAGTTCGGGCAGTTCGGGCCGCAGGGCCAGGGCGCCCTGGCAGGCCCGGATCGCCTCGGGCAGCCTGCCCAGGGTGGTCAGCATCAGGCTCAGGCCCATATGGGCTTCGACGCACCCGAGATCCTGCGCCAGAACCCGCTCGTAGGCCGCGGCGGCCTGCTCGATGCGGCCCTGCGCGCCCAGGCGCATGGCTTCTTCCAAAGCGTTCTGCGATGATTCGGCGCCGGAAAATGTGGACATGGATGCACGGCTCGGTCTGGAATGGGCTAGACGGGAACGTTCCCATATTGCGCGCGCAGCCTTTATGATGAAAAGCAGTCATCCCGCGCGCTTATTCATTGCTGAAAAGGAATCCTCCATGTCTCTGAACGTCGCCGTCATCGTCGGCAGCCTGCGCAAAGCCTCCTTCAACCGCTGCGTGGCCCTGGCGGTCAAAGAACTGGCCGCGCCGCGCCTGAACCTGGACATCGTCGAGATCGGCGACCTGCCGCTCTACAACCCGGACCTGGACGAAGACGCCCCGGCTCCCTGGACGCGTTTTCGCGGTGAAGTGGCCAAGGCCGATGCCGTGCTCTTTGTTACCCCGGAATACAACCGCTCGATGCCGGGCGCCATGAAGAACGCCATCGACGTGGGCTCGCGGCCCTATGGCAAGAGCGTATGGCAGGGCAAGCCGGCAGCCGTCATCAGCGTGTCGCCGGGCCTCTTGGGCGGATTCGGCGCCAACCACCACCTGCGCCAGCCTCTGGTGTTCCTGGACATGCCTGTCCTGCAGCAGCCGGAAATGTACCTGTCCAAGGCGGGCGATTTCATCGGCGCCGACGGCAAGGTCAACAACGACGCCACCCGCGACTTCCTCAAGAGCTTCTCCGGCAAATTCGCCGACTGGATAGAGCGGATCCGCGCCGGCAACTGACGCGGATCCGAAGGCGGCCTCGGCCGGCGCCGCAATACGCTCTACACTGCGCCGCATGCCGCAATCTTCTTCCCGCATCGCCATCGTCGGCGGCGGCCCAGCAGGACTGGCCGCCGCCGAAGTACTTGCCGCCGCCGGCGTACACGCCGATCTGTTCGACGCCATGCCGTCGCTGGGACGCAAATTCCTCATGGCAGGCCGCGGCGGACTCAATCTCACCCACAGCGAACCGCTCGATCGCTTTCTGTCCCGCTACGGCGAGCGGCAGGCCGAGCTCGGGCCCCTGGTGCGCGCCTACCCCCCGCAGGCGTTGCGCGATTGGGCGCATGGCCTGGGCATCGAGACTTTCGTCGGCACCTCGGGACGCGTGTTCCCGCTCGAGATGAAAGCCGCTCCGCTACTGCGCGCCTGGGTGCATCGCCTGCGCGCCAACGGCGTTGCGACCCACGCCCGCCATCGCTGGACAGGCTGGGACGAAGCAGGACGGCTGCGCTTTGCTACGCCCGCCGGCGAGACCGCGCTCGAGCCCCGAGCCGTGATCCTGGCGCTGGGCGGCGGCAGCTGGGCCAAGCTGGGATCGGACGGCGCATGGGTGCCGACACTGGCCCGGCATGGCGTGGACATCGCGCCGCTCAAGCCCGCCAACTGTGGATTCGACATCGGCTGGTCGGCGTTCTTTCGCGACAAGTTCGCCGGCGCGCCGCTGAAAAATGTGCAGGCCAGTTGCCCCGCCGCGGACGGCACGCTCCTGCAGCGCCGCGGCGAATTCGTCGCCAGCGAACACGGTGTTCAAGGTAGCCTGATCTATGCCCTGTCGGCCGCCCTGCGCGACCGGATCGAACGCGACGGCCGGGCGGTGCTGACACTGGACCTGCTGCCGGACCGCGCCTTCGAGCGCGTGCTGGCCGACACGACCCACCCGCGCGGCGCGCGCTCCTTGTCCTCGCACTTGCAAAGCCGCGTGGGCATCGCCGGGGTCAAGGCCGCGCTGCTGCGCGAAGTGCTGGATCGGGACGCCATGCAGGACGCCGAGCGGTTGGCCCGCGCCATCAAGGCGCTGCCGCTGGTGCTGACGGCCGCCCGGCCGATGGACCAGGCCATCAGTACCGCCGGCGGCGTGCGCTTTCAAGCGCTGGACGACCATTGCATGCTCAGGCGGCTGCCCGGCGTCTTCTGCGCAGGCGAGATGCTGGACTGGGAAGCGCCCACCGGCGGCTATCTGCTGACCGGCTGCATCGCCAGCGGCCGGGCGGCGGCGCAAGGCTTGCTGCGCTGGCTGGCAAGCTGAACGATAATCCGGCGATACCGTTCAAAAACTGGAGGCAATACGAGTCATGCTGACGATCAGCCATTTCGAACTTATCTTCCGCCTGGTCCTTGCCGCGCTGCTGGGCAGTGTCATCGGCTTCGAGCGCGAACGGCTCAACTGGGCCGCGGGCCTGCGCACGCACATGTTGGTGTGCGTCGGCGCCTCCCTCATCATGCTGGTGTCGATCTTCGGTTTCTCTGACGCGCTCGGCCAGAAGGACGTGACCTTGGATCCGTCGCGCGTGGCAGCACAGGTGGTGTCGGGCATCGGCTTTCTGGGCGCCGGGTCCATCCTGCTGCGCGGCGAAGTCGTGCGCGGGCTGACGACGGCGGCCAGCCTCTGGTCCGTCGCCGGCATCGGCCTGGCGACGGGCGGCGGCCTATACACGGCCGCCGGCTGCGCGACGTTCATCATCCTTGTCATCCTGGCCGGCATCAAGCCCATCGAACGCCGCTTCATCTCCGTCAAGCAGCAGCGCAGCCTGCATATCCTGGCCGATCGCGGCAGCATCTCGCTGGACACCGTACATAGCGCACTCGGCACCAGCAGCGTGCGGGTCAAGCAATTCATCATGCAGCAGTCCGAGGAAAGCCCGGACTTTGACGACGTGCGAATCGCCTTGTCGCGTACCTCGACCGACGATTTCGACATGCTCTGCAGCAAGTTCAAAGACATCCCGGGCGTGCGCGAATTCCGCCGCGATTGAACGGTTCACTGGCTGTCCCATGCCCTTTCCCGCCCACATTGATCTGAACGAACAGGCAGAACAGCGGGTCCGCAGCGGCGCCGAGCTCATCGCGCAAGGCCAGGCACGGAACGCCATCCTGGTGCTGCGCCAGGCACTGGCCTTGCAGCCCCGCATGGCCGACGCGCATTACCACCTGGGCCATGCGCTGCAGCAGACCGGCCAGCCGCAGCAGGCCCTCAATGCCTACCAGCAGGCCCTGAGCTGCAACGATTCCCATGCCCCGAGCTGGCTCAGGCTGGCCCAGCTGTACCGGGAGGATGGCCGGCTCAACGATGCCGTGTCGGCCTACCGGCGCGCGCTGGCGCTGCGCTCTGACCTGCCCGACGTGCATCACGACCTGGGGATGCTGCTCGATGACATGGGCCAGCATATCGAAGCGGAGTCGGCGTACCGGCAGGCCGTCCATCATCGGCCCGGCTATGCCCAGGCGCACCAGGACCTGGGCACGCTGATGGTCACGCTGGGACGCCTGCCCGAGGCCGAACAAAGCTACCGCCTGGCGCTGGCGCTGCAGCCGCAATCGTCCCTGGCCCATGCGTGCCTGGCTTGCGTGCTGATTCTGCAGAACCGACTGCCTCAGGGCGAATCGCACTACCGCAAGGCCGTCGCGCTCGACCCCGGCAACACCTCCTTGCTGGAGCATCTGGGCGCGGTTCTGCACCGCCAGAACAAATTCGCGCAAGCCGAAGGCGTTTACCGCCGCGTGCTGGCCCTGACCCCGAACGACTGGAACACCTGGAGCAATCTGGGCGTTGTTCTCGACAATCTCAATCGCCTATCCGAGTCCGAGGACGCGCTGCGCAAGGCCTTCGCACTGCGCCCCCAGTCTCCCGACATTCGTTTCGGCCTTGGCTTCGTTCTGCTGCGGCAAGGCCGGCTGGCCGAAGCCTGGCCTCTGTACGAATCGCGCTACGACTCGCAGCGCCAGACCCTCACCCGCTGGCCCGTTCCCACCACGCTCAATTACCCGCAATGGCAGGGCGAATCGCTGCAGGGCAAGTCGCTGGTGCTCTGGCAGGAGCAGGGGTTCGGCGACATGATCCAGTTCGCTCGGTATCTGCCGCGCCTGAAAGCGCTGGGCGCAAGCCGCATCGTGCTGGTGTGCCAGACGCCGCTCAAGCCCCTTTTCGAAGGGCTGCCGCACGTCGATGCCGTCGTGGGCACCGGCAAGACGGCCACGATGGACGATGCGCTGGCGCTGGCCGGGTACGACTACTGGACTCTGATAATGAGCCTGCCCCGTCTGTTGAACACGGCAACGTTCGACGACATTCCTCCGGCGGTCTACCTGCAGCCGGATTGCGCGCGCCTGGAGCGCTGGCGCCGACGGCTGGACGGATTGACCGGCCTGAAGGTCGGCCTGACATGGAAAGGCAATGCCCAACACCTGAACGACGCCAATCGCTCCTTGCCCAGCCTGCGCGCGCTGGCGCCGCTATGGCAGGTGCCCGGCGTGAGCTTGATCAGCGTGCAGAAGGGCCAGGGCGAACAAGAGGCCTGCCTGCCCGCGCAAGACCAGCCGCTCGTGCATCTGGGCTCGGACATTGTCGACTTCGCCGACAGCGCCGCGATCATCGCGCAGCTGGATCTGCTGATCTGCGTGGACACCGCCGCAACTCACGTGGCAGGCGCGCTGGGCGTTCCCTGCTGGGTACTGCTGCCCATCGAGGGCACCGACTGGCGCTGGATGCTCGATGGTGAAACCTCACCCTGGTATCCCGGCACGATGCGGCTTTTCCGCCAGACGTCGCTGGGCGACTGGGACGGCCCCGTGGAGCAGTTGCGCCAGGCCCTGCTTATGCGCTGCCTGGAAAGAAATGCAGTGTCGCCACGATGACCAGCACCGGCCCTGCATTGAACAGGGCGTGCAGGGCCATCGATGCGCCGATGCCGCGGCGCGTGCGCATCCAGCCCAGCACCAGGCCGGTGACCCATTGCGGCAGCACCAGAAACGGCAATAGCCAGAGGGTGGTCCTGTCCAAGAGGAAGTTGTGCAGATGGACCGCCGCGAAGATCACCGCCACCAGGTGATAGATCGCGCCGTAGACACGCACGTACTCGCGGCGCCAGGCGCGGGCCCAGTGTCCATGGGCAATGCGCCCGCGGCGCAGGGGCCGCCAAGCCGCCAGTAGCACGATCGCCAGTACGATCCAGCCCAATACGCGCAGCGGATTCATCACCAGCACGACAGCCAGCGGCACCATCCACCACGCCTGCCCGGGCCGGCGCATGCAATAACGAAACAACAGCTCCTCGGCCACCGGCGCCCAGAGTATGGCGATGAGCACCGGCACATGCTCGGCGTCCAGGCGATGCTCGGCGCCCAGTTTTTGCGCCACATGCAAGGATAAGGGGCCGAAAAGCGCCGCATTGACGAGCCACAGCACCGCGGCCCAGGCCAGCAGGCGGCCCACGGAGACGCCCGGCCACCAGTCGCTCTTGAGGCTGCCGCTCGCCCTGCGTCCCGGCGAGCGGCGCAGATCGGGATGCCGCAGGAAACGCCAGAAATCGGCCAGATCCTGTCGAAAAGTAGGTGGCGCGCAAATGGCTCGGGTCATGGTGTGTGCGATGCGGATTCAGGCGGGATTGCCGCCATGCAGCTGGCGGGTGGCCTGCGCCAGCTCACCGTCGAGCAGGGCAGGCAGCACGGCGCGGCAGCGGTCGATCACGGCCTCTATCCCGGTCAGTTCATCGCGGCGCGGTGGATGCAAGACAAAATCCGACACCGGCTGGGCCAGCCCCAGCGTGCGCGGATGACCAATACCGATGCGTATGCGCCAGAAATCCGGGCTGCCCAGCGCGGACTGGATGTCTTTCAGGCCGTTGTGGCCGGCATGTCCGCCGCCCTGCTTGATCTTTACCTGGCCCGGCAGCAGATCGAGCTCGTCATGCAGCACCAGCACCTGCACGGGCTCGATCTTGTAGAAACGCGCCATCGCCCCCACGGCCTGGCCCGAACGGTTCATATAGGTCGCCGGCTTGAGCAGCAGCACGTTCTCCCCGCCCCGCCTGGCCTTGGCCACCATGCCGAAGAAGGCCTTCTCGAAATTGAACGAGGCCCGCAGGTCGTCGGCGTAATGATCGGCCAGCCAGAAGCCGGCGTTATGTCGCGTGGTCTCGTATTCGGGTCCGGGGTTGCCCAGGCCGACGATCAGACGGATGGGATCGCTCATCGGTGAAATGTATAAAAAACCCCGCGGATGCAAAAGCACGCGCGGGGTTTGTTGCGAAGGGCCATGCCCTGCTCGGCTTAGGCTGCGGGCTGCTCGCCGCCGGCAGCGGTCTCTTCGGCAGCAGCGCCACCCTTGACCATGGCGGTGGCCACGACCGGGTTGTTGCCGTGCAGGTTCAGGGTCACCCCGAGCGGCAGCTTGAGGTCGGAGGCATGGACCGAACTGCCAACCAACATGTCGCCCAGGTTCACTTCGATGAATTGGGGCAGGTTGGACGGCAGGCAGACGATGTCGACTTCGTTCATGACGTGCGAAATCAGCGCGCCGGACAGTTTGACCGCGGGCGAGACGTCGCCGTTGACGAAGTGCAGGGGCACCTTGGTATGCAGGGCCTGATTGGCATCGACGCGCTGGAAGTCGACGTGCAGCACCTGCTGCTTGTACGGGTGCCATTGGACCGAACGCAGCAACACCTGCTCGTTCTGGCCGTCGGCCACTTCCATCGTCAGGATCGAGGCGTGGAAGGATTCCTTGCGCAGGGCATGGTAGATCTCGTTGTGATCGAGTTCGATGTTCAGCGGGGCAGCCGTACCGCCATAAACAATGGCAGGAACGCGGCCCGCGCGGCGCAGGCGGCGGCTCGCACTCGAACCCTGAACGCTACGCGCAGTGGCAGAAAATTTCATGGAAAACTCCAAACTTGCAAATAAAGCAGCGCAATACACGTTGCACCGCCGGGTTGTCCGGGCGCGACATGCGCCCGGCTTCATCGCCCCACACCGCGACCAGCGCGGGGCAGATTTTTCAATACGTTCAATCTGAGAACAGCGAACTGACCGATTCCGCGTTGGATATGCGCAGAATCGTCTCGCCCAGCAACGAGGCGCACGACAATTGCCGGATCCTGCCGCAGGCGGCGGCCGTCTCCGACAGCGGGATAGTGTCGGTCACCACCAGCTCGTCCAGTTCGGAAGCTTCGATGCGCTCGATGGCCGGCCCCGACAGCACGGAGTGCGTGCAATACGCGTACACCGCGCCGGCGCCGCGCTCCTTGAGCGCCTGGGCGGCCTTGACCAGCGTGCCGGCGGTATCGACCATGTCGTCCATGATCAGACAGGTGCGGCCGTCGACCTCGCCGATGATGTTCATCACTTCCGACACATTGGCACGCGGACGTCGCTTGTCGATGATGGCCAGGTCGGCTTCGAGCTGCTTGGCCAGCGCTCGGGCGCGCACCACGCCGCCGATATCGGGCGAGACCACGACCAGATTCGAGAAATCCCGGCGCCAGATGTCGCCCAGCAGGATGGGGGCGGCATAGATGTTGTCGACCGGAATGTCGAAAAAGCCCTGGATCTGGTCGGCGTGCAGGTCCATGGTGAGCACGCGGTCGACGCCGGCGACCTGCAGCATATTGGCCACGACCTTGGCCGAAATAGCCACGCGGGCCGAACGCGGACGGCGATCCTGGCGGGCATAGCCGAAATAGGGAATGGCGGCGGTGATGCGGCCGGCCGAGGCCCGGCGCAAGGCATCGACCATCACCATGATTTCCATCAGGTTGTCGTTGGTGGGCGCGCAGGTGGGCTGCAGCACGAACACGTCGCGTCCGCGGACGTTCTCGTTGATCTCGGCCATGACTTCGCCATCCGAGAAGCGGCCCACGGCCATCTTGCCCAGGGACATGTCCAGATGGTTGACAACGTCGACGGCCAGACGCGGATTGGCCGTACCGGTGAAGATCATGAAGCTATCGTTTGCCATGATGCTATGCCACGTATTTGCTGACGGCTTTTGCCCGACCGACGGGAAGGGCGCAAAAGGAAAAGGCCCCGCGCTGCGCCTTGAGCTCGGCCAGCCCTGCGAGGGGCCCGCTTTTGCCTTGAGGTGACAGGACGGCAAAAAAAAGCTGCTGAACCCGTCTCGTGTTCAACAGCTTCTTTTTTAATTTTGTTGGGCTGGGGAGGAAGGATTCGAACCTTCGCATGCCGGAATCAAAATCCGGTGCCTTAACCAGCTTGGCGACTCCCCAACTAACTTGCAATCCAGTGCCACAACGGATGCTCAGCCAAACCGGCGCATGCCTGGATCAACCGAAATTCCGGCGCTGTGCCGCAACGTGTACTGTTTGCAGCGACGCGCATTGTAGCGGTTATTTCTTGCTGAGCCAAAAGCGCTCGGGCCTGCGTGGCAAACTCGACAAAAAGACACGCACCGGAGCCGGACATCCGCACCGGCGCGGCAAGCTGTGCTTCCAACCACTGGCTACACCTGAAAATTTCAGGGTAGCGGGCAAAAGCCACAGGCTCCAGATCATTTTTGCCAAAGCGAGCGCAGGGCTTAGCAAGAAAGTCCGCTATTTTGACGGGTTTGGTATCCCGTGTCAAATCAGGGGCGCCGAAAATGGCAGCAGTGGGCACGCTGGCATCGGGTTGCGCCACCAGGTAGCCCGCTTCGGGCAGATCCACCGCGTTCAGGTCCTCGCCTACGCCCTGGGCGAACGCCGATCGGCCAAACACGAACACCGGCACGTCCGCGCCCAGCGGCAAGGCCAGCGCCATCAACTCGCGACGCGACAGGCCGGTGTTCCAGAGCCGGTTGAGCGCGACCAGCGTGGTGGCCGCGTCACTGGAGCCGCCGCCCAGGCCGCCGCCCTGCGGAATGCGCTTGACCAAGCCGATGCGCACGCCATGGCGGGTGCCCGTGGCCTGCTGCAAGGCACTCGCCGCGCGCACGACCAGGTCTTCATGCGGCGCCACGCCGGGCAGGTCATAGGCGCGTTCGATCACGCCGTCGGCACGGCGCTCGAAATGCAGCATGTCGGCCAGGTCGATGAAGCGGAACGCCGTTTGCAGCAAGTGATAGCCGTCGGCGCGGCGGCCCACCACATGCAGGAAGAGGTTGAGCTTGGCCGGCGCCGGTACGTCGTAAAGTGTGGCGCAAGTCATGGCGGCACGGCTAGGACGGATCGGGTGTGTCCACCACCAGGCGCACCGAGATCGCGCTTTGCGGCTGCTCGCGCCGCAGCACCAGCAACCGCGGCCCCTGCGCGTCATAGCGCGACAGGCGCGCGTGCCAACCGTACTGGCCGAAGGACTCGGGCCGGCCGCGGCTGTCGCGCTTGAGGTCGTCGGCCTGGCCGGGCATCAGGCGGCCGCGCAGCCAATCGCGCAGGCCGCCGACCGGCACCGGGCTGCCAAGCGCGTCTTGCACCAATGCATCGGGGTCCTGCGCCTGCAGCCGGCTGCCGTCGGCGCGCAGCAGCAGCGCAGAACCGGGCCGGCCTTCGACGCGCGCCTCGGTAGAGCCGAGCGGGTTGGTAAGGTCGAGCTGATAGTGCCGGCCGTCGTCGCGCCAGGCAAAACCGCCCTGCACGGCCTCGACCTTGCCGTCGCCATGCGTCACGGTGATGGCAAAGCGCCCGATCCGCGAGAAGGCGTCGGGCGATATGTCCGGCGCGATCATGGGCCTGGGCGGCGTGGCGCAAGCGGCCAGCGCCGCCAGCGCGGCGGCCGCCGCGACCCGGGCCAGCCCGCGCGCGATTGCGCGCGCCGCGGCGGCTGCGTTCAAGGCGTGACTCCCAGGCGCTTGAGCGTATCGAGCACCGTGGGATTTTTGGGATCTTTCTTGTAGCCCTCGCGCAGCAGCGCGGTAGCGCGCTCATGCTCGCCCTTATCCCAGAGCACCTCGGCATAGTGCGCACAGATGTCGGCTTCGGGGCGCTGCGCGTAAGCCCGGCGCAGATACTCGGCTGCGCGGTCCAGCTGCCCCATGCGGAACCGCACCCAGCCCATGCTGTCGAGGATGAAGGGATCGTTGGGCGCGATGTTCAGGGCCTGCGTGATCAGGTCCAGCGCCTCGGGCAGCCGCTTATTGTGATCGGCCAGCGTGTAGCCCAGCGCATTGTAGGCCTGGGCGTTGTCCGGACTGAGGGCGATGACCTGCCGCAGCAGACGCTCGACCTCGCCGATGCGGCCCAGGCGCTCGTTGAGCATGGCCAGCTCATACTTGATCGCAGGCGCATCAGGGAAAGCGCGGTCGGCCGTCTTGAGCGTGGCGACGGCTGCATCCATGCGGCCGGCATCGCGCAGGATCTGGCTGCGGGTCAGGTACCCCTGCACGCGCTCGTCGTCGTCCTGGGGCGCGGTGCTGCCCAGCAGGGCCAGCGCCTTGTCGGTGTGTCCCTGGCGCGCGGTCAGCACCGCCTGGCGCAACTGCGCGCCATAGCGCATGGTCGGGTCCTGGATGCGGCCAAGTTCCGCGATGGCCTCGTCGATGCGACCCTGATCCTCGTCGATGCGCGCCAGCAGGACGTGGGCGTCCGACGCCGAAGCCGAAGCCATGGTGGCGCCCGGCGCGGTGCTGCGCTGGCGCTGCTCCTGCACGTCCAGGTATTGGCCAAGCAGGGCACGAGCCTGATCCAGGCGGCCGGCGCGGTAGGCCACCTGCGCCTGCATGTAGAGCAGGTCGAAATCCTCGGGGGTGCGGCGCGACATGGCGTTGAGTTCGGCCAGGGCCTGATCGTACTTGCCATTATTGACCATCTGCCCCACCAGCATCAGGTGCAGGCGGCGCGCATTGGGGTTGCGGGCGAGGAAGCCGCGCGCCTGCGCCTGCGCCGCAGCGGGATCGACCGACATGCCGTATTCCAGCGCGCGCAGCGCGGCCGGCTCGGACTTGGGATCGGCGGCCAGGGCGGTGCGGGCCTCGGCCACGGCGCGGGCGTCGTCGCCGGCCGCATGCGCGGCGTCGGACAGGGCAAGCGAAGCGGCCGGCAACTTGCGCACGGCCGGATCGCTCAGAGCTTGGTCCATGATGCGCAGGCCCAGGCGGCGATCGTTGAGCCGGCTGACCACACCCATGGCCTGGGTGATGGCCGCGGGCTTGTCCGCGGACTTCTCGATGCGCGCGCGCAGGGCGGCGGCCATGCCGCGGGTCTGACCGTTGGCGGCCGCCAGGGCGAGCTCGGCCGCGCCAGCATTGCTATCGTAGGGTGCAAGCTGCGCCCACAGGTGCGCGGCTTCGAGCGCACCGGCCAGGTTGCCGCCGGCCAGCTGGAATTCGAGCGCTCGGTGCGCCAGACGCGGATCGCCGGTTTCGCGGGCAAGCGGGACCAGCGTGCCGGCCGCGGCACCGTACAGGCCGCGCTGCGCGGCGATTTCGGCGGCCACCACCCGATAGAAGATATCGCCCGTCAACCGCACCAAGGGCAGCTTGCCCTGGCGCAATTGAATACTGCGGCCTGCGATCGGCGGCGAAACAGGGGCGGGATTTTGAGCCGGGGCCGGGGCGGTTTGAGCATGGGCCTGCAAGGGCTGCATGCCGGCCAGTAGGAGCGCCAATGCGGCAGTTCCGACTTTGATGAAAGAGTACGACAACGTAGCTGCCTATCGGGGTTTGGACGGCAATGGCACAATTGCCAAGTTAGTAACGACTCATCTTACACTGGCTCATGCCGGAATTGCCTGAAGTCGAGACCACCCGCCGCGGAATCGATGCCGTCATCACGGGTAAGCCGTTGCGCCGCCTGCTGGTGCACGAATCGCGCATGCGCTGGCCCATTCCGGTCGAATTGCCCGCCCTGCTGGCGGGCCGCATAGTCATCGAATGCAACCGCCGCGGCAAATACCTGTTGTTGCGTTTCGAACACGGGGTACAGATTGTCCATCTGGGCATGTCGGGTTCCTTGCGTGTTGTGAGCAGCGGCCCCTGCGCCGGGCCGCCCCTATTGCGCAAGCATGATCATGTCGAGTGGATTTTCGACCACGCCACCCTGCGCCTGCACGATCCGCGCCGATTCGGCGCCGTGCTCTGGCATTCCGCCGAAGACGGCCCGGTGGAAAACCACCCCCTGCTGGCCAAGCTGGGCATAGAACCCTTCGACCCGCGTTTCGACGGCCGCTGGCTGCACCGCCACTTTCAGAAGCGCGGCATAGCCGTCAAACAGGCGCTACTGGCCGGATCGGCGGTAGTGGGTGTGGGAAACATCTATTGCTCGGAGAGCCTGTTTCGCGCCGGCATCGACCCGCGCACTGCAGCCGGCAAAATCTCGCTGCCCCGCTGCGAGCGCCTGGCCCTGGCCATACGCACCACGCTGTCCGATGCGCTGGAATCGGGGGGCAGCACGCTACGCGACTACGTGGACGCCAGTGGCGAGCCCGGGGCTTATTTCGCAATCCACGCTGCCGTGTATGAACGCGCTGGCCAGCCTTGCAAGAGCTGTGGCACGCCCATACGCAGATTGGTGCAGGGGCAGCGCGCCACCTATTTTTGCCCGCAGTGCCAGAAGCGTTGATAGATCCCTCAGTCTCGATTTGAGTACTTGAGCCGCCTGCGACAGGACTGCGCAATGCCGATGTTCGACGCTACACCGCGCAGACGTTGGAACGCCCCGCGCTTCGGATTGCTCCGCCCTGCCGCAGGCTCATGGCTTCAGCACATCGGGAGCCTTAAATGCCATCGCATGAAGCATGCTTCAACCCTGCACGAACAGCTCCACGATCAACCCACGCAACCACTGATTGCCCGCATCCCGGTGAAACCGCCGCTGCCAATACAGATTGGTCTGCAGCGGGGGCGCACGCAATGGCGGAACCATCGTCTGCAAGCCAAAGCGAGTCGCCGTCTGGGCGGCCAGCTTGGCCGGAACCGTGGCCAGCAGGTCGGTGACGCTCAGCACGTGCGGCACTGCGGTGAAGTGCGGCACGCTGTGATGCGCGCGCAGCGACACGCCAGCCGCCTCGAGGGCCTGGTTTATCTGACCATAGGGCGCGGCGTGGGACACGATCAGATGCTGCTGGGCACGGAAAGCCTTGAGTCCCATGTTCTCGTGCGCCTGGGGGTGCCCCTTGCGGAAAAGCGTCATATAGCCCTGCCGAAACAGCATGCGGTGCAGGATATCGCCATCCAGGCCGTCGAAGGCGCCCACGGCCAGGTCGATGCGGCCGGCCTCCATATCGCGCCGCAGCTCGGCCCCGCCGCGCACCGAGTCGATGCGTACGCCGGGCGCGCGCTGCGCGCAGGCCTCCATCAGCGCCGGCATGAAATGGATTTCGCCCACGTCGCTCATGGCGATGCAAAAGCGCCGCGCGCTGCCCACAGGGTCGAATACCTCGTCGGACTCCAGCAGGCGATCGAGCAGGCCCAGCGCTTCGGCAACCGGGCCTGCCAGGCGCTCGGCCTGCGGCGTGGGCAACATACCCTGACCGGTGCGCACGAACAGGTCGTCGCCGAACGTCGCGCGCAGGCGGCGCAAGGCATTGCTCACCGCCGGCTGGCTCAGGTCGAGCCGGCGCGCCACGGCCGAGATATTGCGCAGTTCCAGCAGATGCTGGAATACGACCAACAGGTTCAGGTCCAGGCGACGCAGATCGGACATACTTGGTTTTCCGTGAAGCGCGGCTTGGCGCGACATCGCCCTATTATTCATGAAATTTATATCTCGTATTTTTCCATTCCCATAGCAATGGGGTCGCAGATTGCCGAAAATAGGTGGCAAAAGCCACTTTTCATGTGCTGGCGCGGTCCAGGCCGCGCCGCGGAGGACACACCATGGACACCCTGCAATACCAATCGGGCTTTGGCAACGACTGGGCCACCGAGGCCCTGCCCGGCGCTCTGCCATCTGGCCAGAACTCGCCGCAGACCTGCCCCTACGGCCTGTATGCCGAGCAGATCTCGGGCACGGCTTTCACTGCGCCGCGCGCCGAAAGCCGCCGCTCATGGGCCTACCGCATCCGCCCGGGCGCCAAGCATCTGCCTTTCCAGGCCTGCGACGCCGCGCCGGACTGGCTGAGCGATTTCGGCCGCACCCCGGCCCCGCCCAACCAGATGCGCTGGAGTCCGCTGCCCCTGCCCGAAGCGCCCACCGATTTCATTGAAGGCATGCACACCTGGGGCGGCAACGGCAGCCCCGACGAACAAAGCGGCGTGGGCATCAGCCTGTATGCGGCCAACCGCACCATGCAAGGCCGTTTTTTCTACGATGCCGACGGCGAATTGCTCATCGTTCCCCAACAAGGCCGGCTGCGCCTGGCAACCGAACTGGGCCGCATCGACATCGAGCCCCTTGAAATCGCCGTGATTCCGCGCGGGATACGCTTTCGCGTCGAGCTGCCCGACGGCCAGGCCCGCGGCTACGTACTGGAGAATTTCGGCGCGCCGCTGCGCCTGCCGGAACTGGGACCCATCGGTTCGAACTGCCTGGCCAACGCGCGCGACTTCCTCACCCCGCAGGCGTGGTTCGAGGACATCGAGGGCGACTTCGAGCTGATCGCCAAATTCACCGGCGGGTTCTGGCGCGCCAGGATAGGCCACTCTCCGCTCGATGTGGTGGCCTGGCACGGCACGCACGCGCCCTACAAATATGACCTGCGCCGCTTCAACGCGATCGGCTCGATCAGCTATGACCACCCGGACCCTTCGATCTTCACGGTGCTCACATCGCCTTCGGACACGCACGGCACAGCCAATATGGACTTCGCCATCTTTCCGCCGCGCATACTGGCCATGGAGCACACCTTCCGCCCGCCCTGGTTTCACCGCAACGTGGCCAGCGAGTTCATGGGCCTGATCCACGGCGTGTACGACGCCAAGGCCGAGGGCTTCGTGCCCGGCGGCGCCAGCCTGCACAACTGCATGAGCGGCCACGGCCCCGATGCCGACACCTTCGAAAAAGCCTCCCGCGCCGACATCCGCACATCGCACTACATCCGCGACACCATGGCTTTCATGTTCGAGACGCGCCGCGTGATCCGGCCTACCGCGCACGCGCTGATTTCACCCCAATTGCAAGCCGATTACTATGAATGCTGGCAAGGACTGGCCAGGCATTTCGATCCGTCCAAGGCTTGAGCGCATCCGCACAATAGAGACCCCCATGACCCTGATCAATGAAACCCACGACCCCGCGCTGCAAAGCTGGGTCGCCAGCGCCAACCTGGCCGGCACCGACTTTCCCATTCAGAACCTGCCCTATGCCGTGTTCCGCCGGGCGGGTTCAAGCCAAGCCTTGCGCCCCGGTGTGGCCATCGGCGAGCACATCGTGGATCTGGCCGCGCTGGCCGCTCTCGATCCTTTCGACGGCCCGGCCGCCCAGGCGCTGGCCGCGTGCACGGGCGACGCGCTCAATCCGCTGATGGCCCTGGGCCAGGCCCACTGGCGCGCATTGCGCCTGGCGCTGTCGCGCGCGCTGCGCGCGGGCTCGCCGCTGCAAGACAAGATCGAACCTCTGCTGGTGGCGCAAGCGGACGCGCAATACGGCATGCCGGCGCGCGTGGGCGACTACACCGACTTCTACATCTCGGTGCACCATGCCACCACCGTGGGCAAGCAGTTCCGCCCCGACAATCCGCTGCTGCCCAACTACAAGTGGGTGCCCATCGGCTATCACGGCCGGGCCTCCAGCCTGGGCGTGAACCAGACCTTTGCGCGCCCCGTCGGCCAGCAGCGGCCCGCCGTCGAAGGCGGCACGCCGCAATGGGGTCCTTGCAAGCGCCTGGACTACGAGCTGGAGTTGGGCATCTACGTAGGCACCGGCAATGCGCAGGGCGAGCGCATCGACATCGAGCAGGCCGAGCAGCATGTCTTCGGCCTGAGCCTTTTCAACGACTGGTCCGCTCGCGATATACAGGCCTGGGAATACCAGCCCCTGGGGCCTTTCCTGTCCAAGAGCTTCGCGTCCACGCTCTCGCCCTGGATCGTCACCCTGGACGCGCTGGCGCCCTTTCGCGAAAAATTCGCGCACCCGGCGTCCGATCCGCAGCCCTTGCCCTACCTGAGTTCGGCCGCCAACAGCGCGCAAGGCGCCTTCAATGTGCAGATGCAAGTGTTGCTCACCACCGCGCAATCGCGCGCCGGCAAGGCCGCACCGGCCAAGCTGTCGACGAGCAACTTTCGCGACGCCTACTGGACCCTGGCGCAGTTGGTGGCGCACCACACCGTCAACGGCTGCAATCTGCAGCCCGGCGACCTGATGGGCTCGGGCACGCTGTCGGGCCCCTCGCCCTCGGAAGCGGCCTCCCTGCTGGAGCTTACCGAGGGCGGCAAGAAGGCCCTGGAACTGCCCTGGGGCGAACAACGCACCTTCCTTGAGGACGGCGATCAGGTCATCTTCCGCGCCGAGTGCGTCAAATCCGGCTATGCGCGCATCGGCTTCGGCGAATGCGTGGGCACGGTGGCGCCGGCGCGCTAGGGCCGCTCTGCGCTTGACCGACACCCTGCCTGAGGCGGGGTTTTTTTCAGCCAGACACGAGAGGTTCAGCCCGTCGGCGCACGCATTTAACGGGCGAGTCAGCTTTTTACGCTGCAAGCGCAGGTAAATTCCGGAAAGACTGGCAACCCGCTGACAGACGAGCGCGGCCTATGGGAAAACGCGGATTGCCCGGCCTGGCGTGGACGAGTGAAATCACGCCTACAATTTCGCCAGCCGCCGCTTGCGGCCGGCGCATTGTCATCGAAGCGCATTCGTACCGCAAATCAATATTCAGGAACATTATGAAAAAAATCGCACTCGGCATCATGCTCGCACTGGCCGCCGCCGGCGCCCACGCGAAGGACTGGTCGACCATCCGTTTCGGCGTCGATGCAAGCTACCCTCCGTTCGAGTCGAAAAATGCCAGCGGCAAACTGGTCGGCTTCGACATCGATCTGGGCAACGAGATCTGCCACCGCCTGCACGCCAAGTGCGTATGGATCGAAAACGACTTCGACGGCATGATCCCGGCGCTCAAGGCGCGCAAGTTCGACGGCGTGCTGTCCTCGATGTCCATGACGCCCAAGCGCGAAGAGCAGATCGCCTTCTCGTCCAAGCTGTTCAATACGCCGACGCGCCTGGTCGACAAGAAGGGCGCGAACCTGAAGCCGACCGCTGAATCGCTCAAGGGCAAGTCGGTGGGCGTCGAGCAGGGCACGATCCAGGAAACCTACGCCAAGACCTACTGGGCGCCCAAGGGCGTGAACGTGGTGTCCTATGAAAACCAGGACCTGGTCTACACGGACCTGATCTCCGGCCGTCTGGACGCGGCCCTGCAGGACGCGGTTCAGGCCGACATCGGCTTTCTGAACACGCCGCGCGGCAAGGGCTTCGAGTTCGCGGGCGGCAATATCAACGATCCCAAGACGCTGGGTGACGGCGCGGGCATCGGCCTGCGCAAGCAAGACACCGACCTGAAGGCCAAGCTCGACGGGGCCATCGCCGCGATGATCAAGGACGGCACGTACAAGAAGATCGAGAAGAAGTACTTCACGTTCGACGTCTACGGCGGTTAAGCGCCACACGAGGCGCCGCGCGGCAACGCGCGGCGCCTCGTGCCGTTTCAGGAATTTGCGCATGTTCTTTCAAGGCTACGGCCCGCTCCTCTGGGCTGGCACGCTGATGACGGCCAAGCTCGCCGTGCTGTCTCTGGCCGCGGCGGTCGCGCTCGGCCTGACCGGAGCCGCGGCCAAACTGTCGAACAACCGGCTGGCGGCCGCAATCGGCACGCTGTACACCACGCTGATCCGCGCGGTGCCCGATCTGGTGCTGATGCTGCTGCTGTTCTACGGCATGCAAATCCAGTTGAACAACGTGACCGACCTGCTGGGCTGGGACCAGATCGATATCGATCCGTTCTGGGCGGGGGTCATCACGCTCGGCTTCATTTACGGCGCGTACTTTGCCGAGACGTTCCGCGGCGCGTTCCTCGCGGTGCCGCGCGGCCAGATCGAGGCGGGCCTGGCGTTCGGCATGAGCCGCGCCCGCGTGTTTCGCCGGATCTTGTTCCCGCAGATGATGCGCTTCGCGCTGCCGGGCGTAGGCAACAACTGGCAGGTGCTCGTGAAGGCGACGGCGCTCGTGTCGATCGTCGGCCTCTCCGATCTGGTCAAGGCGGCCCAGGACGCAGGCAAGAGCACGCTCAACTTCTTTTTCTTCATGCTCGTCGCGGGCGCGATCTATCTGGCGATCACGACCCTCTCCAATCTTGTGCTCATCTATCTCGAGAAGCGCTATTCAGTAGGCGTCAGGCTTGTATCGTGATTCAGTTGATCGGCCAATATTGGCAAAACTATCTGTACAGCGACGGATACCGGCTCAGCGGCCTGGTCATCACGCTGTGGCTGCTCGTCGTATCGGTCGGGCTCGGCTTTCTTTTCGCGGTGCCGCTTGCGATCGCGCGCGCTTCGAGGAACCGCTTTATCTGCGGCCCGGTGTGGCTCTACACCTACGTATTCCGCGGCACGCCGCTGTACGTGCAGCTGCTCCTTTGCTACACGGGAATCTACAGCCTGCATTACGTGCACGATCACGCCTGGCTCAATACCTTCTTTCGCGACGCGATGAACTGCACGCTGCTCGCGTTCACGCTCAACGAGTGCGCGTACGCAACCGAGATCTTCGCGGGCGCGATCAAGACCATGCCCGCCGGCGAGATCGAGGCGGGGCTCGCCTACGGCATGACGCGCTTCACGCTCTACCGGCGCGTGATACTGCCGTCGGCGCTGCGGCGCGCGCTGCCCAGCTACAGCAACGAGGTGATCCTGATGCTGCACGCCACGACGCTCGCATTTACCGCCACGGTGCCCGACATCCTGAAGGTCACGCGCGACGTGAACGCCGCGACCTACATGTCGTTCCAGGCGTATGGGATCGCGGCGCTGCTCTACGCGGTGATCGTGTTCGCGCTGATCTGGGCGTTCAGGCGCCTGGAGGCGCGCTGGCTTGCGTTCCTCAAGCCTCAGGGCCATTGATTCATCGGCATAGCCGGACGGCACGCGAGGCCGTCGGAGAACGGAACAATACATGTACAAGCTCATTGTGGACGACCTGCACAAGAAATACGGCGACAACGAGGTGCTCAAGGGCGTCTCGCTGCACGCGAAGGCGGGCGACGTCATCAGCATCATCGGCTCCAGCGGTTCAGGCAAAAGCACCTTCCTGCGCTGCATCAACTTTCTCGAGCAGCCTTGCTCGGGCACCATCACGCTCGGCGGCGAGTCGATCCGCATCGAGCGCGACCGCCATGGCACGCCGCGCATCGGCGATCCCAAGCAGTTGCAGCGCCTGCGCGTGAAGCTGGCGATGGTTTTCCAGCACTTCAATCTGTGGGCGCACATGACGGCGCTGGAGAACGTGATCGAAGCGCCGATGGCGGTGCTGGGCATCGGCAAGGACGAGGCGATCGCGCGTGCGCGCAAGTACCTGGAGAAAGTGGGACTGTCCGCGCGTATGGAGGCAATGTATCCGGCGCATCTTTCCGGCGGACAACAGCAGCGGGTGGCAATTGCGCGCGCGCTCGCGATGGAGCCCGAGGTGATGCTGTTCGACGAGCCGACGTCGGCGCTCGATCCGGAACTCGTCGGCGAAGTCCTGAAGGTGATGCAGGCGCTCGCCGACGAGGGTCGCACCATGATCGTCGTCACGCACGAGATGGGCTTCGCACGCAATGTATCGAACCACGTGGTGTTCCTGCATCAGGGCAAGATCGAGGAAGAGGGCCCCCCCGAGCAGGTGCTCGTCAATCCCAGGAGCGAGCGGCTCGGACAGTTTCTCGCGGGACGCCTGAAGTGATGCGATGCGGACAGGGCGGAACGCATCGGCCATGAGGCGCCGGGCATGAACGCCTGACCAAGCTGTTTTTTTGCCTGCGGGTCCGTTGTCTAATGGGAGTCGAGGGAAACGCCGGGGCAGCGCCCCGCGAATCGAACCGAATCGAATCCATGGAGACAAGCATGAGCGCAGGCAAGCCGAGGGTCGGCATGATAGGCGTGGGGATGATGGGCCACGGCATTGCATTGAACGTCGTCACCAAAGGCGGCTATCCCCTGGTGCTGCTGGACCATCCCGGCAACCAACCCGTCGACGACCTGCTGGCCGCCGGCGCCACCTTAAGCGCCAGCGCCGCCGACCTCGCCCGCCAGGCCGACATCGTCATTCTCTGCGTGACCGGCACGCCCCAGGTCGAGGACGTGCTTTTCAAACCCGACGGCGTGCTGGCGGGCATCAGGCCGGGCACCATCATCATCGACTGCTCGACCGCCATCCCCTCTTCCACCGTCAGGGTGGCCGAGGCGGTGCACAAAGCCGGCGGCCTGTTCCTGGACGCCCCCATGACGCGCACGCCCAAGGAAGCCGCGCAGGGCCGGCTCAACCTCATCGTAGGCGGCGACAAGGAACTCTTTGACCGCTGCCTGCCGCTGCTAAGGAGCTATGCCGAGAACGTGGTGCACGCCGGCCCCGTCGGCGCGGGCCACCGCATGAAGCTGCTGCACAACTACGTGTCCCTGGGCTTTTCCGCGGTCCTTGCCGAAGCGGCCGCCTGCGCCGAACGCGCGGGCGTCCAGCCCGAGGTCTTTACCGACATTCTCGCCACAGGCGGCGGCGGCGGCGTGGTGCTGGACAGGCTACGCCCCTATATCGAGTCGCGCGATACCTCCAGCTTCAGGTTCTCCATCGCCAACGCCAACAAGGACATGGGCTATTACGCCGCGATGGCCGAGGAAATCGGCGCGGCGCGGGAAACGGCGCTAGGCGTCCTGCACACCTACCAGCGGGCCTGCGAGGCCGGACTGGAACAGGCCGCGGTGCCGGAGATCATTGACCTCATGGTCAGGCAGCCCTGAGGGCCCGGCGGATTGCGCGAATGCGACGGGCCGCGCCGCCTGCAGGCAGCAATCCCTCCCAGCCGGGCGATAATCCCGTGCCATGAATCGCACGATCTATGCCGGTATCGTCAATGCCATCGCGCCGCTGCTCGCCCTGCGCGTGCGCCTGCGCGCGCGCAGCGACGCTTTCTACGGCGCCCACATGGGCGAGCGCTTCGGCCGCTACGAGCCTGGCGCGCTGGCCGCAGGGCGGCCCGTCTGGGTACACGCGGTGAGCCTGGGCGAGACCCGCGCCGCGCAGCCGCTCGTCAAGGCGCTGCTGGACCGCGGCCTGCCCGTGCTGCTCACTCATATGACCGCCACCGGCCGCCGCGAAGGCGCGCGGCTCTTCGCGCAGGCGATAGAACAAGGCCAACTGCGGCAGAGCTGGCTGCCCTACGACCTGCCCGCCGCCTGCCGCCGCTTCTACGCCGCCATGCAGCCGCGCTGCGGCATCCTCATCGAGCGCGAGGTCTGGCCCAACCTGATCCATGCCGCACGGCAGATCGGCCTGCCCATCGCCCTGGTCAGCGCGCGCCTGTCGGAGCGCTCGGCCCGTGCCGGCCAGCGTTACGGCGGCAGCGCCTTGCGGCAGGCCTATGCCGGCCTGGACAAGGTGCTGGCGCAGACCGAAGGCGACGCGCAGCGCCTGCGCGCATCCGGCGCGCGCGCGGTGTCCGTGACGGGCAACATCAAATTCGACGCCGCGGTCGCGCCCGCGCAGGTCAAGCGCGGCCGTGCGTGGAAACAGGCCTGGCATCGCAAGACCATTGCCATCGCCAGCACGCAGGATGGCGAGGAGGCCGCCTTCATCGCGGCCCTGGCTGCGCACGCCCCTGGGTCCGACGCGCTGGTCGTGCTGATCCCGCGCCACCCCGAGCGCTTTGACGGCGTATTCGATCTGCTGCAATCGGCCGGCCTGCGGACGATCCGCCGCAGCCGCATCGACCCGGCGCAAGCGTTGCCCGCGGACACGCAAGTGCTGCTGGGCGACAGCATGGGCGAGATGGTTTCTTACTACGCGGCCAGCGATGCGGCCATCGTGGCCGGCAGCTTCATCGCCCATGGCGGGCAGAACCTGATCGAGGCCTGCGCCACCGGCACGCCGGTGATCGTGGGCCCGCATACGCAGAATTTCGAGCAGGCCACGATCGAGGGCATCGCCGCGGGCGCCGTGCTGCGCCAGCCGGATGCGGCCAGCGCCCTGACGGCCGCCTTCGATTTGCTGGGCGACCCGGATAGGCGCGAAGCCATGAGCCAGGCCGGCCTGCGCTATGTGGCCCGCCACGCGGGCGCCGTGCAGCGCGTGCTCGATGCCATGGCGCCCATGCTCGGGCTTGCGCCGACCCCGCACGCTTGAGGCCCGAGGCCCTTCCGCCAGCATTTCCCACCCCCTGGGTTTTCCCCTAAATACAATCGAAAAGTCACGATTCAAACTATTGAAACCGGTTTCATACACCTTTATCCCCATGAACTACCGCTTTCAGTTCGGCCAGGTTTTTGCCGCCTGGCCCGATTTGCTGCACGGCACCTGGATCACCATTCAACTCTCGCTGACGGCCACGGTGCTCGGCCTGGTGGTGGCCATTGCCTGCGCATGGGGCAAGACCTCGGGGCCTGGCTGGCTGCGTCTGGTGATCAATGCCTACATCGAACTGATCCGCAACACGCCGTTCCTGGTGCAGTTGTTCTTCTTTTTTTTCGCCCTGCCGGCCATCGGCCTGCGCTGGACACCGCACACGGCCGCGCTGGTGTCCATGGTGGTGAACCTGGGTGCCTACGCCACCGAGATCATCCGCGCCGGCATCGAATCCATCCCCAAGGGCCAGATCGAAGCCGGCCTGGCGCTGAACCTCAAGCGCTGGGAAATCTTCCGCTTTGTCATCCTCAAGCCCGCCCTCAAGACGATCTACCCCGCGCTGACCAGCCAGTTCATCCTGCTGATGCTCAGTTCCTCCGTAGTCTCGGTGATCTCGGCCGACGACCTGACCTCGGTCGCCGCCAACATCCAGTCCCAGACATTCCGCAGCTTCGAGGTCTATATCGTCGTGACCATTATCTATCTGGCGCTGTCGCTGGCCTTCAGCGCGCTGTTCAAGCTGGTCTTCCAGACCTGCCTGAACTACCCCGACCGCCGCTGAGTCCAGCAAGGAACAAGAGATGCGTACTTTCGGCTGGCCCGAGCTGTGGTTCATCGTACAAGCGGCAAAATGGACGATCGCCCTGTCGGCCATCGCCTTTGCCGGCGGCACCGCCGTCGGATTACTGGTGGCGCTGGCGCGCACGGGCGGCAATGCGCCGCTCGCGCGTGGCGCCACCGTGTTCACGCAGATCTTTCAGGGCACGCCGCTGCTGCTGCAGCTGTTCCTGGTGTTCTTCGGCGCGCCGATCCTGGGGTTGGAGATCAACCCCTGGGCCGCCGCCGCCGTCGCACTCACCTTGAACAGCGGGGCCTTCCTGGGCGAGATCTGGCGCGGCTGCATCCAGGCCGTGCCGCGCGGCCAGTGGGAAGCGGCCGAGGCGCTATCGCTGTCGTATCCCTGGCGCATGCGCTCGGTGATCCTGCCGCAGGCCTTCAAGATCGCCGTGCCGCCCACCGTGGGCTACCTGGTGCAGATCATCAAGGGCACGTCGCTGGCCGCCATCATCGGCTTTACCGAGATCACGCGCGCCGGCCAGATCATCGACAACGCCACCTTCCAGCCGCTGCTCGTGTTCGGCGTGGTCGGCGCGATCTATTTCGCTCTCTGCTGGCCATTGTCGCTTCTGGCATGGCGCCTGGAAAAACGCCACGCCCGGGCAATGAGCCGCTGATTTAAAAGTTCTTTCCCCACGACTAGAAACTCAGGAGACAAGCATGATGAACATCAATCGACGTAGTTTCACCCTCGGCATGGCCGCCCTGGCCGCCGGCAGCATGCTGCCCGGTCTCGCATCGGCCCAGACGCTGGCCGATCTGAAGAAAAAGGGCAAGGTCACCATCGGCATGCTGGTGGACTTCCCCCCCTACGGCATCTTGAACAGCAGCAACCAGCCCGACGGCTACGATGCCGACGTGGCCAAGCTACTGGCCAAGGACATGGGCCTGAAGGCCGACATCGTGCCCGTGACCGGCCCGAACCGCATTCCCTATCTGCTGACAGGCAAGGTGGACATGCTGGTCGCTTCGCTGGCCGTCACGCCCGAGCGCGCCAAGCAGGTTCTGTTCTCCAAGCCCTACTCGGCCGCCTCCATCGTCCTGTACGGCCTGACCAAGCTGAACATGAAGACGCCGGCCGACCTCAAGGGCCTGCGCATCGGCGTGGCCCGCGCTTCCACGCAGGATGTGGCCGTGACCAAGATCGCGCCCGAAGGCACCCAGATCCGCCGCTTCGACGACGACGCATCGGCCATGCAGGCGCTCCTGTCGGGCCAGGTCGACGCGATCGGCTGCTCGGTGACGGTGGCCGCGCAGATCGCCAAGCGCGCGCCGGCCGGCCAGTTCGAGACCAAGTTCGGGCTGCTGCAGCAGAACATGGCGGTAGCGCTGCGACCGGGCGATGACGCGCTGGTCAAGACCGTCAACGACCTCATCGCCAAGAACACCGCCAACGGCGAACTGGACAAGCTCTATCAGAAGTGGCTGGGCGCCCCCCTGCCCAAGCTCGACTGACCCTGGTTCGCCGCTGCCGGAGTCCGCATGACCACCCCCGCTCAAGAACCCATCATCCGCCTGCAAGGCGTCGAGAAATGGTATGACAAGTTCCAGGTGCTGACCGACATCAATCTGGAGGTCCGCGCTGGCGAGCGCATCGTGATCTGCGGGCCGTCGGGTTCGGGAAAATCCACGATGATCCGCTGCATCAATCGGCTCGAAGCCGTGCAGAAAGGCAGGATCACCGTGGACGGGATCGACCTGACCGCCGGCGGCCGCAACGTGGACAGCGTGCGCCAGGAGGTGGGCATGGTGTTCCAGCAGTTCAACCTGTTCCCGCACCTGACCATTTTGCAGAACTGCACCCTGGCGCCGATGCGTTCGCGCGGCCTGTCCAAAGCCCAGGCCGAGGAACGCGCCATGAAATACCTGACCCGCGTGCGCATTCCCGACCAGGCGCACAAGTACCCGAGCCAGCTCTCGGGCGGCCAACAGCAGCGCGTGGCGATCGCGCGGGCGCTGTGCATGTCGCCCAAGATCATGCTGTTCGACGAGCCCACCTCGGCGCTGGATCCCGAGATGGTCAAGGAGGTGCTCGACACCATGATCGGCCTGGCCGAGGACGGCATGACCATGCTGTGCGTGACCCATGAAATGGGCTTTGCCCGCAGCGTGGCCGACCGCGTGCTCTTCATGGCCGACGGCAGGATCATCGAGCAGGGCCCACCGAGCGACTTCTTCGGCAATCCGCAGCACCCCAAGACGCAGGCTTTCCTGGGCCAGATACTGAGCAATCACCACGCCTGACCGTCCGAGCCGGCGCGCAGTCCCGCCGGGCGGCAGCCGGCGGCGCCTGTCCGACACGCCCAGAGCGAACCCGCAATGCATATGATCCCGTCCGCCTCCGCATCCAAGACTCTGATCTCGCTGACCTCGTTCGGCGCGGCCCAGGTGCTGCGCCGCGGCCAGCTGTGGTTCGCCCGCCTGTCGCAATCGGCCGGCGCCGACGGCGTGGAGGTGCGCGAGGAATTGCTGCGCGATGCCGCGGGCGAACTGTCCGAACTGGCGGCCTGGGCAAGCGAGGCCACGCAGGATGGATCGATGAGCGTGGTCTATTCCTGCCCGCGGCCCCTCTACGCGCCCGACGGCACGCTGGCGCTGGCGGCGCTGCAGCACGGCGTCCAGGCCAGCCGCCGGCTCGGGGCCGATCGGCTCAAAATGTCGATAGGCCGCTTCGCCGCGCAGTCGGACGGGTTCGAGGCTATCGCCCGGACGCTGGCCGGTTCCGGCGTCGCGCTGCTGATCGAGAATGACCAGACCGCGGACGCAGGCACGATGCCGGCGCTCGATCGCTTTTTTGCCCAGGGCGATGCCGCCGGCCTGCCGCTGCCCATGACCTTCGACATGGGCAACTGGGCCTATCAAGGCGAATGCGCGCTGCAGTGCGCCCAGCGGTTTGCGCAGCGCGTCGGCTACATCCATGCCAAGGGCGTGCAGCGCCTGCCCGCCAAATGGGTGGCCGTGCCGCTGGCAGAATCCGCGCTGCCCTGGCGCGCCACGCTGCGCGCGTTGCCGGCCGCAGTGCCGCGCGCCATCGAGTACCCTCTGATCGGCGATGACCTCCAGGCTCTGGTCCAACGAGAACTGCGGATTCTGCGCGACGCCCGGGCCCCGGCCTTTTTTCTTGCACCCTGACGCCATGACCGCCGCAAAAACCTACGATATCGCCGTCTTCGGCGAAGCCATGCTGCTCCTGATCGCCGACCGCCCCGGCCCGCTGGAGCGGGTGCAAACCTTCACCAAGGGCATCGCCGGCGCCGAAATCAATGTGGCCGTCGGCCTGTCGCGCCTGGGCTTTGACGTGCGCTGGTTCAGCCGCGTGGGCGCCGATTCCATGGGCCGCTACCTCGTCAACCACCTGTGCGGCGAAGGGGTGAACTGCGAGGGCGTGGCGATGCAGGCCGCGCAGCGCACGGGCTTTCAGTTCAAGGGCCAGGTGGACGACGGCAGCGACCCGGTCATCGAATACCATCGCAAGGGCTCGGCGGCGAGCCTGATGACGCCGGCCGACGTCGATGAATCCAGGCTCGCGGGCGCGCGCCACTTGCATGCCACCGGCGTATTCCCCGCGATCTCCGAGACGGCGCTGGCCACGGCACGGCGCACGCTGCAGGTCGCACGGGACAGCGGCAGCACCATTTCATTCGACCCCAATCTGCGCCCCACGCTGTGGCCGGACGAGGCCACCATGCGCCGCGAAATCAATGCGCTGGCCGCCGGCGCCGACTGGGTGCTGCCAGGGCTGGCCGAAGGCGCGCTGCTCACCGGCCAAGCGAGCCCCGAAGCCATCGCGCGCTTTTATCGCGACCTGGGCGCCAGCCTGGTCGTCGTCAAGCTGGGGGCCGACGGCGCCTACTACGACCACGCTGAGCTGGGATGCGGCCACGTGCCGGGTTGCCCCGTCCAGACAGTGGTGGACACCGTGGGCGCGGGCGACGCTTTTGCCGTCGGCGTAATCAGCGGCCTGCTCGACGGCCTGGCCGCGCCCGAGGCCGTCGCGCGGGCCTGCTGGATCGGTGCGCGCCAGGTGCAGGTACGGGGCGACTCCGAGGGCCTGCCCAGCCGCGCCGAACTGCAGGCCGCGGGCCACTGACCCGGCGCGTCCGCCCATGTCCCGCATACTGGTATTTCGCGAATTGCCCGATGACCTGCTGGCGCGCCTGCGGGCGGCGCACGAAGTGACCGTGGCCAACCCGCGCAAGCCCGAGCAGCGCGCGGCCTTCATGGCCGCCCTGCCCACGGCGCAGGCGCTGATCGGTTCGAGCTTTGCCATCACCGACGCGCTGCTCGACCATGCCAGGCAACTTGAAATCATTTCCAGCCTCTCGGTGGGCGTGGACAACTACCCGCTGGCCTCGCTCAAGGCGCGCGGCATCGCGCTGTGCCATACCCCGGGCGTCTTGACCGAGACGACGGCCGACACCATTTTCACGCTCATGCTGGCCACCTGCCGCCGGGTGGTCGAACTGTCCAGCCTGGTGCGCGAGGGCCGCTGGACCGGGAACATCGGCCAAGACCTGTTCGGCTGGGACGTGCACCACAAGACCGTCGCCATCCTGGGCTTCGGCCGCATCGGCCAGGCCGTGGCGCGCCGCGCGGCGCTGGGTTTCGCCATGCAGGTGCTCTATACCAACACCGGCCCGGTGCAGGTTCCCGAACTGCAGGGCAAGGCACGCCACGTGCCGATGGACCAGGCGCTGGCCGGTGCCGACATCGTTGTCAGCACGCTGCCGCTCACGCCGCAGACACGCCACCTGATCAATGACACCACGCTGGCGCAGATGCGACCCGGCGCCTTCCTGATCAACGGTTCGCGCGGCGGCATCGTCGACGCCGACGCGCTGCTGCGCGCGCTCGACAGCGGCCATCTGCGCGGCGCGGGACTGGACGTGTTCGAACCCGAACCCTTGCCGCTGGATTCGGCGCTACGCACGCACCCGCGCGTCACGCCCCTGCCGCACGCGGGATCGGCCACGCACGAGACCCGACGCGCCATGGCCGAGATGGCCGTGGACAACCTGCTTGCGCTGCTGGCGGGCGCCACGCCGCCAGCGGCCTACCCGCTATGAGCACACAGCGCTCAGGCCAGGTGGCGCCGGGCCGGGCCACCATCGCCGACGTGGCGCGGCACGCGGGTGTATCCAAGGCCACGGTATCGCGCTATCTCAACGGCCGGCACCAGTTGCTCACCCCCGACATCGCCGAACGTGTACGCGACGCCATCGAGACGCTGAGCTACCGCCCCAGCCCCATGGCCCAGGCGCTCAAGCACGGCCGCTCGCGGCTGATCGGACTGGCCGTGGCGGACATCACGAATCCGTTCTCCGTGGCCGTGCTGCAAGGCGCCGAAAAGGCCTGCCAGGAAGCCGGCTACCTGCTGGTGCTGTTCAATCTGGGCAACAAGCCCGGCCGCGAGCGCGACGCGCTGCAGGCCCTGACGGACTATCAGATCGACGGGCTCATTCTGAACCGCGTGGATACCCGCGTGCAGCTTTGGCAGAGCGCTGTCGGATACGGCAAGCCCATCGTCCTGGTGGATCGCGCGCAAGAGGGCGTGGACGCCGACTATGTTTCCGTGGACAACGCCGCCGTGGTTGCCCAGGCCCTGGAGCACCTGCACTCGCGCGGCTGGAACGAGGTGCTGCTGGTCAGCGAACCCTGCAACGGCGTCAGTTCGCGCAGCGCGCGCCGCGACACGTTCATCGCAGTCATGGCACAACAGACCGACAAGCCTCAGGGCATGCGTGGCAGCTTCTGGGAAAGCACGACGGATAACCGGGAGCAGCTCATGCAGCGCCTGCTGGCGCTGCGGGCACAGGCCCAGGACCGCCGCCCGGCCGTACTGGCAGGCAATGCCGTGGCCACCTTGCGGATCGCGTCGGCGGTACAGGCGCTGGGCTGGTCTCTGGGCAGGGAGATTGGCTTTATCGGCATCGACGAAACAGAATGGGCCGCCCTGATCGGCCCAGGACTGAGCACCATAGCCCAGCCCACCGACGCGCTGGGCCGGACCGCGGCACGCTGCCTGATCGAACGGTTGCAGGGCTGGAGCGGCGCTGCGCGCAAGATCGAACTGCCCGGCACGCTGCAGGTACGCGGCTCGTCGTGACCGGCGGCCGGCGGCGGGCATCCAGTCACATCTGCAGCACTTTGCCCGGATTGAACAATCCCTGCGGGTCGAGCGCCCGCTTGATGCGTTTCATCAGAGCCAGTTCGATGGGACTCTTATAGCGCGGCAACTCGTCGCGCTTGAGCTGGCCTATGCCGTGCTCGGCGCTGATCGAGCCGTCGTGATCCCGCACGCTGGCATGCACCATATCGTAGATGCGTGGCTGTAGCGCCAGAAGCTCGTCCTGCGACAAGCCCGGACCGCGCGCCACGTTGTAGTGCAGGTTGCCGTCGCCCAAGTGGCCGAAGATCACATTGCGTATGCCGGGAAAGCCCGCCTGCAGCGTGGCATTGGTAAGGTGCACGAAATCGGCAATGCGCGAAATGGGAATCGACACATCATGCTTGACCGACTTGCCTGTTTCGGCCTCGGCCAAGGGGATGCTCTCGCGCAGGTGCCACAGGGCCTTGCTCTGCGCGACGCTGGCGGCAATGGCCGCATCGCTCGCCACACCGTCCTCGATGGCCTGCCCCAGCACGGACTCGAAACGCTCACGCGCATGGGCCTCGCTTTCGCTGTCAGACAGCTCGAGCAGGGCATACCAGGGCGATTGCGCTGAGATGCCCTCGAAGGGCAGGCGCTGCTGCGGGAACAATTCGGTCACCCGATGCAGGCAATCGCCCGCCATCAACTCGTAGCCTGTCAGCGAAGCGCCGAAGCCGGCGCGCGCGCGCGACAACAGCTCCACGGCGGCGTCGATGCTGCGCAGGGCCAGCAGCGCCGTACAGGTGGCCACCGGCAAGGGATAGAGCTTGAGCGTCGCCGCCGTGATGATGCCCAGCGTGCCTTCGCTGCCCACGTACAAGTCGCGCAGGTCGTAGCCGGTGTTGTCCTTGCGCAGGCCGCGCAGGCCGTGCCAGACCTCCCCCTCGGCCGTCACCACTTCCAGTCCCAGCGTCAGATCGCGGGTGTTGCCGTAACGCAGTACCTGCGTGCCGCCCGCGTTGGTGGCCAGGTTGCCGCCTATGGTGCAACTGCCCTCGGCCGCCAGGCTCAGGGGAAAAAGGCGACCCCGGTCTTCGGCCGCGTCCTGCACCGCCTGCAGCACGCAGCCAGCCTCGACCGTGATGGTGTCGTTGTCAGTATCGATGGCGCGCACGCGGTTCAGCCGAGCCGTGGACAGAACCACGGCCCGGCCCGACTCGTCCGGCGTGGCGGCGCCGCACAGGCCGGTGTTGCCGCCCTGCGGCACCAGGGGCACGCCGTGGCGCGCGCAGGCGCGCACTACGGCCGCCACCTCGTCGGTGCTGCCTGGCCGCGCCACGGCCAGCGCCGAGCCCTGGTAGCGCCGCCGCCAGTCGAGAAGAAAAGGGGCAGCGTCAGCCCCTGTCAGCACATGATCGGCACCCAGCAGGGACTGCAATTCGTTCAGCAAAGTCATGGTGGACACTCATCATCGGGAAGGATGATCCTATTGTAGGAGGCGGCCGCGATCCAGAGTCCATGATTGGATACGCCCTGTTTCCCAATGGCATGGCCATCCCCCACCACACCGGCCGAATCAGAGATAATCGCGACGGGGGCCGGCCCCATCGCCCGCCCCAAGCTATTGCACAAGGATTTTCCGTGAGCACCACGTCTTTCCCCGCTTCCGTCTTCAAGGCCTACGACATCCGGGGCACCGTTCCCGATCTGATCAATCCGGACTTCGCCCGCGCGCTGGGCCTGGCATTGGCCGCCCGCGCCCGCAATGCCGGCATCAAAGCCGTGGCGGTCGGATACGACGGCCGCCTAAGCAGCCCCGCGCTGGCCCAGGCGCTGACCGACGGACTGACCGCCGGCGGGGTCGACGCGCTGGACATCGGCATGGTGCCCACGCCGCTGGTCTACTATGCCGCCTTCACGCAGGGCACCGGCACCGGCGTGGCCATCACCGGCAGCCACAATCCGCCCAAGTACAACGGCTTCAAGATGATGCTGGACGGCAAGGCGCTCTATGGCGACCAGATCAAGCAGTTGCCCGGCGAGATGGCCGCTGCCCTGCCCGCCGCCACGCCTGGCAGGCACGTCAAGCTCGATCTGGTGGGCGAATACATCGAGCGCATCGTCTCCGACGTCAAGCTTGCGCGCCGCATGAAGATCGCGATCGACTGCGGCAACGGCGTGGGCGGCGCGGTCGCCCCGGCGCTGCTGCGGGCCTTGGGCTGCGACATCGATGAGCTCTATACCGAGGTCGACGGCAACTTCCCCAACCATCACCCCGACCCGGCCGAGCCGCACAACCTGGAAGACCTGATCAGGCACGTCACCACCACCGACTGCGAACTGGGCCTGGCTTTCGACGGCGATGCCGACCGCCTGGGTGTAGTCACCAAGTCCGGCCAGATCATCTGGCCCGACCGCCAGCTCATCCTGCTGGCCCGCGACGTGCTCACGCGCGTGCCCGGGGGCACCATCATCTACGACGTCAAGTGCAGCCGCCACGTCGGCCTGGCGGTCGAGAAGGCCGGCGGCAAACCGCTGATGTGGATGACCGGCCATTCGCTGGTCAAGGCCAAGCTGGCCGAGACCGGGGCGCCCCTGGCCGGTGAAATGAGCGGCCACATTTTCTTCAAGGAACGCTGGTTCGGCTTCGACGACGGCCTCTATACCGCGGCGCGCCTGCTTGAGATCGTCTCGCGCAGCGCCAATCCGTCCCAAGTGCTCGAAGAACTGCCGCAGGCCATTTCCACGCCTGAGCTCAAGATCGAGATGGAAGAAGGCCAGCCGCACGCCATCATCCGCGAACTGCAGGCCAAGGGCGACTTCCCCGGCACCGAGCGCGTGGTCACCATCGACGGCGTGCGCGCCGAATACGCCGACGGTTTCGGACTGGCGCGCTCGTCCAACACCACGCCGGTCATCGTGCTGCGTTTCGAGGCCGATAGCGAAGCGGCGCTCGCGCGCATCCAAAACGAATTTCGCCGCGAACTGCTCAAGCTCGCGCCGCAAGCCAAACTGCCCTTCTGATCGCCATGCCTTCCGATCTTCCCTCCAGCCCCGCCTGGCAGCAGTTCGCCGCAGCAGCGCGCGGCGCGCCGCTGGACGGCGCGTCCCTGCGCATCATCGAGGCGGCCGGCCTGCAGGTCGACCTGACCACGCAGCGCCACAGCGCGCCGCTTGACCTGGCTGGCGCGGCTTTGCTGGCGCAGCAAGGTTTCGAGAGAACCCGCGCGGGCCTCTTCGCAGGCGAATCCATCAACTGGACGGAACACCGGGCGGCCTGGCATACCGCCCTGCGTGCCGCTCAGCCGCCAGCCGCCGTGGCAGCGCAGATACTGGGCGAGCGCCAGCGCGTGCGGCAGTTCGTCGCCGACGCCGATGCCCGCGGCGCCTATAGGCATGTGCTGCACCTGGGCATCGGCGGCAGCGACTGGGGGCCGCGCATGGTGGTGCGCGCACTGGGCGACAAAGGCCTGCATCGCCGCATTCGCTTCGCGGCCAACGTCGATGCGCACGACATCCTGCTGCAGCTGGGCGAACTCGACCCGGCGCAGACCCTGGTGATCGTCTCCTCCAAGACCTTCACCACAACCGAGTCGCTGGCCAATGCGCAGGTCGCGCTGGACTGGCTGCGCCAGGCCGGTATTGCCGACCCGTTCAGCCACATGGTCGCCGTGACAGCCGCGCCGCAGGCCGCGCGTGATTTCGGCGTGGCCCACGAGCGCATCTTCCGTTTCTGGGACTGGGTAGGCGGCCGCTATTCGCTGTGGTCCGCCATCCACCTGCCCATTGCCCTGGCGCTGGGCAACGACACCGTCGACGAACTGCTGGGCGGCGCCCAAAGCATGGACGATCACTTCCTGGCCGCCCCCATCGCCGCCAACGCGCCGGTGCAGATGGCGCTGGCCGCGGTGGCCAACCGCAGCGTGCTCGGCTATGCCACGCAGGCCATCGCGCCTTACGACTCGCGCATGGCCTACCTGGTGCCCTGGGCGCAGCAGCTGGAAATGGAGTCGCTGGGTAAGTCGACCACCGCCGACGGCACGCCGGCCGGCGTGCCCACCAGTGCGGTGGTCTGGGGCATGACGGGAACCGACAGCCAGCACACGTTTTTCCAATGGATGCACCAGGATGCCCAGGGCGCGCCGGTCGATTTCATCGCCTGCCGCCAACCCGACCATGACTACGGACGCAATCACCGTATTCTGCTGGCCAACTGCCTGGCTCAGCGCGCGGCCCTGCTTACGGGCAAGCCCTATGAAGAGGCCCTGAGCGAGACCCAGCGCACCGAAAGCGATCCGGCCCAGGCCGCGCTGCTGGCGCGCCATCGCGTGCATCCGGGCGGGCGCCCTTCCACGCTGATCATGCTACCCAGGCTCACCGCCCACACGCTGGGCGCGCTGCTGGCGCTGTACGAGCACAAGGTGTTCACGCAGGGCGTGCTGTGGGGGATCAACACCTTCGACCAGTGGGGCGTCGAATTCGGGAAAGTGTTGGCCAAACGCATCATCGCAGAGCTGGATGCCGCCGATGCAGGCGCGGGAGCCTGGAAGGATGCTTCGACTCGGCATTGGATTGGCTTGCTGAGTCGGCAGTGATTGGTCCTTGGGCCGTCCTGTAGGCAGCAGCTAAGCCCTGTTCGCTTCGGAGTGCCGGGTTGGGCCGCCGCCTTAAGCGGCCAAGGTCCGCTGAGCGGACTGCCCCCTCATTTAGGCGCTCGCAGGGTTCCAACTGAGCAGGGTTTGCAAGCTCTGTGAAGCGGACTGCCCCCTCATTTAGGCGCTCGCAGGGTTTAGGCGCTGCCTAAAGGACTACAGCTGGACTACAGCTACGTACGTCCGAGGCTCTCGATGAAAAGAGGGCCACATCATTTTAGGATAAAAAAAAGCCCGAGATCGAAAGATCTCGGGCTAAATCCACCAAAGGAGGAGGGTGGAGGAGACAACCTTGGCATGTCGGGATCAACCTGGGCTGGAATGTTACTGGCCAGCTTCGGGATCGCTGCAGAAGGGGTTGGGCTTGCTTTTGAACCGTGCCATCTGCGTTTCGGCATCCGATGACTCAATCATACTCAAAACTATTGTGCAGTGCAAGAATTTTTGAACCCAGATGTATCAAATCCAATACGCGGTGCCCGTCATGGCCTTGGACATGGCCCGCATGGCTCCTCGCGCCAAGGGCGGCAAGGACACTGCGCCCGCCCGTTCGGCACTGTCGCGATGGCCGGCCTCGTCGTCCTTCATGCACTGCACCACTTCCCGCGAACGCCGGTCCTGTTCGGGCAGGGTCTGCAAATGCCCTTCCAAGTGCGCCTCGACCTGGCGCTCGGTCTCGGCCATGAAACCCAGGTTGCGCGGCACGCCGGCGTAGCTAGCCAGCATGCCCAGCGCGAAGGAGCCGGCATACCAGAGGGGATTGAGCAGGCTGGGGCGACTGCCCAGCTCGTCCAGGCGCCGACCGCACCAGACCAGGTGATCGACTTCCTCCGCTGCCGCCTCGCGCAGCAAATTACGGGCCGCTTCGTCGCGGCAGCCCACGGCCTGCCCTCGGTACAGCGCCTGCGCGCAGACTTCGCCCACGTGGTTGACACGCATCAGCCCCGCTGCGTGGCGCTTCTCCTTGTCCGACAACTGGTTGGCAGGCTCCTGGGCCTTGGCCGGATAGGGCCTGCCCGCCGACGCCGCGCCCGACAACACCCGCAAGGCCCGGTCGGCTTCGTCCAGCAACCCGTCGATGAAACCGGGCCGCATCGGGGGCCTCGGCAGCCGAGGCAGCTTGGCGAGCATCCGGGTAAATGGCAGGGTCGTGGACGGCATGGCGATCTTCCAGCATGGGCATAAAAGGGACATTTTACGCAACGGGGTAATATCGGTGGCTAAGGTTCCCGGTTCGTCGCGGTTGGACGGCCCCAGGGACCCCGGCCTGGTCGACTGACTCGGCCCCTGCCGGGGCCTGCGCCAAAAAGGCGGGTCCCTAGGTTCGCCCAACCGCGACGACCGACGCAAGAACTCAGGTAACGAACACCCGCAAGGACCCAAAACATGGAATGCACAGTCGAATGGGGCGGCCCCTCGGGCATGCTCTTTACCGCCAGCACCGGCAGCGGCCACGCCACCGTGATGGATGGCGCCGTCGACGGCGGAGGCCATAATCTGGCGCCCCGCCCCATGGAAATGGTCCTGGTCGGCACCGGCGGCTGCACCGCCTACGACGTCGTGCTCATACTCAAGCGCGGCCGACACGCCGTAACCGGCTGCAGCGTCAAACTCGAAGCCGAGCGCGCCGCCGCCGACCCCAAGGTCTTTACCAAGATCCATTTTGCCTTCACCGTCACCGGCCGCGATCTGCCGCGCGAAGCCGTCGAGCGCGCCGTGGCGCTGTCGCACGAAAAATATTGCTCGGCCTCGGCCATGCTGGAGAAGACCGCCGAACTGACCTTCGGCGTCGAGATCGTCCAGTCCCTTTGAGCGCGCACCGATGAAACAGTACCTGGACCTCGTGCGCGCCATCATCGACCAGGGCAGCTGGCAGGAAAACCGCACCGGCGTGCGCACCCTGTCGCTGCCGGGCGCCGCGCTGCGCTTTGACCTGCAGCAGGGCTTTCCCGCAGTCACCACCAAGAGGCTGGCTTTCAAATCGGCCATCGGCGAACTGGTGGGCTTCATGCGCGCCACGCGCAGCGCCGCCGATTTCCGCGCGCTGGGCTGCAAAGTCTGGGACCAGAACGCCAACGAAAACGCGCAGTGGCTGGCCAACCCCTACCGTGAAGGCCCGGACGACCTGGGTCCGGTCTACGGCGTGCAATGGCGCCAGTGGCCGGCCTATAAATCGCTGCCCGCGGCGCGACCCGGGCAGATCGCCGACGCACTCTCGCGCGGCTATGCCAAAGTGGCCGACATTCAGGAGAACGGCCAGCCGCACGTGCTGCTCTACAAGGCGGTCGATCAGCTGCGCCAGTGCCTGGACACCATCATCGAACGCCCGGGCGACCGGCGCATCCTGTTCCACGGCTGGAACTGGGCGCAACTCGAGGAAATGGCGCTGCCACCCTGCCACCTGCTCTATCAGTTCCTGCCCAATGCCGGCACGCGCGAGATCTCGCTATGCCTGTACATCCGCAGCAACGACGTGGGCCTGGGCACGCCGTTCAACCTCGCCGAAGGCGCGGCCCTGCTGCACCTTGTCGGCCGGCTCACCGGCTACAGACCGCGCTGGTTCTCGTACTTCATTGGCGACGCGCACATTTACGAAAACCATTTGCCCATGCTGCGCGAGCAACTCGCGCGCGAACCTTACGCCCCGCCGCGCCTACAGCTGTCGGACCGCGTTCCCGACTACGCCGTCACCGGCAAGTACGAACCCGATTGGCTGGAACGCGTGGAACCCTCGGACTTCGTCCTGGCGGACTACCTGCACCATGCGCCGCTGACCGCGCCGATGGCCGTTTGACGCTAGCCGCGCAGTGCCTGCGCGTGGTGGGCGATATGCTCGCCGATGAAGCTGGAAATGAAGTAATAGCTGTGGTCGTATCCGGGGCGCATGTTCAGCTGCAGAGGATGCCCGACCGCGTCGCAGGCCGCCTGCAGCCGCTGTGGCTGCAACTGGCTCTGCAGGAATTCGTCGCCTTCCCCCTGGTCGATCCGTAGCGGCAGCCGTTCGGCGGCATGTTCGACCAGCGCTACCGTGTCGTACTGCCCCCAGGCTTGACGATCGTCGCCGAGATACGCCGAGAACGCCTTCTGGCCCCACGGCACCTGGCTGGGCGCGACGATAGGCGAGAACGCCGACACGCTGCGGTAGCGGCCCGGGTTGCGCAGCGCGATGACCAGCGCGCCATGGCCGCCCATCGAATGCCCGCTGATCGCACGCCTGTCCGTGGCGGGAAACGTTGCTTCGATCAATGCGGGCAGCTCTTCGACCACGTAGTCGTACATTCGGTAGTGCGCCGCCCACGGCTGCTGCGCGGCGTTGACATAAAAGCCCGCGCCCTGCCCCAGGTCGTAGGCCGCGTCGTCGGCCACCTGCGCGCCGCGCGGGCTGGTGTCGGGCGCCACCACAATGAGTCCATGGCGGGCCGCATATTCCTGGGCGCCGGCCTTGGTAATGAAATTCTGCTCGGTGCAGGTCAGGCCCGACAGCCAGTACAGCACGGGACATGCCTGGCCGCGCAAGGCCGCCTCGGGCAGGTAAAGCCCAAAGCGCATCTCGCAGCCCAGCGTGGGCGACACGTGTTTCCAGACCTGCTGAGACCCGCCGTGGCTGGCGTGCTGCTCGATACGCTCCATGGGGCTAGGCCTCGTTCAATAGCGCACGACAGTGCGGATCGACTTGCCTTCGTGCATCAGATCGAAGGCTTCGTTGATCTCGTCCAGATGGCGCGTGTGCGTGACGAAGGGCGCAAGTTCGATCTTGCCCTGCATCGCGTCCTCGACCATGCCCGGCAACTGCGAACGGCCCTTTACGCCGCCGAACGCCGTGCCCCGCCAGCTGCGGCCGGTCACCAACTGGAAAGGCCGGGTGGAGATCTCCTGGCCCGCGCCGGCCACGCCGATGATGATGGACTGCCCCCAGCCGCGGTGCGCGCACTCGAGCGCGGCGCGCATGACGTTGACGTTGCCGATGCATTCGAACGAGTGATCCACGCCCCAGCCCGTCATCTCGACGATGACCTGCTGGACGGGCTTGTCGAACTCCTTGGGATTGACGCAGTCGGTGGCGCCGAAGGTTTTGGCCAGCTCGAACTTGCCCGGATTGGTATCGATGGCGATGATGCGCCCCGCCTTGGCCTGGCGCGCGCCCTGGATCACCGCCAGGCCTATGCCGCCCAGGCCGAACACCGCCACGCTGTCGCCCGGCTGCACTTTGGCGGTGTTGTGCACCGCCCCGATGCCGGTCGTCACGCCGCAACCGAGCAGGCAGACATGCTCGGGATTCGCATCGGGATGAATCCTGGCCAGCGACACCTCGGCGACCACCGTATATTCGCTGAAGGTCGAGCAGCCCATGTAGTGATAGACGGGCTTGCCCTGGTAGGAAAAGCGCGAGGTGCCGTCCGGCATCACGCCCTTGCCTTGCGTCGCGCGCACGGCCACGCACAGATTGGTCTTGCCCGACTTGCAGAACAGGCACTCGCCGCATTCGGCGGTATAAAGCGGAATCACATGGTCGCCGGGCTTGACGCTGGTCACGTCTTCACCGACTTCGACCACGATGCCGGCGCCCTCATGGCCCAGCACCACCGGAAACAGCCCTTCCGGATCGTCACCCGACAGCGTGAAGGCATCGGTATGGCATACGCCCGTATGGGTGATCCTGACCAGCACCTCGCCCTTTCTGGGCGGCGCAACGTCGATCTCGACGATTTCCAGAGGCTTGCCCGGCGCGAAGGCAACTGCGGCACGTGATTTCATGACTATCCCGGTGAGAGCAAAGAGGGGCTTATACGAACGTATATAGTAGTACGCGCAAGGCGCGGACCACTTCGCCTCACACCTCATTCGCATTTCACGCCCATGCCGCACCGCCTCACCCTGATCGTCGCGTACGCCAACAACCGTGTCATCGGACGCGACAACAAACTGCCCTGGAAGCTGCCGGGCGACCTGGCCCACTTCAAGCGCACCACGCTGGGCCACCCCATCATCATGGGCCGCAAGACCTGGGAATCCCTGGGCCGGCCGCTGCCGGGCCGCACCAACATCGTGGTCACACGCCAAGCCGGCTACGCGGCCGAAGGCGCCGTGGTGGCGGCTTCCCTGCAGGCAGCGCAAGATGCCTGCCCCAAGGACGCGGCGCCGTTCGTAATCGGCGGCGCCCAGCTCTACACCCTGGCCCTGCCCGCCGCCGAGCGCATCGTGGCGACCGAAGTACACACCCTTATCGACGGCGACGCCTGGTTCCCCGAGCTGCCGCCAGGCCAATGGCGCGAAACGGGCCGCCAGTCGCAGCCTGCGGAGAATGGCCTGCAATACGACTTCGTGACATACGAGCGCATTACAGATTAAAGCGCGCAGCGACGATGCGGCTTAAGAACTGCAACTAAAAAACCAACACGCAACAGCCCGCCAGCAGGCCGCTCAGCGCGGTAGCAATCAATTGCTATCGCCGCTGCCGTCGTTGCTGCCATCCCCCACGCCAGGCAACATCTGCTCTATCTCGCTGACATCGCGCTCGTGTCCGTTGATGGACAGCTTGCCCTTGCCGTACCGCACGTCGGTCACCAGATTGGAGCCGTCGTCGCGCACCAACCCCAGCATGGTTCCAATGCCCGCCACGCCGTTCACCTGCCTGGGCGCGGCCTTGTCGGCCTCTTGCTGGCTCATGCCCTGCGCAATGACCAGATAGCTCGCGGTCAGCTCATTGAGCATGGCCTTGGACAGGATCAGCTTGGCCGTCAACGATGCCAGGGCCGGTTTGGCCGCGTCGGCATTGGCCGGCTGGCCAGCCTCGTCCTGCGGTAACCGCCCCTTGGCCGTCATCATGAAACGGCCTTCGCCCTTGTCCGTCTTCCAGATCAGGGGATCGATCTCCAGCGACTGGGGATTGGCCTTGATCGATACCTGCCCGCCGCCCAGGTTCGCGCCGTCGTACGACAGCGAAGCGAACTCCGTCGTGCTTTGCAGATCCTGCGTCGAGCGATTGAACCGGCTGCGCGACTGCGCGCCGCCGAACGCGATCTTGTGGCCTTTGTAGGTAAGGTCCAGGGGCGCCACATTCAGGGTGCTCTGGGTATTGCCGCCATAGGACAGGGCGATGTCGCTCGAAACCGGCGTCTTGCCATGCGCCGCATCGAACAGCGCCTTGGCCGCATCGGTCCGCGCGATCGCGCTGTGCACCCAGGCCAGGCGCGGCCCGACGATGCCGTGCGACAGCGCCTGCAGCGGGAAAGGCCCGTGGTAGGCCGTCACATCGACCTGCAGCGCGCCGGCCGGCAACACCGGATTGCTGGCGTCCCGGGCCTTGCCCACCATGGTCAGGCCGTAGCGCGCGTGCGAGGAGAAAAAGCCGCGCACATAGCTCAGCTGCTCGACCTTCATGCCGTAGGCCGGATAGACCTGGATCAAGCGCTGATTCAGCTCGGCCAGGCGCTCGGGCGCCTCGGCCTGCAGGCGCTTGCCTGTGTACCAGGTGCTGCCCAGCCAGCCGGCGGCCAGGACTACGACCACCCCGCCGACAATCGCTGATTTCTTCATTTTGGCATCCCAACGTCATATCGACAAAAAACCGCGCCGGAAAACCCTCCGGCGCGGCTCTATGGTACTTGAATGCGCTGCGGCGATCCTGGCGGGTCTTTCGCCCGGGAAGCGCTTACTTGGCCACCGGCATGGCGAACTCCGCGCCCTTGGCGATGCTGTCGGGCCAGCGCTGCATGATGCTCTTATTGCGCGTGTAGAAACGCACGCCCTCTTCGCCATAAGCATGGTGATCGCCAAACAGCGAACGCTTCCAGCCGCCAAAGGAATGCCAGGCCATGGGCACCGGGATGGGCACGTTGATGCCCACCATGCCCACCTTGATCTGGCGCGCGAAGGCCCGCGCGATGCCGCCGTCGGACGTGAAGCACGCCACGCCGTTGCCGAATTCATGGGCATTGATCAGCGCCACGGCGCTGGCAAAATCAGGCACGCGGACCACGCATAGCACCGGCCCGAATATCTCCTCGCGGTAGATCTTCATGTCAGCCGTGACGTGGTCGAATAGCGTGCCGCCCAGGAAAAATCCGTTTTCGTGGCCGGGTACCGTAAGGCCGCGGCCGTCGACCCGCATCTGGGCACCCGAGGCGATGCCGTCCTCGATATAGCCCAGGATCTTGGCGCGGTGCTGCTGCGTGACCACCGGCCCCATCTCGGCATCGCGCTCCAGGCCGTTCTTGACCACCAACGACTTCACGCGCGGCACCAGGCGTTCGATGACCTTGTCGGCCACCTCGCCCACCAGCACGGCCACCGAGATTGCCATGCAGCGCTCGCCGGCCGAACCGTAGGCGGCGCCCATCAATGCGTCGGTGACCTGATCCAGATCGGCGTCGGGCATGACCACCATATGGTTCTTGGCGCCACCCAGGGCCTGCACGCGCTTGCCGCGCCGAGTGCCCTCGGAATAGATGTACTCGGCGATCGGCGTCGAACCCACAAAAGACAGGGCCTCGACCTTGGGATGCGCGATCAGCGCATCCACCGCCGACTTGTCGCCGTGCACCACATTGAATACGCCGTCGGGCAGCCCGGCTTGCTCGAGCAGCTCGGCCAGGCGGTTGGCGCAGGAAGGATCGCGCTCGGAAGGCTTGAGCACGAAAGTATTGCCGCAGGCCAGCGCCACCGGGAACATCCAGCACGGCACCATCATCGGGAAGTTAAAGGGCGTGATGCCCGCCACCACGCCCAGCGGCTGGCGCATGGTCCAGTTGTCGATGCCGCCGCCGATCTGGTCGGTGTACTGGCCCTTGAGCAGGTGCGGAATGCCGCAGGCGAACTCCACGATTTCCAGACCGCGCGTGACTTCGCCCAGCGCGTCGGTAAAGACCTTGCCGTGCTCGCGCGTAATGATCTCGGCCAATTCGTCCTGGTGCTCCTCGATCAGCGCCTTGAACTTGAACAGAATGCGCGCGCGCTTGAGTGGCGGCGTTTCGGCCCAGGCCGGAAACGCCGCGGCCGCGGCAGCCACGGCGGCATCGACTTCGGCCGCGTCGGCCAGCGGTACCGAGCGCGTCAGTTCGCCCGTGGCGGGGTTGTGGCCTTCGGTGTGGCGACCGCTGCGGCCCGCGACAGGCTGGCCGTTGATGTAATGGGTAAGCTGGTTCATGAATTCTTTCTTGCCGGGGAAAAAAGGATCTGGGTGGATGCGGGCGGCGGCTCAAGCCACCGTGGCCAGCACCTTGCCGATGCGTTCGAACATCTCGGCGATCTGCGCCTCGGAGATGATGAGCGGCGGCGACACGGCCAGAATTTCGCCGGTGTAGCGCACCATCAGGCCCTGGTCGAAGCACTTCTGGAACACTTCGGCGGCCCGGGCGCCGACCGCGCCGTCGCGCGACTTGAGCTCGATGCCGGCCACCAGGCCCAGGTTGCGCACGTCCACCACGTGCCTGGCGTCTTTCAGGGCGTGGGCTGCCGCCTCGAAAGTCGGCGACATCTCGGCGGCGCGTTTGAACAGCCCCTCGCGGCGATAGAGGTCCAGCGTGGCGACCACGGCGGCCATGGCCAGCGGATGGCCCGAATAGGTGTAGCCGTGGAACAGCTCGATGCCAGCCGCCGTGGCATTGACCACGGTGTCGTGCACGTCGCGGCGCACCGCCACGCCGCCGCAAGGCACGGCCGCGTTGCTCAGGCCCTTGGCCAGGGTGAGGATGTCGGGCATGACGCCGAAACGCTCGGCGGCCGTGGCCGCGCCCAGGCGGCCAAATGCCGTGATGACCTCGTCGAAAATCAGCAAAATGCCGTGCTTGGACGTGATCTCGCGCAGGCGCTCCAGATAGCCCACGGGCGGGACCAGCACGCCAGTGGAGCCCGCCAGAGGCTCGACGATCACCGCGGCGATGGTCGAGGGATCGTGCAGCGCGATCACGCGCTCCAGATCATTGGCCAGTTCCGCGCCCCAGGCCGGCTGGCCCTTGGAGAAGGCGTTCTTTTCCAGATTGTGCGTATGGGCAATGTGATCCACGCCGGGCAGCAGTGCGCCCGAATAGGCCTTGCGGTTGGGCGAGATGCCGCCCACCGAGATGCCGCCAAAGCCCACGCCGTGATAGCCGCGCTCGCGGCCGATCAGGCGCGTGCGCTGGCCCTCGCCGCGTGCGCGGTGGTAGGCCAGCGCGATCTTCAGGGCCGTATCGACCGACTCGGAACCGGAATTGGTGAAGAAGATGCGGTCCATGCCCTGGGGCATGATCCCGGCCACGGCGGACGCGGCCTCGAAGACCAGGGGATGGCCCAGCTGGAAGGCCGGCGCATAGTCCATCTGGGCAGCCTGGCGGGCGATCGCCTGGACGATCTCGGTGCGGCAATGGCCGGCGTTCACGCACCACAGGCCGGCCGTGCCGTCCAGGATCTGGCGGCCGTCGGCCGAGGTGTAGTACATGCCGCAAGCGCCGGTCAGCAGGCGCGGCTGCGCCTTGAATTGCTTGTTGGCGGTAAAGGGCATCCACAGATGGGAAAGATCGAGGTCGGCCATGACGGGTTCCAGGAAACAGGGCGAGCGCGCGTGGCTCACCCAGGAAATGAGTGGTGGAATTCTGGTCCTGGCGATCGGGCCTGAACATATACAATCCCAATATAGGACGCTATCTGTATTGGTTATATTTTTATAACTGTACAGATTTCCTGCTCCGCCTTTCCATTCTGGAACCGCCATTCATGCTCGATTTTCAGCCCGACCGGACCCGAAACGGGGCCAGTACACTTGTGGATCAAATCGTGGATGCCTACGTCCAGGCCATTGCCGCGCAGACGCTGCGGCCCGGCATGTCTGTTCCCTCGGTGCGGGCGTTCGCGCGCGAGCACGGCATCAGCACCTATACCGTGGCGGGCGCCTATGCGCGGCTGGCGGCGCTGGGCTGGCTGGCGGCGCGGCCCGGCTCGGGCTACCGGATCGCGCCGAGCGGCCAGGCGCCCCGACCGTCCGTCTCCCCCGCCGACTGGCAGCCCCCCAGGCTGGGCGCGGACTGGCTGCTGTCGGACATCTACGCCGATCACTCCACCCCGATCAAGGCCGGCTGCGGCTGGCTACCGCGCGAATGGCTCAACGAAGAGGGCCTGCATCAGGCCCTGCGCCATATGGGGCGCGTGCCGGCGCTGCGCATATCGGGCTACGGCCACCCGTATGGCCACGCGCCCCTGCGCGAAGCCATCGCCGCCGGACTCACGGTCCACGGCCTGCAGGCCGAGGCCGACCAGATCGTGCTCACCCAGGGCGTGACGCACGGACTGGATCTGGTCATCCGCACCCTGTTGCAGCCCGGCGACACCGTGCTGGTCGAGCAGCCCGGCTACGCCAATCTTCTGCCCCTGCTGCGCCTGGCCGGCATGCGCGCGCTGGCCGTGCCGCGCGGCGGCTCGGGGCCCGATTGCGAGGCGCTGGACCGGCTCGCCCGCGAACACAAGCCGCGCGCGATCTTCATCAACACCGTGCTGCAGAATCCCAGCGGCACGACCCTGACCATGGCCACGGCCTTTCGCCTGCTGCAACTGGCGCAGCAGCACGGCATGTGGGTGGTGGAAGACGACATCTCGCGCGAACTGCTGCCGGGCGTCGCGCCGCTATTGGCGGCGCTCGACGGACTGCAGCGCGTGGTCTACCTGGGCGGCTATTCCAAGGTCATCAGCCCGTCGGTGCGCGTGGGTTATGTGGTGGCACACCGCGATCTGGTGGGCGATCTGGCGCGCACCAAAATGGCGGCCGGCCTGACGTCGCCGGAGATCATGGAACGCATCGTGCACCAGGTCATACGCGAAGGCCGTTATCGCGGACATATCCTGCGCACGCGCGAGCGGCTGGCACAGGCGCACGCCGAGGTCGAGACGCGGATGGACGAAGCGGGTTTCGACCTCGCGGCGCGGCCCCAGGCAGGCCTGTTCCTGTGGGCCCGGCCTGCGGGGGTGGATGAGGATGCGGGCACACCAGGCGCCAATGCCCTGGCGCAGCAGGCATCGCAGGAGGGCATCTGGCTAGCGCCGGGGTCTTACTTCGACGTGGACCAGACGGACCTGCCCTGGATACGTTTTAACGTGGCGTATTCGCTCGACGAAACGCTGTGGCGTTTTTTGCGCAAAGCATGAGCCGGGCGTGAGCCAACCTCCGCCGGCCGCCTGCGCCGGGTCATGCCAGCACACGCCGAGTCTGTTGCCTTCCGGGTCTCTGAAGCAAGCACCGTAATCGTCGGCGCGATAGTGCGGCAGCAATCCCGGCGGCCCTTCGCACGTGCCGCCGTGCAACAGTGTCTGCATAGGGCCAGATCGATCGCGGCGCGTGCGGCGCCATCCCGCCCGCTCAAGGCTTATCGCGCTTGCAAAGAAGGACGGCACCGCATCTCGAATTCATTGCCCCGCGCAGCCGTTTGCTCGAAACCGAGCCGTTCGTACAGCCTGCGCGCCGGGTTGCCGTGCAACACGCTAAGTGCGACGGGAAGGCCGGCCTGCCTGGCATCGTCCAACAAGCCCCGGATCAAGCGCTCGCCGATGCCCTGGCCCTGGTGCTCGGGCAATAGCTGTATCTGCACCAGCACCCATTCTTCTTGCGTGCGATAGTGTTTGAACAGACCCACAGGGGTTTCATCCAGGCAGACGATGTGGGCCGAATCGAAATGCGCCATGACGCGCTGGTGATGCCAATCGTCGTCGAGCCGCTCGCCGGCGCGCGCCAGATGCGCGTGCATCGTCCGCTTGCGCAGCCGCATGAGAAACGGCAGATCGGCGGGTGTCGCGGGGCGAGTGCGGAGTTGTCGCGGCATGTTCATATCATCGTACGAAGATTCTTCAACCCAGCTTGTGCGTGCGCAGCCAATCGCGTAGCGCCGCGTCGATGCGCGTCTGCCAGCCCGCGCCGGATGCGCGGAATGTCTCCAGCACGCCGGGCGACAGCCGGATCGCGATGCGCTCTTGGGTGGCTTCGGCTTTGGGGCGGCCGACGCCGGCACGCACCGTCGGTTTTATGCGCTCCCATTCCTCATCCGTCGGGCACCAAGCGTCCGGATCCGCTTCTATTTGCTTGCGGATCAGCGCATCTTCTTTCGGCGTAGGACTAATGTGACCAGGTTTGAGTTTGGGCATCGCGCCTTTCCTCGCGCAAATTGGCCTTACGCAGGTTGATGATGCGCCGCGCGTCCGTCCGATTCGTGTAGACCACGCAGTACAAGCGCGCGGCGATGTAGCCCAATGCGACGTAGCGGTCTTTGCCATCATCTTGTCGTGCATCGAGCCAGAAAATGGCCGTCTCACCATCAAGATTTGCAGCCTCGGCCAAGAAAACGCCCCGGGCGATACTGTTGATCCTGTTTTTTTTCGCGATCAAAGTCCATTCTCATCTATTTTTGTCCATACAAAAATTAACATCAACCCTTCAAAACGAAGCGCGATTATGAGCAAAATCTCCTCTCCGAAAGCCGCTCGAGCGCTCTTCATGTCACGCATGTCCGCAAGCACACGGCGGATCCTGCAGGCCGCGACAGGCCTGGCCATCACGGCAGCGCTGCTCCTCGGTTGCCAGGCGGTCGTCTACGTCCACAACCCCGATGCACTGTGGCAGATCGTCAGCCAGTCGTGCGTGCCGTCGGACGCCGCCGGCAAAGGGCCGGGCAAATGCGCCAAGGTGAGCCCGGACGGCTACGCCCTGCTCAAGGACATACGCGGCCAGGGGCAGTATTTGCTGATACCCACCGCGCGCGTGGCGGGCATGGAAAGCCCGGCGCTCTCACAGCCCGGCGCACCCGACTACTTCCTCGATGCCTGGGAAAACCGGGATTTCGTCAGCAAGGCCTTGGACGCGCACGTGCCGGACGCCTTGATGAGCCTGGCGATCAACTCGGCCAAGGGGCGTTCGCAGAATCAGCTGCACATCCATATCGACTGCATGTCGCAGGCCATGCGCAATGCCTTATCCGCCTATGACGACGCGGCGCCGGGAACGTGGGTGGATGCGCGCTTGAATAATCATTTCTATCGACTGATGCGCGTTGCATCCGCCACGGCGAAGCGCGTGCATCCCTACGATCGAGTGCTGAAGCAGGCCGAAGCCCAGGGGCAGGCCATCGGCGATCACGCCATCTTCATGGCAACCGCGCCGGGCGGGTTCTTCGTGGTGGATGGGTACTACCAGGCCCGCGGCCAGAATGCCAATCCGGGTTCGGCCGAAGAACTGCAGGATCACAGCTGCAAGGACGTGGGCAAGTAAGCTCGCCGGGTCCAAACGGCAGGCCCGTGCAGCCGGACTCTAACGCCCCCGAAAACCGTCGATCGTACGCCTGTCCTTCTTGGTCGGCCGGCCTTCGCGTAGGTCCAGCGCCGGCTCGGGCGCCAGTTTTCTCAACGTAGCGGCGCGCTCGCGCGCCTTGATGCTCTCCGGCGTCTCCTCGTACAGCAGGCGCGCCACCGGCGCCGGGCCGCGCGCGCCGCTTACGCCGCGCACCTCGATATGGAACACCAGATCCTGCTTGCGGATGCTGACCAGGTCGCCAGGCCCCACTTCGCGCGAAGGCTTGCCCACCGCGCCGTTCACATGGACCCGCCCCTTGCCGATCTCATCGACGGCAATGCTGCGCGTCTTGTAGAAGCGCGCGGCCCACAGCCATTTGTCCAGGCGGATTTTCTCGATTGCCATACTGTGCGCCCGATTCAATGCCTACGGCATCAGTTTGCGATAAACCATGAAGCCCGAATCTTCCGCCACGGCGTCGTAAAGCCTGCGGGCCGTGGCGTTGTGCGTTTGGGTCTGCCAATACACCCGGCCGGCGTCGGCCTGGGCAGCGCGCTGATAGACCGCCTCGATGAGCGCGCGGCCCACGCCTTTGCCGCGGGCAGCCTCGGCGGTGAAGAGATCCTGCAGGTAGCAGTTGGGCCCGATCTGCGTCGTGCTGCGGTGAAGCAGGTAGTGCGTCAGCCCCAGCAGACCGCCCTCTTCGCTCTCGGCTACGAGCCCATACATGGGTTCGTAGCCGTCGAAAAAACGCCTCCACGTGGTCGCGGTTATCTCCGGATCAAGCGCCGTGACGCCCGCTCGGCCGTAGAACGCGTTGTAGCCGTCCCATAACAGCTTCCACAATGGGAAGTCCGCTTGCCGGACCGACCTGACGATGAAGCCTTTATCCATATCCCCCGCCTTGTTCCCGTGCACATGAAAAGAGGCGGCCGCGGCCGCCTCTTTTGTTTCGTCAAGGCCCGGACTCGCGCCCGGGCTCGGGCATCGCTACAGCCTCAAGCATACGCCTCGATGGGCAGGCACGAGCACACCAGATTGCGGTCGCCGTAGACATTGTCCACGCGCGCCACCGGCGGCCAGTACTTGCTCTCGCGCAGGCTGGCCACCGGATAGGCGGCCTGCTGGCGCGGATAGGCGTGGTGCCATTCTTCGGCCAGCAGCATCTGCGCGGTATGCGGGGCGTTCTTGAGCACGTTGTCTTGGGCATCGCGTTCGCCGCGTTCGATCTGGGCGATCTCTTGGCGGATGGAAATCATCGCGGCGATGAAGCGGTCGATCTCGTGCAGGCTTTCCGACTCGGTGGGCTCGATCATCAGCGTGCCGGCCACGGGAAAGCTCATGGTCGGCGCATGAAAGCCGTAGTCCATCAGGCGCTTGGCCACGTCCTCGCCCGAGATGCCGGTGGCATCCTTGAGGGGGCGCAGGTCGAGAATGCACTCGTGGGCCACGCGGCCGTTGCGGCCGCAATACAGCACGGGATAGTGCGGGCTCAGGCGCGTGGCAATGTAGTTGGCGTTGAGGATGGCCACCTCGGTGGCCTGCTTCAGGCCCTCGGCGCCCATCAGCGCGATGTACACCATGGGAATCGGCAGGATGCTGGCCGAACCGAAAGGCGCGGCCGACACAGGGCCGGTCTTGCTGCCTTCGGGCAGCTTGCCCTGGGCGTCCAGCACACCGGGCAGGAAGGGCGCCAGATGCGCGCGCACCGCCACGGGACCCACGCCCGGTCCGCCGCCGCCGTGTGGAATGCAGAAGGTCTTGTGCAGGTTCAGATGCGAGACGTCGGAGCCGAACTTGCCGGGCTGGGCCAGTCCGACCATGGCGTTCATGTTGGCGCCGTCCAGGTAGACCTGGCCGCCGGCGGCATGCACCAGATCACAGATCTCGACGACCGCTTCCTCGAACACGCCGTGCGTGGACGGGTAGGTAATCATCAGTGCCGCCAGCTTGTCGCCCACCTGCGCGATCTTGGCCTTCAGGTCGGGGATGTCGACGTTGCCCTTGTCGTCGGACGCCACCACCACCACATCCATGCCGGCCAGGTTGGCCGAGGCGGGGTTGGTGCCGTGCGCCGAGGACGGAATCAGGCAGATATTGCGCTGGGCCTGACCGTTGGCGCGGTGGTAGCCGCGGATGGCCAGCAGGCCCGCGTACTCGCCCTGCGCGCCCGAGTTGGGCTGCAGGCTGATATTGTCGTAACCGGTGATCTCGCACAGCGCGGCGGACAGGCGCTCGATCAGTTCGCGATAGCCCTTGCTCTGCGAGGCCGGCGCGTAGGGATGCAGGTTGGCGAACTCGGGCCAGGTCACCGGGATCATCTCGGCCGTGGCGTTCAGTTTCATGGTGCACGAACCGAGCGGGATCATGCTGCGATCGAGCGCCAGGTCCTTGTCGGCCAGCTTGCGCAGGTAGCGCAGCATGTCGGTCTCGGACGACACGCTCGAGAAGACCGGATGCGACAGGATGGCGCCCTCGCGGCGCAGCGCGGCGGGAATGCCGCTGGCGACCTTGCTCGCCAGCGCCTGGACGCTGAGCATGCCCACGCTTTTTTGCAAACCGGCGCCAAAGACGTTCACCAGCGCTTGCAGATCCAGCGCCGTCACGGTCTCATCGAGCGATACGGCCAGGTTGGTGCTGCTGACGCGGCGCAGATTGATGCCGGCCTGCTCGGCGGCGGCCAGAATGGCGCCGGTGTTCGAACCGGTATGCAGCAGCAAGGTGTCGAAGAAGGTGTCGTTGCCCACCCGCACGCCCAGCATGACCAGCGCTTCGCGCAGGACGGCGGTATAGCGCTGCACGCGCTGGGCAATGCGCGCGATGCCGACCGGGCCGTGCCAGACCGCGTACATGCCGGCCATCACGGCCAGCAGCACTTGGGCGGTGCAGATGTTGGAGGTGGCCTTCTCGCGGCGGATGTGCTGCTCGCGCGTCTGCAGCGCCAGGCGCAGCGCGTAGTTGCCTTGCGCATCCTTTGACACGCCCACCAGGCGGCCGGGCAGGTTGCGCTTGTGCGCGTCCTTGCAGGCCATGAAGCCGGCGTGCGGCCCGCCGAAGCCGAAAGGCACGCCGAAACGCTGGGCCGAGCCGACGGCGATGTCGGCGCCCCAAGCGCCGGGCGCGGCCAGCAGGGCCAGGGCCAGCAGGTCGGTGGCGCAGGCCACCACGCCGCCCTGCGCATGCACGGACTGGGCCAGCGCCCGGTAGTCGCTCACGCCGCCCAGGCTGTGCGGATACTGCAGCAGCACGCCGTAGCACTCGGGCAGTTCCTGGGACTCGTCACCCACGGCAATCTCGATACCCAGGCCCTCGGCGCGCGTGCGCACCACTTCGATGGTCTGCGGATGGCAGTGCTTGGACACGAAGAAAACATTGCTCTTGCTCTTGGCGCTGCGGCGCGCCAGCGTCATGGCCTCGGCGGCGGCGGTGCTCTCGTCCAGCAGCGAAGCGTTGGCGATGTCCAGGCCCGTGAGGTCGGCCACCATGGTCTGGTAGTTGAGCAGCGCCTCCAGCCGGCCTTGCGATATCTCGGGCTGGTAGGGCGTATAGGCCGTGTACCAGGCAGGGTTCTCGAGGATGTTGCGCAGGATGACGTTGGGCGTGTGCGTGCCGTAGTAACCCTGGCCGATATAGTTGCGCAAGACCTGATTCTTGCCGGCCATGCCGCGCAGTTCGGCCAGCACGTCGGCCTCGTCGCGCGAGGCGGGCAGGGTCAGGGGCTGGGCCAGCCGGATGCCCGGAGGCACCACTTCGCCGATCAGGGCATCGAGGCTGGGGCTGCCCACCGCGGCCAGCATCTTGGCCTGATCGGCCTCGTTGGGGCCGATATGGCGGGGAATGAAATCGGTATGGGTGTCCAGGGCGCTCGGCATGGGGGCTATCTCGGAAACAGGGGTGCGGGCCGCACCGGACCAGGCCGGCGCGGCCGTCTTACGACGTCGATTACAGGCCGTTGGCCGCGGCGTAGCCGGCGGCATCCATCAGGGCGTCGGCGTCGGCGGCGTTGTTCGGCTTGATCTTGAAGATCCAGGCTTCGTAGGGCGATTCGTTGATGGCCGACGGATTGGCGTCCAGCGCGTCATTGAAGGCGACGACCTCGCCGGCCACCGGCGCGTAGATGTCGGAAGCGGCCTTGACCGATTCGACTACGGCGGCGGTGTCGCCCGCGCCCAGCTTGGCGCCGACATCGACATCGCCCACGAAGACGATGTCGCCCAATTGGTTCTGGGCGTTGTCGGTAATGCCGATGACAAAGACGCCGTCTTCGGCCTTCACCCACTCATGGGACTCGGTGTACTTGCGATCGGTGGGCAGACTCATGGGGTGAGCTCCTGGAGAAAAGGATTGGGATTGAGCGATGAAATCAGGCGTGCTCGACGGCTTTGCCGTTGCGCACGAAAGGCAGCTTGCAAACCTGGGCGGGCACCCACTTGCCGCGGATGTCGACCTGCACGGCGTCGCCGGGCTTGACACCGACGGGCAGCCGGGCAAATCCCACCGACACGTTTAGCGTGGGCGACATGGTGCCGCTGGTGACTTCGCCTTCGCCCAGCGCGGTCTGCACCTTCATGTGCGAGCGCATCACGCCGCGGTCGCGCAATTTGAGGCCCAGGAAGGCGGCGGGCGTGGCGAACTGCTCGATGGCATCGCGGCCGATAAAGCGGCGCGCGGCGTCCTTGAACGAGACCGTCCAGGTCAGCCCGGCCTGGTCGGGATGGATGAGTTCGTCCATGTCCTGGCCGTAAAGATTCATGCCGGCTTCCAGACGCAGCGTGTCGCGCGCGCCCAGGCCGCAGGGCCGCACGCCCGCGGCGGCGAGGTCGTTCCAGAAAGCCGTGGCCTCACCGGCCGGCAGCACGATCTCGAAGCCGTCTTCGCCGGTGTAGCCGGTGCGCGCCACCAGCGTGTCGCCGTCCAATGCCGCGCCCGAGAAGGGCGTGAGGTTTTCCGTGGCGGCCTTCCAGGCCGGGCGCACGGCCCAGACCTTGGCGCGGGCCTGCGGGCCTTGCACGGCCACCATGGCCAGGTCGCGGCGCGGCGTGATGGTCACCTCGAACTTGCCCGACGCGGCGACGCGGCGCATCCAGGCCACGTCCTTGTCGGCCGTGCCGGCGTTGACCACCACTCGCCAGGCATCGGAGGCGAAGAAGTAGACGATGAGATCGTCGATCACCCCGCCCTGCGGATTGAGCATGCAGCTGTAGAGCGCCTTGCCCGGCGTGGTGAGCTTGGCTACGTCGTTGGCGACGAGCCGGCGCAGGAAGTCGTAGGCGCCGTCGCCGGTCACGTCGACGTTGAGCATGTGCGACACGTCGAACATGCCGCTGGCCTGGCGCACGGCATGGTGCTCTTCGATCTGGGAGCCGTAGTTGACGGGCATGTCCCAGCCGCCGAAATCGACGGTGCGGGCGCCGGCGGCGAGGTGGGCGTCGTAAAGCGGGGTGCGCTGCAAAGGTGCGGACATGCGGGAAGACTCCGTGGCTACGGTCGATTTACGCAATGCCGGCAACGGAAGCGGAAAGCGCTCCGGACGACTCGCGTCACCGGCCGATGTTCCGCCCCTCTGTCCTTTTGCCTGAGAGTTGCCCCGCGTCGCTGGGAACGGCGGGTTTGCACCTTCGGCGCCTGGGCGGCCCGCAATCACAGGGCGCCAGGTCTCTCCAGAGTGCTGTTTCGGCGCCGATGTGGACGCCGGGCAGGTGCGGTATGGGTTACCTGAGCGATTCCGGGCGAATTGCGCCTTCGGCGGCGGACTTGCGTCCGCTCTCTCCCGCACCCTGCATCACAGCAGGGCGCAGTATAACCGGCTTGTCTGGGGTTCTTGCCTGGGAAAACCCGGGTTCGTTCGGGCGCGCTCCCGCCCCGTTTACAGCGCCCGGCCGCAAGCCACGCCCGAAGCCCAGGCCCATTGAAAGTTGTAGCCGCCCAGCCAACCGGTGACGTCCACGGTCTCGCCGATGAAATGCAGGCCGGGGACGGCCTTGGCCTGCATAGACTTCTGGTCCAGGCCGCGCGTGTCCACGCCGCCGCGCATGGCTTCGGCTTTTTTGTAGCCCGCGGTGCCGATGGGGACGAGCTGCCAGCGGTGAATGCGTTCGCTCAATGCGCGCAAGGCCTTGTCGGACATATCGGCCAGCCTCGCGCCGGCGCCCACGCCCGCGACCCGCAACCAGGCTTCCGCCAGCCGCCGGGGCCACCGTTCGCTCAGCACGGTCTGCAACTGTTGTTTACTGCCGGGCTTGAGCGCCAACAATTCTTCGGCCATGTCGCGCCCTGGCGCGAGGTCGATCTGCACGGCCTGGCCGGGATTCCAGTAGCTCGATATCTGCAGGATGGCGGGTCCCGACAGGCCGCGGTGCGTGAACAGCAGGTCCTCCAGAAAGCGGCCGCCGGCCTTGTCCTGTCCGGTTTGCAGATCGACTTCGAGCGCCGCGCCGGAAAGTTCCGCAAAAGGCTGCCACTGCGCCGCGTCGAAGGTCAGCGGCACCAGCGCGGGACGCGGCTCGACGACCTTCAGACCGAATTGGCGCGCCACCTTCAAACCGAAATCGGTGGCGCCCAGTTGCGGAATGGCCATGCCGCCGGTGGCGATCACCAGCTTGGCCGCGCGCAGCAGGCCCAGGCTGGTGCGCAGTTCGTAGCCCGCATCGCTGCGCGCGATCTCGCGTACTGCGCAAGACATGCGCCAGGCCACGGCGCCCTGCCCGCATTCGGCGCGCAGCATGTCAATGATGTCTGCGCTGGATTGGTCGCAGAACAGTTGGCCGCGATGCTTTTCGTGCCAGGCGATGCGATGGCTGCGCACCAGATCGAGAAAATCGCGCGGCGTATAGCCCGCCAGGGCCGAGCGGCAGAAATGGGGGTTTTCCGACAGGAAATTGCCCGGACCAGCGCCGATGTTGGTGAAGTTGCAGCGGCCTCCGCCCGAAATGCGGATTTTCTCGGCCAGCTTCGCAGCGTGGTCGATCAGCACCACGCGCAGGCCGCGCAGGCCCGCCACCGCGGCGCACATCATGCCGGCCGCGCCGGCGCCGATCACGGCAACGTCGAAGGAATCGCTCATGGCGCTATTTGACCAGATCGCGACGCGCCGCCGCCGCAGGAACGCTATCATTGCTTGCCACGCGTATCACGCGACAAGGGATCTCTCATGCAGCAAGGCGAACGCATCGCCATCGTCGGCGCCGGCATCGTCGGCCTGTGTACCGCCTACAGCCTGCGCCAGGCGGGTCACGCCATCACCCTGTTCGACCCCAATCCCGCGGGATCGCAGTGCTCGTCGGGCAACGCCGGGGCGCTGTCCTCGCGTTCGGTGGTGCCGCTGGCCACGCCCGGCATCCTAAAGACCGCCTTCTCGATGCTGCTGGATTCGCGCGGACCGCTGCACGTGCCGCCCTATTACTGGCTGCAGATCGCACCGTGGCTGGCCCGTTTCGTGGCGGCATCCAGACCCGAGCGCGTCGGGGCCATCGCGGCGGCCCTGTCCGAGCTGCTGCGCGGCTCGGTGCAGGCGCATACCCAGATCGCCGCCGAACTGGGCCAGAGCGAGCTGATCCGCAGCACCGGCCAACTGCACCTTTATCCCGACGAAGCCTATTACGCCAAAGACCAGGCCTCATGGGCGCTCAAGCAGCAATACGGGCTACATCTGGAAAAGGTCAGCCGCCCCACCATCGAGGCCATGGAGCCCGAGGTCGGCCCGGGCTACCGCGTCGGCGTCTTCCTGCCCACCGAAGGATGGGTGGCCAACCCGTTGCGCTATGCCCAGGCCCTGGCGGCGCGCCTGGCCGCCATGCAGGCCACCTTCGTGTCCGCCCCCATCCAGTCGCTGCAGGCCGATGCTTCAGGCTGGACGCTGTCGGACGGCACGCGCCGCTGGCAGGCCCAACGCGTGGTGGTCTGCGCCGGCGCGTGGTCCGGGCCGCTGCTCGCCGCGCAGGGATGGAAGATACCGCTTGAAAGCCAACGCGGCTATCACCTGCAGCTGGCCCGGCCCAATCTCGAACTTGCGCATCAGGTCGTGCTGGCCGACCGCAAGCTGTTCATCACGCCCATGGAAACCGGCCTGCGCCTGGCCGGCACGGTGGAGTTCGGCAGCCTGACGCGCCCGCCCTCGATGAAACGCGCACGCTTGCTGGGCGAACACGCCCGCGCCGGCCTGCCGGCATTGGATGTCGATAGCGCGCAGACCTGGATGGGGCACCGCCCCTGCCTGCCCGACTCCATGCCGGTGCTGGGCCCGGTGCCCAGTCGGCCTGGGCTGTGGTGCGCTTTCGGCCACGGCCATCTGGGCCTGACAGGATCGGCCAATACCGGCAGGCTGATCGCCGGCGCCATGGCCGGCCGGCCCGACGACCAGCGCGTGCTCAGGCCATTCTCGATCGAGCGGTTCTGACGCCGGGCGCGCCCGGCAGGCCATCCCCGCCTCAGAGCTGGGTCGTATCCTGTCCCAGGTATTCGTAGTTTTCGGTGTTGACGCGCGAGATGCGCCACTCCACCGGCTGGCGGCTGTACGAATAGGCCACCCGGCGCACTTCCAGCAATGAAGCGCCTTGCGCAACGCCCAGCCAGGCGGCATGCTGCGCCTGGGCCACGCAACAGCGCAGCCTTTCATCGGTGGCGATGACGTTCACGCCGAAAAATTCCTGGTAAAAACTGTACAAGGTGCTGACGCGCTCGCGCAGCTGCCGCTCGTTCAGCCCCGTAAAGCGCGCCTCGGGCAGGCTGATGTCGTCGACCTGCACCACATCGCCGTTGAGCGCGAGCACATTGGAAAACTCGAATACATAGGCGCCGCTGGCCAGGCCGAGCTTTTCCCGTACCAGCGCGGATGCGCGGACGCGGCCAAAGCGCTGCAGCGTGGTCACGGGATACGACTTGTGCCCGTCCTGGCGCACGATGCGAAAGAATTTGAAGAAATGGGCGTTGCGGCTGTGCTCGGCAACATAGGTGCCGCGTCCCTGCCGGCGCACCAGGATGTTCTCGGCGACGAGATCGTCGACGGCCTTGCGCAGCGTGCCGATGGACACGCCCAAGCGCACGGCCAACTGCTTCTCGGGTGGGATCGCCCCGCCCTGGGTCCACTCTCCGCGCATCAGCGCCATCAGCAGGGCGTGCTTGACCTGTTCGTACAAAGGCGCGTCGGGCGGTGCCTCGGAAAGGGGGCTCAGATCCATTGCGTGCTTCAGATTTTTCGGCATTTTTCAGCGCCCAGTGTAGCCGTGCGCCCAGGCTCCTTTCAAATCATACAACTCATATAGATGATCTAGTTGACTCATGCGATATGACTGAATACTATGTTCAGGCGAGCCGGCCGTAGAGCGGCCGGCAGTCACATCGATCAAGGAGGGAAAAAATGATTCATGCCGTATTGCACGAGGCCAAAGACACCGTGGCCGTCGTCGTGGTCGAAGGCCTGACCGCGGGAACCGAACTGAACGCCTGGGTCATGGACGAGGACCGCATCGTTCAGGTCCGCGCCCGCCAGGACATTCCCATCGGGCACAAAGTCGCGCTCGCCGACATGGCGGTCGGGGACACGGTCTACAAGTATGGGGAGGACATCGGCAAAGTGGTGGCGCCGATCCAGGCGGGCCAGCATGCCCACGTCCACAACATCAAGACCAAGCGCTGGTAGGCCGGCTTGCCGTCCGTCATCCATACCCGACCCACAGGATTCTCCAACATGGCCATCATCACCCCATCCACCACCTTTCACGGCTACCGGCGCGACAATGGTCGCGTGGGCGTGCGCAATCACGTCATCGTGCTGCCCGTGGACGACATCTCCAATGCCGCGGCCGAGGCCGTCGCCCACAACATCAAGGGCACACTGGCCCTGCCCCACCCCTATGGCCGCCTGCAATTCGGCGAAGACCTGGAGCTGCACTTTCGCACGCTAATCGGCACCGGCTGCAATCCGAACGTTGCGGCCGTCGTCGTGATCGGCATCGAGGAAGGCTGGACCCAACGCGTGGTCGAGGGCATCGCCGCCACCGGCAAGCCCGTTGCGGGATTCAGCATCGAACTGCACGGCGACCACGACACCGTCATGCGCGCCTCCAAGCAGGCCAAGGAATACGTGCATTACGCCACCGCGCTGCGGCGCGTCGAATGCCCGCTCTCCGAACTGTGGGTGTCGACCAAGTGCGGCGAGTCAGACACCACATCCGGCTGCGGCGCCAACCCCACGGTCGGCAACGCCTTCGACAAGCTGTACGCGACGGGCAATACCCTTGTATTCGGCGAAACATCGGAGATCACCGGCGGCGAACACATCGTGGCCAAGCGCTGCGCCAACGATGCCGTGCGTGAACGCTTCATGTTCATGTTCAACCGCTACCAGGACATGATCGACCGCTGGAAGACCAGCGACCTGTCCGAGTCCCAGCCCACCAAGGGCAATATCGCCGGCGGCCTGACCACCATCGAAGAAAAGGCCATGGGCAACATCCAGAAGATCGGCAAGAAGTGCCGCGTCGACGGCGTGCTGGACAAGGCCGAGATGCCCACCGGCAAAGGCTTGTGGTTCATGGACTCGTCGTCGGCCGCCGCCGAGATGGTCACGCTGTGCGCGGCCTCGGGTTTCGCGGTGCACTTCTTTCCCACCGGGCAGGGCAACGTCATCGGCAACCCCATCCTGCCCGTCATCAAGATCTGCGCCAATCCGCGCACGGTGCGCACCATGTCCGAGCACATCGACGTGGATACCTCGGGCCTGCTGCAGCGCCAGATAGACCTGGATCAGGCTGGCGACATGCTGCTCGAATGCATGCTGGCCACCGCCAACGGCCGCTGGACCGCCGCCGAGGCGCTGGGCCACCGGGAGTTCGTGCTGACGCGCCTGTTCGAGAGCGCCTGATCGGCCGAAACGGCGCAGCGGCGACCGGGGCGACAGACCCCGGCGCGCTGCGCCGTGCGAGAACCCGCGCCGCGCCTGAGCGCCCGCAAGGGCGACTGCGGCAAAGCCCGGAAAGACCCAAACCACTATGGAGGAGCAACATGAAAGACAACGTTCATGCATTGGTCGACAAGGATCGGCGGCGCGTACTGCGCGTCGCCGGCGCGGCCGGCCTGCTAGGCAGCCTGCCCCTGCGGGCCGCCCTGGCACAGAATTCCTGGCCCACATCGCCCATCCAGTACGTCGTGCCGTTTCCGCCCGGCGGGTTGACCGACGTGGCCGCCCGCCTGGTCGGCAAGGCCCTGGGTGCGAATCATGGCTGGAACCTCATCATCCAGAACAGGCCCGGCGGCAATGCCAACATCGGCGCCGCCTTTGTGGCGCGGGCCCGCCCCGACGGCTACACCTGGCTGGCCATCACCATGACGCACGCGGCCAACGCCACGCTGTTCAAGAATTCGGGATACGACCTGCTCAAGGACCTGGCGCCGCTGGCCGGCCTGGCCGCATCGCCCATGATGGTGGTGGTCAATGCCAAGAGTCCGATCAAGACCATGGGCGATCTGCTCAAGGCCGCCAAGGCCAAACGGCTCACCGCCGGCTCCAGCGGCAACGGCTCGCCGCCGCACCTGACGCTGGCGTTGTACGAGAAACTGACCGGCACCCGGTTCACACATGTGCCCTACACGGGGGGCGCCCCCTCGCTCACCGATCTCATCGGCGGGCAGATCGATGTGGTGTTCTCCAACTATCCGGAATCCCTGGCATACGTCAAAAGCGGCACGCTGCGGGCGCTGGCGCTCACCACGCACCAGCGCAGTCCGGACGTGCCCGATGTCCCGACCGTGGCCGAAGCCGGCATCCCCGACCTCATCGTGGAAAACTTCACCGGCATCATGGTGCCCGCCGGCACGCCGGCGGACATCGTGCAGCGCGCGAGCGCGGCAATCGTGGCCGAAATGGACAAGCCGGCCATGCAGCGCGACATGACCCGCCTGGGCTTCATCCCGCAGCCGCGCGGCCCGGCTGAATTCGGCAAATACCTGGACACGCAGGTGCAGACCTGGCGCAAGGTCATCCAGGAGTCCGGCATCCACACTTCCTGAACCCGTTCCTCTCCCTCGACCTGGACCCCTCTCATGCTGATCGTCATTTCAGAATTCATGGACGACGCCGCCGTCGCGATGCTTGCGGCGCGCCACACCGTGCGCTACGACCCCGACCTAGTGGACCGCCGCGATGCGCTGCTGCAGGCCTGCGAGGCAGCCGACGCGCTGATCGTGCGCAACCGCACCCGGGTCGACGCGGCGCTGCTGGCTGCCGCGCCGCGGCTGCGCGCGGTGGGGCGCCTGGGAGTGGGCCTGGACAACATCGAATTGCCCGCCTGCGCCGAACGCGGCGTGCGGGTGATTCCCGCCACGGGCGCCAACGCGCGGGCCGTGGCGGAATACGTGATCGCGACGACGCTGGCGCTGCTGCGCGGCGCATACATCCACAGCGCGCAGGTGGCCGCAGGCGCCTGGCCGCGCACGGCCCTGTCCAGCGGGCTGGAGGCGCAAGGCCGCACGCTGGGCATCGTCGGCTTTGGCGGCATCGGCCAGTTGACCGCGCGCCTGGCGCGCGGACTGGACATGAAAATCGCCGCGCACGACCCCATGCTGGATGCCGGCGCGCCCGTCTGGGCCGAGACTGGCGTGCGCCCCCTGGCGCTGGACGACCTGCTGGCCGAGTGCGACGCCGTCAGCCTGCACGTTCCCCTGACGCCCCAGACCGCAGGCCTGTTCGACGCCGCGCGCCTGGCGCGCATGAAACCGGGCGCCATCCTGATCAACACGGCGCGCGGGGGTATCGTCGACGAGGCCGCTCTGGCCGCGGCGCTGCGGCACGGGGCGCTGCGCGGCGCGGCGATCGATGTCTTCGGACAGGAGCCACTGCCGGCGGACAGCCCGCTGGCCAACGCCCCCAATCTGATCCTGACGCCTCACATCGCAGGCCTCACGCAGGAAGCCAACGAACGCGTCTGCAGCCTGGTGGCGCAGCGCGTGGATGAGGCCCTGCACGCCTGAAGCTCCCACCCGTCCGCGCTTTTTTTATCGGAATCTCTCACCATGGCACGCATCGCATTCGACGAACTTGAGCAACTGGCCGAACAGGCCCTGGGCGCCCACGGCGCTTCGCCCGCCATGGCCCGCTCGACTGCGCAGGCACTGGTCAGGGCCGAGGCGCAGGGGCTGGCTTCGCACGGCGTATCGCGCGTTCCCGCCTATTGCGCGCACTTGAGCAACGGCCGCGTCGACGGCGCCGCGCTGCCGGTGATTCTGCACGAGCATGGCGCCGGGCTGCTGGTGAACGCCGCCGACGGCCTGGCGTTCCCGGCTTGCGCGTTGGCGGTGAGCGAAGCGGTGGCGCGCGCGGCGCGCCTGGGCGTCGCCTTCGCCGGCGTCACCAACAGCCATCACTTCGGCGCGGCCGGGCTGCACCTGGAGGCCATCGCACAGGCCGGGATGGTGGGGCTGGCTTTCAGCAATTCCCCCGCCGCCATGCCGGCCTGGGGGGGCAGGCGTGCGCTGTTCGGCACCAACCCCATCGCCGCCGTGTTTCCGCGCCGCGAAGCCGAACCGCTGCTGATCGATCTGTCGCTGTCGGCGGCGGCGCGAGGCAAGCTGATGGTCGCCGCGCGCGACGGCCAGCCCATTCCATTGGGCTGGGCGCTGGACGCCGACGGCCAGCCTACCACCGACCCCAAGGCGGGCATGGCCGGCAGCATGCTGCCGGCAGGCGGCGTCAAGGGCGCAATGTTGGCGTTGATCGTCGAACTGCTGGCGTGCGCCTTGACCGGCGCCCGATTCGGATTCGAGGCCGATTCCTTCCTGGCCGATGAAGGCAACCGGCCGCGGATCGGCCAGGCTTTCCTGGTCATCGACCCGCGCGCGCTGGCCGGGCAGGAGGTCTTCTTCGAGCGCATCGAGACGCTGGTCGCCGCCATGCTGCAGGATGCGCAGGTGCGCCTGCCCGGCGCAAGACGCGATGAACGCGAACGCGCCGCGCGCGCTTCGGGCATCGACCTGACCGACGAAGCCCTGCGGCAGTTGCGCCAGCTGGCGCAAGGCGGCAAATCAATTCAATAAACCACCGAACTGAGGCTTGGGCACCGAAACGAGGCTTCCGGTCGACCCTTCACACGGGCAGGGTGTCCGCCATGCCCGCGGGCTTGGCTTTCCTGAAATTAGGCACGGTCCGCAAGAAAACCCAAGTCAACGCGCTCGTGAAGATATTGGTCGATTTCCCGGTATCGACCATCGCCTACTTTTTTATCGGCTACACCACCGCCTACGGCGTGCAGTTCACCAGCGACGCGAATGCCCCGGCGCAGCACAACGCCCATCAGCGGGTGCGTTTTTTTCTTCTGACTTTCGCGGCGGCGATCCCGGCCATTGTCTCGGGCGGCATCGCCGAACGCGCGAAATTCAACCCGCAGCTGTGCGCGACTTTCGTGACCGTGGGCTTTCTCTATCCCCTGTTCGAGGGCATGCCTTTGTCGTGATGAGCGCGCCGGCCCTGGACAAGATCAGCGGCCTGGTTGCTATAGAGTTCTTGAGCCGTCTGCGGCAAGCTGGGACGGATCAAGAACTCAACAGGCTCAGCTCAGTCGAGAACCCGACCGAGTCAGTCCTCGATCAGGCAATCCACGTAGAACCGCCTCTCGCCGTCCGGCCCGATGTCCTCGGCCAGGCCGTGGATATAGGTCTCGAAGCCCGGGAATTTCAGATTGAACTCGCGGGCGAACTGCAAGTACTGCACGATGGTCTTGTTGAAGCGTTCGCCCGGAATCAGCAGCGGAATGCCCGGCGGATAGGGCGTGAGCAGCACGCCGGTCACGCGGCCCTCCAGCGCATCGATGGCCACCCGTTCGACCTCGCGGTGCGCCATGCGGGCAAAGGCGTCGGAAGGCTTCAGGGCCGGCACCATGTCGCTCAGGTACATCTCGGTGGTCAGCCGCGCCACATCGTTGGCGCGATAGGCTTCGTGGATCTGCTGGCACAGATCGCGCAGGCCCATGCGCTCGTAGCGGCGATGCGCGCGGCAGAACTCGGGCAGGATGCGCCACAGCGGCTGGTTGCGGTCGTAGTCGTCCTTGAACTGCTGCAGATCGGTCAGCAGCGTGTTCCAGCGGCCCTTGGTGATGCCGATGGTGAACAGGATGAAGAAGGAATACAGGCCCGTCTTCTCGACCACCACGCCGTGCTCGGTCAGGTACTTGGACACCAGCGCGGCCGGGATGCCCGTCTCGCCGAAGCTGCCCGACATGTCCAGCCCCGGCGTGACCACCGTGGCCTTGATCGGATCGAGCATGTTGAAGCCCTCGGCCAGGTCGCCGAAGCCGTGCCAGTGGTCGTTGGACTCCAGCAGCCACTCGCCGCGGTTGCCTATGCCCTCGCTGGGCAGGCGGTTCGGCCCCCAGACCTTGAACCACCAGTCGTTCTTGCCGAACTCGGACTCCACCTTGCGCATGGCGCGGCGAAAATCCATGGCTTCCTTGATGCTTTCCTCGACCAGCGCGGTGCCCCCTGGCGGCTCCATCATGGCCGCGGCCACGTCGCACGAAGCGATGATGGCGTACTGCGGCGAGGTGGACGTGTGCATGAGGTAGGCCTCGTTGAACACGTTGCGGTCCAGCTTGCGCGTCTCGGACTCCTGCACGATGATCTGCGAGGCCTGCGAAATGCCCGCCAGCAGCTTGTGCGTGGAGTGCGTGGCGAACACCATCGCGTCATGACTGCGCGGACGGTTGGTGCCGATGGCGTGCATGTCCTGGTAGAACTCGTGGAAGGCCGCGTGCGGCAGCCAGGCCTCGTCAAAGTGCAGCGTGTCGACGTAACTGCCCAGCTTTTCCTTGATCATTTCCACGTTGTAGATCACGCCGTCGTAGGTGCTCTGCGTCAGCGTGAGAATGCGCGGCTCCTTGTTCTTGGCCTCCCGGGCGAAGGGATTGGCCTCGATCTTCTTGCGGATGTTCTCGGGGTCGAACTCTTCCAGCGGAATGGGGCCGATGATGCCCAGGTGGTTGCGCGTGGGGCGCAGGAACACCGGAATCGCGCCGGTCATCGTGATGGCGTGCAGGATGGACTTGTGGCAATTGCGGTCCACCACCACCACGTCCCCCGCGGCCACGTTGGCATGCCACACCACCTTGTTCGAGGTGGATGTGCCGTTGGTGATGAAAAAGCAGTGGTCGGCGTTGAAGATGCGCGCGGCGTTGATCTCGGACTCGGCTACCGGGCCGGTATGGTCCAGCAGCTGGCCCAGTTCGTCCACCGCGTTGCAGACGTCGGCGCGCAGCATGTTCTCGCCGAAGAACTGGTGGAACATCTGGCCCACCGGACTCTTCAGGAACGCCACGCCGCCCGAGTGGCCCGGGCAGTGCCAGGAGTACGAACCGTCCTGCGCATAGTCGACCAGTTCCCGAAAGAAGGGCGGCGCCAGGCCATCGACGTAGCTCTTGGCTTCGCGGATGATGTGGCGTGCCACGAATTCGGGGGTGTCCTCGAACATGTGGATAAAGCCGTGCAGCTCGCGCAGGATGTCGTTGGGAATGTGCTCGGACGTGCGCGTCTCGCCGTACAAATAGATGGGAATGTCGGCATTGCGGAACCGCACCTCGCCGATGAAGGCGCGCAGGTTCTTGATGGCGCCGGCCACGCCCTCGGGCGAGGCGTCGTCGAACTCTTCGTCGTCGATGGACAGGATGAAGGCGCTGGCGCGGCTTTGCTGCTGGGCAAAGGAAGTCAGGTCGCCGTAGCTGGTGACGCCGATCACCTCCACGCCCTCGGCCTCGATAGCCGAGGCCAGGGCCCGGACACCCAGGCCCGACGCGTTCTCGGACCGGTAATCCTCGTCGATGATGAAGATGGGAAAGCGAAATTTCATGCAGGCGCTCCTGGATGAGGATGGGACCTGTACACACCGGCGACGGGGGCCTCGGGCCAAATAACGGACGCGAGTTTACAGCGAGTCCGATACAGCAAGTTGACAAAAACCTACGGCCGCCCGACACACCCGATCGCCATGGTCCTGCGCGAGCCGATGCGTGACATACTTTAGGGACTCGCCCGCTCCTCGCCCGCCTCTCGCCGACATGTCCAACCCCATACAGATACGCCTGCTCGCCGCCCCCGACACCTCGGCCCTTCGAGAGGTGCGCCTGACCGCACTGACCGAGGCGCCGCGCGCCTTCGGATCGAGCATGGAGGAAGAGGAATTACTGGGCCTGGACCATTTCCTGCGCCTGGCCGAGGCAGACGAAAAAAGCGCCGTCCTGGGCGCCTTCGCCGAAGGCCGCATGGTCGGCATGACCTGCATCTCGCAGTACGGCAAGCTCAAGGCGCGCCACAAGGCCTTCATCTGGGGCGTCTATGTCGACCCCGAACACCGCGGCAGGGGCCTGGCCCGGCAGCTCCTGCAAGCCGCCCTGGCGCGTGCCGCCACCATGCCCGGCGTGCGCCGGGTCCACCTGACGGCCGCCGCGGACAACACCGCGGCAATGGCGCTCTACGCCGATCTGGGCTTCGTGGAATACGGCCGCGAGCCCGATTCGCTCTGCGTCAACGGCGAATTGATCGACGAAGTGCTGATGAGCCGCGTCTTGAGGTGAGGTGAGCCGAAACGAAACGGGACGAGATGAAACAAGATGAGATGCCCAGAGCATCGGCACCGCGGGCGTAAAAAAACTCAAAACAACAATTACCCCGCCAACGCCCGCATCTCCGAAATCAAATCCGCCTTGCCCTCGAACCCTATCCCCGGCAACGCCGGCAAATCCACATACCCATCGCGCACCCGCACGCCGTCCGGAAACCCGCCATAAGGCTGGAACAGATCCGGGTAACTTTCGTTACCCCCCAACCCAAGCCCCGCCGCAATCGCCAGCGACATCTGATGCCCGCCGTGCGGAATGCAGCGCGACGCCGACCAGCCATACTCCTTGAGCATGTCCAGCGTGCGCAGATACTCCACCAGCCCATAGCTCAGCGCACAGTCGAACTGCAGCCAATCGCGGTCGGGGCGCATGCCGCCATAGCGGATCAGATTGCGCGCGTCCTGCATCGAGAACAGATTCTCGCCCGTGGCCATCGGCCCCTCATAGACCTCGGCCAATTTGGCCTGCAGCGCGTAATCCAGCGGATCGCCCGCCTCCTCATACCAGAAGAGCGGATAGGCCGACAGCGCGCGGGCATAGTCAACGGCGGTCTCCAGATCGAAGCGGCCGTTGGCATCGACCGCAAGCTGCTGCCCCGGACCGAGTATCTTGAGCACCGACTCGATGCGCTCGCAGTCCTGGGCCAGCGTGGCCCCGCCGATCTTCATCTTGACCACCGAGTATCCGCGCTCGAGGTAGCCGGTCATTTCGGCCCGCAGCCCGTCCAGACCCTTGCGGGGATCGTAGTAGCCGCCCGCCGCGTAGACGAACACGCGCGGATCGGCCCGGCCGTTGCCGTGGCGCTCGGCCAGCAGCTGATACAGCGGTTTGTCGGCGATCTTGGCGACCGCGTCCCAGACCGCCATGTCCATCGTGCCCACCGCCACCGAGCGCTCGCCGTGGCCGCCGGGCTTCTCGTTGATCATCATGCGCTGCCAGATCTTGTGCGGGTCGAGGTTCTCGCCCGTGTCATCCCGCAGCGAGGCCGGATCGGCCTCGAGCACGCGCGGACGAAAGCGGTCGCGGATCAGACCGCCCTGGCCGTAGCGGCCATTCGAGTTAAAGCCGTAGCCCACAACCGGCTTGCCGTCGCGGATGACATCGGTCACCACCGCGACCAGGCTCAAGGTCATCTTGGTGAAGTCGATATAGGCGTTGCGGATGTCCGAGCATATCGGTCGGGTGGATTCGCGGATGTCCACGATTTTCATGAAAGGTCTCTTGGTCTGGAAGTTCAAGGAATGCGCATCTTTCAGCGCGGCAGCGAAGCGCCGCCGCAGATCGCGATGTCTTGCCCGGTGATGGCCGCGGCCTCGGGCTTGAGCAGGAAATCGACCAGCGCGGCGATCTCCGGCGGCTGGATCAGGCGGCCGATGGGCGGCAGGCGCGGCAGGCTGGCGGCCCGCGCCGGATCGCTCAGCATGCCGGTCTGCGTGGCGGCGGGCGACACCACATTGACCGTCACGCCGCGCGCGGCGAATTCGGCCGCCCAGCTGCGCGCCATGGCCACCAGGGCCGCCTTGGTGGCCGCGTACTGGCTGCGGCCCGGCATGCCCTGGGCCACCCGGCTGCCGACCAGCACCACCCGGCCCGCGCCCCGTCCGGCCATGGCCGGCATCAGGGCCTGGGCCAGGCGCGTCGCCGCATCGACATGCAGCGTCCACATGCGCAGGCCGTCGGCCGGGGCCAGCTGTTCCAGCGTGCCCACCCGCAGAATGCCCGCCGCATGCACCAGCGCACCGGCATCCTGCAGCGCCGCGCAGGCAGCTCGGGTGGCCAGGGGATCGCACAGGTCCACCGCCACGTGGCGGTAGGCCGGGTGATCCGTCGCGGCCGGGCCGATGTCCAGGCCCGCCACGCGCCAGCCCGAGGCCAGCAGGCGCTGCGCGATGGCCAGGCCTATGCCCGCGCCGCTGCCGGTCACCACGGCCAGCGCGCGGTCGGAATCGTCATTGGACACGGATGTGACCTTCTTCGATGAGCTTGCGCGAACGAGCCATGTCCTCGCGTTGGAACTTGACGAAATCGGCAACGCTGCCCGGCGTCAGCAGCAAGCCCAGCGCCGCGTACTTGGGTTCGAGCGCGGCCAGCGCCGTGTTGACCTGGGCATTGAGTTTGGCGACGACCGCGGCCGGCACGTCCGCGGGTCCCCACAGGCCGTACCAGCTATAGGCCTGGTAGCCGGGGAGGGTCTCGGCCACGGTCGGCACCTCGGGCAGATTGGGCAGGCGCTTATCGGAAGTCACGGCCAGGATCTTGAGCAGGCCGCTCTTGTAGGACTCCAGCGCGCCCAGCACCGGATCGATGAAGCCGTCGATCTGCCCGCCGATCAGATCCTGGAAGGCGGGCGCCGTGCCCTTGTAGGGCACCACCATATAGTTCAGCCCGCCCTCGCGCTTGAGCAGCTCGGTGCCCAGATGACCGGCCGAACCGATGGAACCCACGGCGAACGTCATGCCGGGATGGCTCTTGGAATACGCCAGCAGGCCCGCGATATCGGTCACGGGCAGATTCTTGTTCACCGATACCGCCAGCGGCGCCTTGGCCACCATAGCGATGGGCGTGAAGTTCTTTTGCACGTTGTAGGGCGGCGACTTCATCGTCATGGGCGCCGTGATGAACGTCGAGGCATTGAACAGCAAGGTATAGCCGTCGGGCTTGGACTGGGTCACGACATCGGCGCCGATCACGCCGTTGCCCCCGGCGCGGTTCTCGATGATGAAGCTCTGCCCGGTCTGCTGCCCCAGTTTCTGCGCCAGTTCGCGCCCCAGCAAGTCCAGCGTGCCGCCCGGCGGGAAGGGGATGATGACCCGCACAGGATGGTCGGGATACTTGGCCTGGGCGGCAAAACCGCCCAGGCCGGCCAGCGCGGCAAAAGCCACGTGCAGCATGAATTTCATTTTCATTTTTGTGTCTCCTCTTTTGATAATGCGCCGCCCGGCCGGGCGGCTCTGGCGCGCGGCGAAACGCCGCGTGCCGGACTGCGGTCAGCGCTTGAGCAGGCCGGCCTGGGCCACCGCGGCGCGCAGGGCATCGAGCTCGGCCTTGCCCGGCGCTTCGGTGGGCGGGCGCACCGCGGGATTGTCGATCACGCCGGCCAGATGCATGCCGGCCTTCATACGCGCATGCGCTTCGCCGGTGGGTTCGCCGCCGCCGTACACCGCGTCCTTGAGCGGCGTGATGACGGCCTGGATGGCCTGGGCGCGCTTGAGGTCGCCGGCCTTGACTGCCTCCCACAAATCGATGATGAGCTGCGGGATGAACGTGGCAAAGCCCACGAGCGCGCCGTCCACGCCCTGCACCATCGAGGCCAGCAGATATTCGTCATGACAGGTGAGTATGGCCTTGGAAGCGTCGGCCTCGCGCAGTGCCTGGATATCGCGTGCATATTTGTTCATGTCGCGCTGGCCCACCTTGAAGGCCTGCACGTAGGGCAACCGGGCCAGGTCGGCCAGCAGCTGCGACGAGTAGGCCGCGCGCGTCCAGGCCGGATAGACGTGACACACCAGATCCAGGTCGGGAGCCGCTGTGTGGATGGCCTCGAAATACTGCAGAGCATGTCCGGAGGTAAAGCCAAAACGCAGCCAGTGGTGCGGCGGCATCACGTCCAGTGCCGCCGCGCCCGCCTCGCGCGCGGCGCGGGCATGCTCGGCCGCCTCGATGACACCCTCGCAGACGATGGATGAAATCACCGGCAGGCGCCCGCGCAGTTCGTCGGCCACGATGTGCGTGACCTGGGCGCGCTCGGCCGGGGTCAGCGAGAACACCTCGCCGGTATGGCCGTTGGTCATCACGGCCACGACCCCCTTGTGGCCAGCCAGCCAGCCGGCAAGCCGGCGCAGGGCGGGTTCGTCGATGCGGTGATCGTCCGTGAACGGGCAGGAAATTGCGGGGATAATGCCCCGGTAGTTCTGGATGGAAGGCATGGGCGTCTCCAATTTGTGCGTGTCGGAATGACGCCATGATTGGGGCGGCCGCGCCCGCCGTCCAATACTCGAATCGCATACAACTATCTCTGCTGCTTCGCACCATATGGGTCCCGGCAACCGTCCGCTCGACATGCAATGGCTGGAAGACTTCTGCGCCCTGGCCGAAACGGGCAGTTTTTCGCGCGCCGCCGAAGTGCGTTCCATCGCGCAGCCGGCATTCAGCCGGCACATCCGCGCCCTGGAAGAATGGGTGGGGGTGGAGCTTTTCGACCGCAGCGCCCATCCCACAGAGCTGACCGCCGCGGGCCAGAAATTCCGGCCGCTGCTGCTGCAGGTGCTGGCCGACCTGGAAGCGGCCCGCATCAAGGCGCGCCTGGCGCACGCGCAGGAAGCCGCCAGTCTGCGGTTCGCGGCCACGCACACGCTGTCGCTGATGTTCTTCCCGCAGTGGCTGGTCAACCTGGAATCCGGCCTGGACGTGGGCGCCATCCAGATGATGTCCGACAGTTTCCAGGCCTGCGAGGATCTCATGATGCAGCGGCGCGTGCAGTTCCTGCTCTGCCACCGGTACCCGCAATCGGCCAGCCGCATGGACGAGCTGGACTACCCCGTGGCAAAGCTGGGCACGGACGTGCTTGTACCCGTCAGCGCCGCGGCATCCGAAGCTGCCGCGCAGCCTGCCCACGCGCTGCAAGGCAAGGGCTCCATGCCGCTGCTGGCCTACGACGGCGCATCGGGCCTGGGGCGCATCGTGCAGCACAAGCTGCGGCACAGCCCGGAGCTGACCCTGAGGGAAACCTTCGTCGCGCCCCATGCCGTGCTGCTGCGCTCGATGGCGCTGCAAGGCCGGGGCATCGCCTGGCTGCCGGACATGCTGGTGCGCGAGGATCTGGCCCAGGGCCGGCTGCTGCGGGCCGGCGGACCTTCCTGGGATGTTCCGGTGGAAATCTGCCTGTACCGCCAGCCCAACGCGATGTCGCCCGTGGCCGAACGGCTGTGGAGCGTGCTCGGCCAGGCACCGCCCGGCCGCTGAACGCCCCCCGCTTCAGGTGCGTGGCAGCGTGACCCCGCGCTGGCCCTGGTACTTGCCGCCGCGATCGGCGTAGGAAGTCTCGCAGACCTCGTCGCTTTCCAGAAACAGGAACTGGGCGCAGCCCTCGCCGGCGTAGATCTTGGCCGGCAGCGGCGTGGTATTGGAGAACTCGAGCGTGACGTGGCCTTCCCATTCCGGCTCGAGCGGGGTCACGTTGACGATGATGCCGCAGCGCGCATAGGTGCTCTTGCCCAGGCAGATCGTGAGCACGCTGCGCGGAATGCGGAAATACTCCATCGTGCGCGCCAGGGCGAACGAATTGGGCGGGATGATGCAGACATCGCCCGTGAAGTCCACGAAGGACTTCTCATCGAAGGCCTTGGGATCGACGATGGTCGAGTTGATGTTGGTGAAGATCTTGAATTCTTTGGCGCAGCGCACGTCGTAACCGTAGCTGCTGGTGCCGTAGCTGACGATGCGCTCGCCATTGACGCAGCGCACCTGGCCGGCCTCGAAAGGCTCGATCATGCCGGCCTGGGCGGCCTGGCGTATCCAACGGTCGCTCTTGATGCTCATGAAAGTAGGCCTCCAATATGGCCGGCCATTGTAAACATCCGCTTGGATCGGCGTGCGCCGCGCCCGGCCTGCCCCCCCGCTTACGCCGGCTTGACCACCACATCCGGCAGCTTGCCCGCCATGTCGCGCGGCAGGCCGGCCACCAGGGCCGCCAGCTTGCGGGCGATGCCGCGGTAGAGGCCGGCGGCTTCGCCATCGGGCTGGGCCGCCACGATGGGCGTACCGGAGTCGGCCTGCTCGCGGATGGCCAGGGCCAGCGGCAGGCTGCCCAGCCAGGCCACGCCGTATTGCGCGGCCATGCGCTGGCCACCGCCTTCGCCGAAAATGTGCTCCACATGGCCGCACTGGGTGCAGATATGCATGGCCATGTTCTCGACCACACCCAGCACCGGCACGTCGACCTTCTCGAACATCTTCAGGCCTTTGCGGGCATCGAGCAGCGCGATGTCCTGCGGCGTGGTGACGATGATGGCGCCCACCACCGGCACCTTCTGCGCCAAAGTCAGGGCGATGTCGCCCGTGCCGGGCGGCATGTCGATCAGCAGGTAGTCCAGGCCGCCCCAGTTGGTCTGGCGCAGCAGCTGCTCCAGCGCCTGGGTGGCCATGGGGCCGCGCCAGATCATGGGCGAATCGGCGTCCACCAGCAGGCCAATGGAGTTGGCCTGGATGCCGTGGGCCTGCAGGGGTTCCATGGACTTATTGTCCTTGCTGACCGGTTTGTCCTTCAGGCCGAGCATCAGCGGCACGCTCGGGCCGTAGACGTCGGCGTCCAGCACACCCACGCGCGCGCCATCGGCCGCCAGGGCCAGGGCCAGGTTCACGGCCGTGGTGCTCTTGCCCACCCCGCCCTTGCCCGAGGCCACCGCGATGATATTGCGCACCGCCGTCAGCGGCTTGAGCGTAGCCTGCACCGCGTGCGCGCCGACCGACCACGCCACCGTCACCCGGGCCTCGGGCGCGCCGGCCGCGGCCAGCGCCTGGCGTGCGATCTGGGCCACTTCGGCCTGGGCATAGCCGGCCGGGTAGCCCAACTCGATGCGCACGGCCAGCCCGGCGGGCCCCGCTTGGATGTCACGATCTTTTACAGATGCGGCCAACGGCAATCGACTGTAAGGATCATGTGCCGCGCGCAGCGCGGCACGGACTTGCTCTGTCGTTATACTCATTGATATCTAGATCGGCTTGGGCGGGCTTGGGATCATTGCGCCCGCCGCTCATCCCGCAAGAATAGCGGATATCACCATGAACCACTTTCTCCCCCGCCTGCTGCGCAATCTATGCCTGGCCGCCATCGCCCTGATCGGCGCGGCCATGGCGATCATCTTCATGGTCTCGACGGCCATCGCGATAGGCCTGCTCTACATCGTGGCCCGGCTGCGCGGCAAGCCTTTCGGCGTGCGCGGCTACTGGCAGCAGCGGCGCGGCCCGATGCATCCGTTCAACGCACCCGGCCAGCCTTACGCCAAGGCCGCCACCGACGTCATCGACGTCCAGGCGCGCGAGATCCGCTGAATTTTGCCCGCCTTAAAACATCGGTTCTTAAGGCGCCGAGGCTGCCCTGCGCAATTCCGATGCTCGCCGCTTCCGCGGCAGTGGTTGGCCGCCCCGCGCTTCGGATTGCTCCGGGGTCCTCGGCTCGTAGCGGCCTCATTCGACGGTTTTAAGGCCTCGCATGCATTGAAACCATGAGCCCTCGACAGGACGAAGGGAGTCCGAAGCACGGGGCGGCCATCCGCAGCCCACCGGGCGAGCATCGGAACGCCCGCAGTCCTGCCGACGGCGGCTCAAGAACTCAAATGCCGCAAAGCCTCTAAAATCTGAGGCTTATTTTCTTCTCCAGAACAAAAAAAGCCCAAGTCATGACGTCCCGCACGCTATTCGTCACCACCGCCCTCCCGTACGCCAACGGCTCCTTCCACATCGGCCACATCATGGAATACATCCAGGCCGACATCTGGGTGCGGGCCATGCGCATGGCCGGGCATACGGTGCACTTCGTGGGCGCCGACGATGCGCACGGCGCGCCCATCATGCTCAAGGCCGAGAAGGAAGGCATCACCCCACAACAGCTGGTGGCGCGCTATGCCGCCGAGCGCCCGCAGTACCTGGACGGCTTTCACGTCAAGTTCGACCACTGGCACTCGACCGACACGCCAGAAAACACGGCCCTGTCGCAGGACATCTATCGCGCGCTCAAGGCCCAGGACCTGATCGCCACGCGCGACATCGAGCAGTTCTACGACCCGGTCAAGGGCATGTACCTGGCCGACCGCTACATCAAGGGCGAATGCCCCAAGTGTCACGCCAAGGATCAATACGGCGACTCCTGCGAAGTCTGCGGCGCGGCCTACGCCCCCACCGACCTCATCAACCCGTATTCGGCGCTGACCGGCGCCACGCCGGTGCTCAAGTCGTCCGAGCACTTCTTCTTCAAGCTGTCCGACCCGCGCTGCGTGCAATTCCTGCGCGAATGGACGGCCGGCAGCAACGCCCAGGGCACGCCGCACCTGCAGTCCGAAATGCTCGGCAAGACGCGTGAATGGGTGGGCGCGCAAGGCGGGGAATCGAGCCTGGGCGACTGGGACATCTCGCGCGAGGCGCCCTACTTCGGCATCGAGATCCCCGACGCGCCGGGCAAGTACTTCTATGTGTGGCTAGATGCGCCGGTGGGCTACCTGGCCTCGCTCAAGGCCTATTGCGCGCTCAAGGGTCTGGACTTCGACGCCCTGCTCGACCCGAACGGCACGACCGAGCAAGTGCACTTCATCGGCAAAGACATCATCTATTTCCACGCGCTGTTCTGGCCCGCCATGCTCAAGTTCGCCGGCCGCAAGACGCCCGACGCGGTCAATGTGCACGGCTTCATCACGGTGAGCGGCGAAAAAATGTCCAAGAGCCGCGGCACCGGCATCTCGCCGCTGCGCTACCTGGAAATCGGCATGAACGCCGAATGGCTGCGCTATTACCTGGCCGCCAAGCTCAACGCCAAGGTTGAAGACCTGGACTTCAACCCCGAGGACTTCATCGCCCGCGTCAACAGCGATCTGGTCGGCAAATACATCAACATCGCCAGCCGCGCGGCCAACTTCATCACCAAGTATTTCGACGGCGCGCTGGCGTATCTGGACACTGCGCAGGGCGATACCGCTGCGCTGTCGGCCGAGTACGCCGCCGCTGCCGAGGCCGCCCGCGCGGCCTTCGAGGCGCGCGAGTACAACCGCGCCATCCGCGAGATCATGGCCATCGCCGACCGCATCAACCAGGCTTTCGACGCGGCCCAGCCCTGGGTGTTGGCCAAGGACTGGGCCAACGCCGACGCGGCCCGCCGCGCGCAGTTGCAGGACATCTGCTCGCGCGCCCTGGCCGGCTTCAAGGCCCTGTCGGTGATGCTGGCCCCGGTGCTGCCCGAACTGTCACGCCGCGTGGCGCGCGAGCTGTTCGGCAACGCGGCCGATTTCGTCTGGAGCGATGCCGGCAAGCTGCCGCAGACCGTCGCCCCCTTCAAGCATCTGATGCAGCGCGTGGAGCCCAAGATGCTCGACGACCTGTTCGAACCGCCTGAAGAGGGCCCCCAGGCCGCGCCCGATGCCCCCGCGACGGTGCCCGGCGGCGAGTCGCTGGCCGAGACCATCGCCATCGACGACTTCGCCAAGGTCGACCTGCGTATCGCCAAGATCGTCAACTGCGAACACGTCGAGGGCTCGACCAAGCTGCTGCGCCTGACGCTGGACGTGGGCGAAGGCCGCCACCGCAATGTGTTCTCGGGCATCAAGTCGGCCTATGAGCCTGCCGACCTGATCGGCAAGCTCACCGTGATGGTGGCCAACCTGGCGCCGCGCAAGATGAAGTTCGGCGTCTCCGAAGGCATGGTGCTGGCCGCCAGCCATGCGGACGAAGCCGCCAACCCCGGCATCTACGTGCTCGAACCCTTCCCGGGCGCCGAGCCGGGCATGCGCGTGCGCTGAACGCCGCCACCGGTTACGCCCAACCCAAAAGGCTCCCTCGCGGGAGCCTTTTTCTTCAGGCTTTTTCGGGCTGCAGCGCGGGCAGCCTGCCGAGCATCCCCGCGACCGCGATGCCGGCCGCGACCAGCAACCCCGTCATCGCCGCCACCCCGGGCCAGCCGCCCCAGGTCCAGAACAGGCCACCCAGCGAACCCATCACGCTGGACCCCATGTAGTAGGCGAACAGATACAAGGACGAGGCCTGCGCCTTGCCCACTTTGGCCCGCGCGCCCACCCAGGCGCTGACCATGGAGTGCGCGCCGAAGAAGCCCACCGTCAGCACCGCGATGCCGGCCACGATCATCCGCAGCGATCCGCCGCAGGTCAGCAGGATCCCCAACAGCATCAAACCGAAGGTGAACGGCAGCAGCCGATGCCGCCCGAAACGCGTAGAGAGCGATCCCATGAAAGCCGAGTTGGCGATCCCGAACAGATACACGACGAAAATCAGGCCGATTTCCGTCTGATTGAGGGAAAACGGCGGCGCCACCAGCCGATAGCCGATGTAGTTGTAAATGGTCACGAACCCGCCCGTCACGATGAGTCCTTCGGCAAACAGCCAGGGCAGCACGCCGTCGCGCAGGTGCGTGGCATAGGTTCTGGACAACGTTTTAAAGCTCAGGGGGCTGCGCACGAAATTGCGCGAATCCGGCAGGCAGCGCCAGAAGATCGCACCGCACGCGATACCCACCAGGCCCATCACCGTCAGCGCCGTGCGCCAGCCCCAGAAATCGGTCATCACCCCGACCAGCAGACGGCCGGACATGCCCCCCAGTCCCGACCCGCCCACATACAGGCCCATCGCCAGGCCCAGAGTGCGCGGGTGCATTTCCTCGCCCACATAGGCCATCGCCACGGCCGGCAAGCCGCTCATGGCCACGCCCATCAGCGCCCGCGCGGCCAGGAACGTCCCCCAGCTGTGCAATTGCGCGCTCGCCAGGGCCAGCACGGCCGATAGCAGCAGCGAGGTCGCCATCATCGGCTTGCGGCCCCAGGCCTCTGAAATGGGCCCGGCCACCAGCAGCGACACGGCCAGCAAGCCCGTCGTCAGCGACAACGACAGGCTGGCCTGCGTCGCGCTGATGTGGAAATCCTGCGAAAAAAGCGGCAATAGCGGCTGCACGCAATACAGCAACGCGAACGTCGCCAGGCCTGCCGCGAACAAAGCGACATTGGCGAGCACAAACTGTGCCGTGCCGTGTTCGATCTTGCGGCCGGACTCCGCGCCCGGCGCGCGGCCGCCGGCCATCGTGCCGACCGCCCCGTCGGCTAGGGAAGCGGGCGCCAGGGGCGCCGGGGCATATTGCGCAGCCATGAATTTCAACCTTCTCGTTCATCAAGCGTTGGGCCTGGAGCTTGCATCATCGCCAAGATTGCCATCTTGCGTCCAATATCGTTTTATTCGTGATTGATACATAATCGATATCATGGATCTGCGCCGCATCCGCTACTTCACCGTCCTGGCCGAGACCCTGCACTTCGGCCGCGCCGCGTTGCGCCTGAACATGGCCCAGCCGCCGCTGAGCCATCAGATCCGCGTGCTGGAAGAAGAACTCGGCGCCAAGTTGTTCGAGCGCAGCAACCGCCGGGTCGAGCTGACGCCGGCCGGCCAGGCCCTGCTGCCCGAAGCCCGGGCGCTGCTCGCCCAGGCCGAGCGCGTCGGCGCCATCGCCGCCCGCGTGCAACGCGGCGAGCTGGGCGAACTGCGTATCGGCCTGGTCAATTCAGCCGCCCTGACCCCGCTCATTACCCACCTGATCCACACCTACCGCCAGCGCTGGCCCGGCGTGCATCTGCGCATCGAGGAGCTGACCACCCACGATCAGCTGGCCGCGATGCTCGACCGCCGCCTGGACCTGGCCCTGGTGCGCGGCGCCACGGCGCCCAACCTGCCTCCCACGCTGCGCACCCTGCGCCTGCTGGAAGACGCGCTCGTCGTCGCCCTGCCGCCGCAGCATCGCCTGGCCGGCGGCACAGGCCCCCTGTCGGCCCGCGACCTGGCCGACGACGGTTTCGTCATGTACCCCCAGGAAAGCGGCACGGGCGTCTACGACCAGATCATGTCGCTGTGCCGCCGCGCGGGCTTCGTGCCGCGCGTCACGCAGGAGGCACGCGCGGTGTCGACCATCGTGGGTCTGGTCGCCGCGGGACTGGGGGTTGCGCTGGTGCCGCAGGCCTTGCGCAGCATCGAGGTCAACGGCGTGGCGTACCGGCCGCTGCGCGAGAAGGAAGCCAAGTCGGCGATGTGGCTGGTGTTTCGCGCGGGCGAAACCTCTGCGCAGGAGCAAGGGTTCCGCGAGCTGGCGGAGGCCGCCGTCAGCCCGCGGGATCGCGCTCAGGCGCCAGCGCCGGATCCAGCGAAACACGTTCGTCGAAAACGAAGCACCGCCCCGTAAACCCTGCGCCCCCGGTTTCCTCGAAATACTTCAGGATCCCGCCTTCGAGCTGATAGACGTGCGGCACGCCCGCCTGGGCCATGTAGATGGCGGCCTTCTCGCAGCGGATGCCGCCGGTGCAAAAGCTCACCACCGTCTTGTCCTGCAGTTCGCCCAGGTGCTCGCGCAGCGCCGCGGGAAACTGCGTAAAGCGCGCAATGCGCCAATCGACCGCGCCTTCGAACGTGCCCACGTCCACCTCGAAAGCATTGCGGGTGTCCAGCATCAGCACCTCGCGGCCCGCGTCGTCGCGGCCCTGAGCCAGCCAGCGCGCCAGCGTCGGCCCGTCCACGCCGGGCGCACGGCCTGCCTGCGGGCGTATCGCCGGATGATCCATGCGGATGATCTCGCGCTTGATCTTGACCCGCATCCTGGCAAAGGGCACTGTATCCGATTGGCTGAACTTGACCTGCAAATCGGCAAAGCGCGCGTCGCCGCGCAGCCAATGCAGAAAGCCTTCGATGGCGTGGCCCGACCCGGCCAGGAACAGATTGATGCCCTCGGGCGCCAGCAGCACCGTGCCTTTCAAGCCGAGCGTGATCGCCCGCTCGCGCAGAGGCTCGCGCAGGGCGGGCAGCTCATCGAGCGTGACGAATTTATAGGCCGCGATATTGACCACGCGGCCACCGGAAGAAGCGGAAATGGCAGGACTCATACCCCGATTTTAATCGGGGCCTTCACCCCGCCGGCCCGTCACGACTTGCGCTCGCGGATCAGCGTGGACTTGCCGAACAGGCTTTCCACCAGTTCCACGGCCACCTCGGCCGTGCGGTTGCGCACATCCAGGGCCGGGTTCAGTTCGACGATGTCCAGCGAACGCACCCGCCCGGTATCGGCGATCATTTCCATGCACAACTGGGCCTCGCGGTAGGTCGGCCCGCCCGGCACCGTCGTGCCCACGCCCGGCGCGATCTCCGGGTCGAGGAAGTCCACGTCAAAGCTCACATGCAGATGGGTGTCGTCATCGAGCCCCGCCAGGGCCGACTCCATCACCGCGCGCATCCCGGCTTCGTCCAGATGGCGCATGTCGTAGACACCAAGCCGCGTGGCGCGCACCCGCTGGCGCTCGCCTTCGTCGACGCTGCGTATGCCGATCTGCCGCACCCAGGACGACTCAATCGCGGGGACGCGGCCGGCCATGGAGATCAGCTCCGCCGGACCGTCGCCGCACAGGCAGGCCATGGGCATGCCGTGGATATTGCCGGTCGGCGTGATCGCGCTGGTGTTGAAATCGGCATGCGCGTCCAGCCACAGCACGCGCAGCTTGCGGCCGGCCTCGGCGCAGTGACGGGCCACCGCGCTGATGGACCCGATGCCCAGGCTGTGGTCGCCGCCCAGCAGCACCGGCAGTTCGCCGGCCTGCAGCACCTCGTACACGGCGTCGTGCGTCAACTGGTTCCAGGCCACCACCTCCTGCAAATGCCGATAGCCGTCCTCGGGCGGCAGCCAGGGGTTGCCCGGGCCGTGCAGATTGCCCACGTCCCGCACCGCCAGGCCGCGGCGCGCGAGCATCTGGGCGATGCCCGCTACCCTCAGGGCCTCGGGCCCCATGGACGAACCGCGGGAACCCGCCCCGACATCGGTGGGCGCGCCGATCAGCACGGCGGTCAATTCGGATGGAGATACGCTCACTGGACAACCCTGTGTATTGATTCGCAACAATAGGTGTACTATCACAAACCCCGGCAGCCTGGTCAACCCGCCACGATGTTGCCTCCGTGCCTTCGGCCGGTATACCTAATCCGAGACAAACCCATTCAAGGATCCGCCCCCATGAAATTCGTGTTCAAACTTGCGCCTGTTGCTGCTGCGCTGATCGCCTGTTCCGCCCATGCCGCCGACATCAAGATCGGCGTGACCGAAGCCCTCACGGGCGGCGCCGCCCAATACGGCAACAACATCCGCAATGGCTTCGTACTGGCCGCCGACCAGATCAATGCCGCGGGCGGCATCAACGGCAACAAGATCAAGCTGATCGTCGAGGACGAACAGACCAAGAAAGAAGAGGCCATCAATGCCTTCAAGAAACTGATCTTCCAGGACAAGGTCCTGATGGTCTTCGGCCCCACGCTCTCGAACAGCGCCCTGTCGGCCCAGCCCCTGGCCCAGGCCGCCAAGGTCGTGGCGTTCGGCACCTCGAACACGGTGGACGGCATCACCGATCCGGGCAACTACATCTTCCGCGATTCGGTCACCGAATCGGCGGTCATCCCCGTCACGGTCAAGACGGCCAAGGCCAAGCTCGGCCTGAAGAAAGTGGCCGTAATGTACGCCAACAACGACGCGTTCTCCAAGGGCGGCTACGAGATCTTCAAAAAGGCCCTGGCCGACGATCACATCGCCACCACCGACACCGAGACCTTCTCGACCGGCGACGTGGACTTCAAGGCCCAGCTCACCAAGATCAAGAGCACCAACCCCGACGCCATCGTGCTGTCGGCGCTGATCGCCGAAGGCGGCCCCATCGTCGCGCAGGCCCGCCAACTGGGCATCAATGTGCCCTTCATCGGCGGCAACGGCATGAACTCGCCCAAGCTCTTTAGCCTGGCCCCGGGCGCGGCGTCGGACAACCTGTGGGTGGGCAGCCCGTGGTCGCTGAGCAACGACTCGCCGCAGAACACCAAGTTCATCGCCGCCTACAAGGCCAAGTTCCACGCCGATCCCGACCAGTTCTCGGCGCAGGCCTATGACGGCATGTATATCGCCGCCGCCGCCATGAAGAAGATGCACTTCACGGGCAACCTCGCCAAGGACCGCGCCGACTTGCGCAATGCCCTGGCCACCGTGCAGTGGACGGGCGCCACCGGCCCCTTCAAGTTCGTCCAGGCCAAGAACAGCAAGACGGGCAAGCCGGCCGGCTACGACGCCGACCAGACCCCGATCATCAGCGTGACCAAGGGTGGTCAATACACCATCGTGAAGTAACCGCGGCGTTAGCCTAGCCGCATAAGGGCGACCCCGTGTCGCCCTTATGCGTTTATGTCTTCGGGATCGACCGTCATGCTTGAACAACAATTCGTCAACGCCCTGTCCCTGGGCTGCGTGTATGCGCTGTTCGCCCTGGGATTCACGCTGGTCTTCGGCGTGCTGGGCGTCATCAATCTGGGGCACGGCGCGGTGTTCATGGTGGGCGCCTATGCCGCGCTGGCCGTCATCACGCACCTGGGACTGCCGCTGTGGCTGGCCATCGTCGTGGCCATGGTCGTCTCGGGCCTGTGCGGCGCCGCAATCGACGTGCTGGTGCTCAAGCCGCTGCGCAAACGCAACTCCCCCCACCTCATCCCCATGATCGCCACTATCGGCATCGCGATCATCCTGAGCAACGGCATACAGGCCGTGTTCGGCGCGGACAACCAGCGTTTCCCCGTCAGCACCATACCCCAGCATGATCTGGTGATCGCGGGCGTGCATATCGCCGCGATCGACATCGGCATCGTCGTGGTGTCCTTCGTGCTGATGGCCGTGCTGATGTTCGTCATGCGGCGCACGCAGTTCGGCCGCGCGCTGCGCGCCATCGCCGAATCGCCCAAGGCCGCCTGGCTGCTGGGCATCAACGTCGAGCAGACCTTTCTGGTCACGTCCGCCACCGCGTCCGCGCTGGGCGGGCTGGCCGGCGTGATGATCGGCCTGTCGTCCAACGCCGTCTTCCCCCTGATGGGCGGAACCATGCTGCAAAAAGGTATCGCCGTGATCATCCTGGGCGGCATGGGCGACATCCTGGGCGCCATGCTGGCGGGGCTGTTCCTGGGCTTTACCGAGGTGCTGTCGGTGGCGTACATAGGCTCGACCATGCGCGACGCGGTAGCCTTCGGCCTGCTGTTCCTCATCCTGCTGATCCGCCCGCAAGGCCTGTTCGGCAAAGTGGTCCAACGCAAGGCATGAAAATGGCCCCCCCCACTCACACTTCGTGTTCGCGGCCCCCCAGGGGGCACTTGTCGCTCGCCTTAGGGCGGCCTGGCGGCTCGCTCGGGTAACTATGTCTCCCCCTACTCACACTTCGTGTTCGCGGCCCCCCAGGGGGCACTTGTCGCTCGCCTTAGGGCGGCCTGGCGGCTCGCTCGGGTAACTATGTCTCCCCCTACTCACACTTCGTGTTCGCGGCCCCCCAGGGGGCACTTGTCGCTCGCCTTAGGGCGGCCTGGCGGCTCGCTCGGGTAACAACTATGGACCTTCAAAACTTCTGGGATGTCTACAGCAATTTGGTGCTCACCCTGGGCACCAACATCCTGCTGGCATTCTCCATCTGGCTCACGCTGGACTGCGGCATGCTGGCCGTGGCCAACGCGGCCTTCCTGGGCATCGGCGCCTATACGTCCTCGCTGCTCACGATGAACGCCGGCACGCCGTTCTTTGTGTCGCTGGCCGGGGGCATGGCCTTGCCGGCCGTCATCGCCGTCATCATCGGCCTGCCGCTCATCCGCCTGTCGGGGGTCTACCTGGCGATCGCCACCCTGGCCTTCGGCGAAGTGGTGCGCGTCGTCATCCTGAACACCGATTCCCTCACGGGCGGCGCGATGGGCCTGAACGGCATTCCGCAACTCACGCAGGGATGGCACGTGCTGCTGTCCGTCCTGGTCGTGCTCTTTATCCTGTGGCGCGTGCGTGCCTCCAAGGTGGGGCGCGCCTTCGATGCCATCCGCGGCGACGAGACCGCGGCAGGCCTGATGGGCATCAATGTGCGCACCACCAAGATGCTGGCCTTCGTGGGCGGCGCGATCATCGCGGGCCTGGCCGGCGGCCTGAACGCCCACCTGAACTTCTTCATCGGGCCTACCGAATACGGCTTTGACCGCGGCGTCGAAATCCTGACCATGGCCATCCTGGGCGGCATCGGCGGCCTGACCGGCCCCATCCTGGGCGCCCTCATCATTTCGCTGCTGCCCCAGGCGCTGGGCGCCCTGGGCGACTACAAGCTGATCGTCAACGGCCTCATCCTGGTGCTCATCGTGCTGTTCCTGCCACAAGGCATCTGGGACCCTGCCCGCTTCAAGCGCTGGTTAAGAAAAGTCCCCCACGCCGCGCCCTCCGGGCTTGCTGCCGCCCAGGGGGGTTCGCCCGCCCTGGGGCGCCCCGGCGGCCAGCCGCATGCCGACAAGGACGACGATCATGCTTGAGATCTCCTCCCTCTCCAAGAGCTTCGGTGGCCTGCATGTGCTGCGCGACGTCAACATCAAGGTGCCGCAAGGCGCCATCTACGGCCTGATCGGCCCCAACGGCGCCGGCAAGACCACGGTCTTCAATCTCATCACCGGCCTGCTGGACCCGACTTCCGGCGGCATCGCCTTCGACGGCCAGGACATCCTGCGCAAGAAGCCGCACCAGATCACGCGGCTGGGCATCGCGCGCACCTTCCAGAACATCCGCCTGTTCAAGGAAATGACGCTGCTGCAGAACGTGGTGGTGGGCGCCTACCGGCACATGAACTACGGCTTTGCCAGCCTGCTGCTGGGCCTGCCCAGGTACCGCGAACACGAGGCCCGCGCCCGCGAGCGTGCGCTCGAGCTGCTGTCCTGGATGAAGCTGGACCACAAGGCCCACGATCTGGCCGACAACCTGTCCTACGGCGAACAGCGCCGCCTGGAACTGGCCCGGGCGCTGGCCACCGAGCCGCGCCTGCTGCTGCTGGACGAACCCGTGGCCGGCATGAACACCGGCGAGCGCGCCGGGCTCATGACCGAGATCCAGGCCATCCGCGACCGCGGCTACACCATCCTCATGATCGAGCACGACATGCAGTTCGTGATGGGCCTGTGCGAGCGGATCGCCGTGCTCAATTTCGGCAAGATCATCGCCGAGGGCGGCCCCGAGGACATCCGCAACAACGAACAGGTGATCGAGGCCTACCTGGGCCGCGACGACGACGAGGAGGCCGCATGAGCGCGCCGGACCGCTCCAAGCGCGAATCCTCCCTTGGGGAGGCAGTCGCGCAGCGACAGGAGGGCACCCCTATGAGTAACAGCAGCAGTCAAGCCATGCTGGAAGTGCGCGGCCTGGAGATCAACTACGGCCACATCGAAGCCGTGCGCGGCATCGACTTCACGCTGAACGCCGGCGAAGTCACCGCCCTGGTCGGCGCCAACGGCGCCGGCAAGTCGACCACCCTGCTCTCGCTCTCGGGCCTGGTGCCCAAGCGTCGCGGCAAGGTCTTGTTCGAGGGCGAGGACATCACCCCGCTCAAGCCGCACCAGATCGTCGCGCGCGGCATCGTGCAGGTGCCCGAGGGCCGGGCCATCCTCACCACCATGACAATCCTGGAAAACCTGGAACTGGGTGCCTACCGCCGCGGCCTGAAGTCCGCGGCGAGCGAGCTCGACTATGTCCTGCACCTGTTTCCCCGCCTGAAGGAGCGCCTGTCGGGCCTGGCCGGCAACCTGTCGGGCGGCGAGCAGCAGATGCTGGCCATCGGCCGCGCGCTCATGGCCAAGCCGCGCCTGCTGTTCCTGGACGAACCCTCCATGGGCCTGGCGCCCATCGTGGTGCAGGAGATCTTTCGCGCGCTGCGCGCCATCAACGGCACCGGCCTGACCCTGTTCCTGGTGGAGCAGAACGTGCGCCAGGCGCTCAAGATCGCACAGCACGGCTATGTGCTGGAAAACGGCGCCATGGCCCTGACGGGCACCGGCCGCGAACTGCTGGGCCATCCCCGCGTGTTGCAAGCCTATCTGGGCGGCTGAAAGACCCGCGGCTTGCGACACGGCCCCTTCGGGGGCCGTTTGCTTGAGGGCACCGCCGCGACAAAAATTAACAAATTAACTTTCGCCCTGAACAGGGATTTGCAAGCTTTCTATCGCAATATATGGGGACGCGACCTTCTGTCATATCGGTCTGGGATCCTGGCGACCGATGACCGGGCTCCCGTTTTCCGGAGACTTCGCATGACCGATAAGCACGAACCCAAGCCACGCCGGCGCTTTCTTCAAACCCTGGCCATTGTGCCGGCTTCCACGCTCGCCGCCGGCGCCGCGCTGCAAGCCACGCAGGCCGAGACGCTCACGAACGCGCCGCCCGCCGGCGCCGCCTACGCACCGACCTACTTCGACAAGGCCGAATGGGCCTTCATCCAGGCTGCGGTCGACCACCTCATCCCCGCGGACGAGCTCGGACCGGGCGCCCTCGCGGCGGGCGTGCCCGAATTCATCGACCGCCAAATGCAGACGCCCTACGGCCACGGCAAGCTCTGGTACATGCAGGGCCCATTCCACCCCGATGTCGACCCCACCTACGGCTGGCAGATCAGCCTGGTGCCGCGCGAGGTCTACCGCCATGGCATCGCCGACTGCGACGCCTACTGCAAGCAGCAGTACGGCAAGGCCTTCATCGACCTGGACAAATCCACGCAGGAACACGTCCTCAAGGACATGGAGGGCGGCAAGCCGCGGTTCGCCAACGTGCCGTCCAAAACCTTCTTCGGCCAGCTGCTGGGCAACACCAAGGAAGGCTTCCTGTCCGACCCGCAGTACGGCGGCAACAAAAATATGGTGGGCTGGAAGATGATCGGCTTTACCGGCGCGCGCGGCGACTTCGTGGGCTGGCCCGAACAGGGCAACGTGAAATACCCCTACGGCCCCGTTTCCATCTCCGGCGAAAAGGCTTGAACCATGGCATCCATCAAAAAAGACAAAGTCGACGTGGTGCTGGTCGGCTTCGGCTGGACCGGCGCCATCATGGGCCAGGAACTCACCAACGACGGCCTGAAGGTCGTGGCGCTGGAGCGCGGGGGCATGCGCGACACGCCCACCGACGCCGAATACCCCAAGGCGCTCGACGAGCTGGCGCACTCGGTGCGCGGCAAGCTCTTTCAGGACCTGTCCAAGGAAACCGTCACCATCCGCCACAGCGTGCAGGAAACGGCGGTGCCCTACCGCCAGAACGGCTCGTTCCTGCTGGGCAACGGCGTGGGCGGCGCGGGCTTTCACTGGAACGGCATGCACTACCGCAATCTGCCGGAGGAACTGGAGCTTTACACCCGCACGGTGGAACGCTACGGCAAGAAATTCATTCCCAAAGACATGATGCTGCAGGATCACGGCGTCACGTACAAGGACCTGGAGCCGCACTACGACTTCTTTGAAAAAGTCTGCGGCACCTCGGGCAAGGCCGGCAACATCGAGGGCAAGATCGTGTCCGGCGGCAACCCGCTGGAAGGCGCGCGCTCCGACGAATTCCCGCTGCCCCCGCTGCAGCAGACCTACGCACAGGAACTGTTCGAGAAAGCCTCCAGGGACGCGGGCTTTCATCCCTATCCCGCGCCGGCCGACAACGCCTCCAAGCCCTACACCAACCCCTACGGCGTGCGCCTGGGTCCGTGCAACTACTGCGGCTATTGCGAGAACTACGGCTGCTATATGTACTCGAAGGCCTCGCCGCAAACGACCATCCTGCCGGTGCTGCTGAAAAAACCCAACTTCGAGCTGCGCACCCACTCGTACGTGACCCGCGTCAACGTCGACAAGAGCGGCAAGATGGCCACCGGCGTCACCTATATCGACGCCCAGGGCAACGAAGTCGAGCAGCCCGCCGACCTGGTCATTCTCACCGCCTTCCAGCTGCACAACACGCGGCTGATGCTGCTCTCGGGCATCGGCAAGCCCTACGATCCGGTCTCCGGCGAAGGCGTGGTAGGCAAGAACCTGGCCTACCAGATGAACGGCGGCGTGCGCATCATCATGCCCAAAGGCAATTACTTCAACCCCTTCGAAGGCACGGGCGCGGGCGTCTGGGCCTTCGACGACATGAACGCCGACCAGTTCGATCATGCCCCCTACGGCTTCATCGGCGGCGCGGTGATCCGCCAGGCCACCACGGGCGGGCGGCCCATCAAGCAGGCCGCGCCCATGCCCGGCTCGCCCGCCTGGGGCTCGGGCTGGAAGGCCGGCATGGTCGATGCCTACCAGCGCACCTTCGGCTTCGGCCTATCGGGTTCGGTCATGGCCTACCGCGACGCCTATATTTCACTGGACCCGACCTACCGGGACTCGCACGGCCTGCCGCTGGCGCGCATGACCTTCGACTGGCACGACAACGAGTTCAAGATGCTCGCGCACATGGGCCAGGCGGGCGAGAAGGTCGCGCAAGCGATGAAGCCGGAGAAGTACTTCGTCGGCGTGCGCAAGCCCGGCTCGCACTGGGACACGCGCGTCTACCAGAGCACGCACCTGACCGGAGGCACCATCATGGGCGCCGACCCCAAGACCAGCGTGCTCAACCGTTATCTGCAAAGCTGGGACGTGCCCAACCTGTTCGTCATGGGCGCCAGCACCTTCCCGTACAACATGGGCTACAACCCCACGGGCCTGCTCGGCGCGCTGGCGTATTGGTCGGTCAAGGCCATCCGCGAGCAATACCTGAAGAACCCGGGCCGCCCGCTGGTCCAGGCATAAGGAGCGACATGATGAAAAAACGCCATCTCCTCGTCGCCGCTTTTCTTCTGACGGCCAACGCCGCGTGGGCCGCCGATCCTTCGGCCGATACGCAGCTCATCAAACGCGGCGAGTACCTGTCCCGCGCCGGCGACTGCATCGCCTGCCACACCGCCACGGGCGGCAAGCCTTACGCCGGCGGGCTGGGCATCGCCTCGCCGCTGGGCACCATCTACTCGACCAACATCACGCCGGACAAGAAGACCGGCATCGGCACCTACACGCTCGAGGACTTCGACCGCGCCCTGCGCCAGGGCATCGCCAAGGACGGCCACTCGCTGTACCCGGCCATGCCCTACACGTCCTTCGCCCGCGTCTCGCCCGATGACGTGAAGGCGCTCTATGCCTACTTCATGCACGGCGTGGCGCCGGTCGACCAGCCCAACAAGGCCAACGGCATCACCTGGCCCTTGTCCATGCGCTGGCCCCTGGGCGTCTGGCGCAAGATGTTCGCGCCCACGCCCGTCAATACTCCCGCGCCCGCCGCCGCGGACTCGGGCGATGCCGCCATGCTGCGCGGCAAATACCTGGTCGAAGGGCTGGGCCACTGCAGCGCCTGCCACACGGCGCGCGGCGTTGCCTTGCAGGAAAAGGCCACCAGCGCGGCGGGCGGTTCCGACTTCCTCTCGGGCGCAGTGGTCGACGGCTGGCTGGCGGGCAATCTGCGCGGCGACATGGCCGACGGCCTGGGGTCCTGGTCCAAGGCCGATCTGGTGGCGTTTCTCAAGAGCGGCCGCAATGCGCACAGCGCGGCGTTCGGCGGCATGTCGGACGTGGTGGCGCAAAGCACCCAGTACCTGAGCGACAGCGACCTGAACGCCATCGCCACGTACTTGAAGAGCCTGCCGCCCAAGAATCCGTCTGGGAACCGGCCCCTGGCGTACAACGACACGGTCGGCCAGGCCACGCTCGCCGGCCATGCCGCCAGCATTCCCGGCGCCATGGACTTCATCAACAACTGCGCGGCCTGCCACCGCGTGACGGGCAAGGGCTACCCCGAGACCTTCCCCGGCCTGGCGCAGAACCCGGTGGTCAACGCGGCCGATCCGCAATCGGTGATCCACATCATCCTCAAGGGCGCGCAGGTGCCCGGAACGAGCGCCGCGCCGACGCGCTACACCATGCCGGCTTTCGATTGGCGTTTGACCGACCGGGAAGTGGCCGACATCGCGACCTTCGTGCGCGGCAGTTGGGGCAACAATGCGCCGGCCGTTACGGCGGGCCAGGTTGCGAAGGTGCGCAAAGAGGTAGGGGCTGCGGCGGCGCCTTCGCGGTGATTTGTTGAATGCGTAAAAAACGGCGGAGGGTCTCATCGGCTCTCCGCCAGCCTTTCAATTGAACCGAGCCGATTTCTCGATCGATCGGTCCTGTGGCCATTTGAAGGCAAATGCGCGAAACACCTCCCAACTCGTGTTCGATTCGAGCGATTTGGGTCGCCAGCTCGACCTTGTCGCCCACGACGAGAGACTCACCCGGGGCCGTCATCGAAAAACGGCTCACCCCCGGATGCAGCTTCGTGCAGGCTTCCATCATTCGCTTCGGGTTGGCGAGCATGCCTTCGATGAGCGCCTGGAGCTGGAAGCTCGATGCGTCGTCGAGCGCGTCGATCATGTGAGTCGCGATGTCGTCTTGTACCAGCGCGGGCAGCGCGGGACCGGCAACAAGCAGAGCCCTATTTGATGAGGTCGTCGCTTCAGGCCAAATACGGGCCATCTGATTGGCCAACACGCCCCGCCACGCTCGAGGTGACGCCGGCCGGCCTGTAAAAGCTCAGTGCCGGTGCACCGCGTAGCACGTCAAGAACAGCTTCACCGCCTGCTGGACGACCTCCGTGCGGCGCGCCATGGACGGGCCCGGTGCCACGACGATGAGACGTGGCCACAAGAGCGGCTCGTTGACAAGGCCGACGAACTGCCGGGCCGCCAGATCGGGGTCTTCGACGCGAAGGTGCCCTTTCTCCTGCAGCCGGGCCAGATAGGCGATCAGCGCCTGCAACGCCGGCGTCTTGCCCAGCGCCATGAAGTCGCGGGCCAACTGAGGAAAGCGGCCCCCCTCGCTGATCACCATACGCAGCAACGAGAGCGACGCGTCGGGGGCCCAGAAATCGGCGATCGCCATGCCCATGTTGAACAGCCCCAGTGCCGGGTCGCGCAGGGCTGCGCCGTCGTTTGCGATCTCGATGACCGGCATGCGTTCCCAGACGCGTGTCACCGCGGCGGCGAAGAGCGCTTCCTTGCTCTCGAATTGATTGAACAGCGTGCGTCGCGACACGTTGGCCGCGACGGCGATCAGGTCCATGCTGGCGCCGCCGAAGCCGTGCTCCAGGAAGACACCCGCCGCCGCGTCGAGCAAGGACTGGCGCTTGAGCAGTTGTTGCGGCGGCGTGGGCTCGTCCGGGGCACTGCCGGGCGCCGGATCGCGATCGATGGGCATGAAGGGCGTCCTTTTTCCCTGGGGGTTGATGGGGTGATGTCGCACCGAGTTGCACTGCACGGTGCAATGTGTATACTTGTTTGCACTCAGTAGTGCACTTTAGTAGCTGCCAACGGCCGGCGCGCTCCAACGCGACAATTTACAAGGAAAACCATGCTATACGACTTCACGCTACCCCGCCTTTCCACCCCCTGGTCGAGTTGCGACGATTCCCTGAACTTCACGGTGGAAAACCCTGCCACCCGGCAGTTGCTGGGAACCGTGCGGGGCGGCGGTCCAACCCAGGTCGATGCGGCGGTAAAGGCCGCGCAGCGCGGTTTCGCCACCTGGAGCCGGCGTCCCGCGCGCGAACGCGGCCGTTGCCTGCTCGCCGCCGCGACGCTTCTGCGGGACCATGCGGACGATCTGGCCCGGCTCGAGAGCGCCGAGAACGGGAAGCCGGTGAGTGTCGCACGCGATTTCGACATCGAGATGTGCATTGCCTCCTTCGAATATTTCGGTGCACTGATCGGGAGCCTGCCCCAGGAGAGCCACGATCTGGGTCCCCTGCTCAGCCAAGCCTTCCTGGAACCGTACGGCGTCATCGCCGGCATCATTCCCTTCAACTGGCCCCCCATCCATTTCGGTGCCAAGGTGGCGCCCGCGTTGGCGGTGGGCAACGCGATCGTGCTCAAACCCGGCGAGCAGGCGCCGCTGACAGTCATGCGGCTGGCCGAGATTGTCCAGCAAGCCATGCCGGACGACATCTTGCATGTGGTCCCGGGTCTGGGTCAGACCGGCGCGGCGCTGGTCTCGCACCCGGGCGTGCGCAAGATCTCCTTCACCGGTGCGCCCACGACCGGCAAGAAGGTCGGGGCAGCGGCGGCCGAGAACCTGACGCCCACGCTGATGGAGCTGGGCGGAAAGAATCCGCTGATCGTGTTCGAGGACGCGGATCTGGACCTGGCGGCCCAAGACATCATCGAGGGTGCCTTCTTCAACAACGGCAGCGCCTGCACGGCAGCCTCCCGCATCCTCGTTCAGCGCTCAGTCCATGCGCCGCTGGTGGCGCGCGTCGCGGCGGCGGTCGCGAAGCTTCGGGTGGGAAACGGCGCGGACCCGTCGACGCACGTCGGCCCGATGGTGACGCCGGAGCATCAACGCCGGGTGCTGGACTACATCGCGCTCGGCAAGCAAGAAGGTGCGGTGATCGCCGCGCAGGCGCCGCGACCGCAGGATCCACTCGTCGAGGACGGCTGCTTCGTGCTGCCGACCCTTTTTGTCGATGTCACCCCTGGCATGCGTATCGCGCGCGAAGAGATCTTCGGTCCCGTCACCTGCGTCATCGCCTTCGACACTGAGGTGGACGCCGTGCGCATCGCCAACGACACCGATTTCGCGCTCGTGGCGGGCGTGTACTCGCGCGACAGCGAGCGTGCGCTGCGCGTGGCACGCGATCTCGAGGCCGGCATCGTTTTCGTCAACAACTACAACCGATCCGTCCTCGGCACCGCGTTCGGCGGAACGAAGGCGAGCGGCCACGGCAGGGAGCATTGCATCGACACGCTGAAGGAGTTCGGCTATTCGAAGGTGGTCCGCATGCCGTCGGGCCGCGGCCAGGTCGCCCGCTGGTGGGCCGCCGCCGAGACGATGAGCCGCTGACTCCCTCCCTCCAACCCGCTCTCGAAAGGAAAACGACATGGTCAATCAATGGATCGACGTCCACGCCCACTTCACGCCGCCGATGACGCAGGAGCAAAGCGCGGTGCGCTGGCAACGCATGCAGGAGGCCGACTGGACCGGGCCGAAGCCGCGCGACTGGAATCTGGCCGACACGCTCGACTACATGGACCGGATCGGCATCCAGATGCAGATGCTGAGCAACATCCCCAAGGAGCTCGCCGCGCTCGTGGCGTCGAACGACTTCGGTGCCAGCATCGTCAGCCGGCATCCGTCGCGCTTCGGCCTGCTCGCCGCGTTGCCGACGGATGATCCCGACGCAGCACGGGAGGAGATCGACCGCGGCCAGGGGGTGTTGGAGGCGGACGGTTTCGCCGTCACCTGTTGCTACAACGGCGTGTACCTGAGTGACTCACGCCTGGAGCCGGTCTGGGCCGAATTGAATCTGCGCCGGGCCACCGTGTTCGTACATCCGGATGCCTATGCGCCGGGCACGTTCGGGCGCCCGAGTCCCGTGCTGGACGTCGCCTTCGAGACCACGCGGACGGTGGTGGACATGCTGTACACAGGCGTGTTCCGGCGCCATCCCGATATCCGCTTCGTGCTCGCGCATTGCGGCGCGGCATTACCGGCGATGTCGGGACGGTTGCTGCTACTGGGCACGCAGCCGTGGATTCCCAATCCCCAGCGGGTGACGCAAGACGAGATGCGCCGGCATCTGGCCGCGCTCTACCTGGACACCGCGATGACGGGCTCGGTTCACACCATCGCTCCGGCGCTGGCGATGACCTCGTGCGATCACATCGTCTACGGCTCGGATTGCGGCGTGCCGTGCACGGTGGAAGCCACGGCGGTGGCCAATATCGAAGCGCTGCTGCGCGTGGCCGGGCTCTCGCCCGAGCGGGTCGAGCAGATCGGCAAGAACGCCCTGAGGCTGTTCCCGGACGCGGCGCGGCGCATCGAGCGGGCGAGCCACACAGCGCGGTCCGCGTGATCGCGCGAAGGTCGTTCGCCGCCGCGGGCGGCGGGCGTCAATCCCGCACTTCGAACCCCACCCGCATGCTCGACAGAAGGCCGGCACGTTGAAGGACGCCCAAAGCGACTTCTGACATTCCGTCGCCGAGTGCACGCTAGACGCCGCGCTCCAGGCCGCTATGGCTGGCCACCGGGTCTTTTACGATGACGACAAGCTGTACCTCGTCGTCGATCGCACGACGCTGTGGGGAATCGTAGCGCGGGCCAAGACCTGCACCGACAAGGTACAGATCGTAGTGGCGCTTCAAAATGTCGAGCATGCTTCGTTCAGTAGGCTCGGTGAGCCGACCTGAACCGCAACATGGATGCTCAAGACTTCCAGCCTACGCTAAAGCGCCAGCAGGTTCTCGCGTGCATGGCCACTCACTGGGGCGGCAAGTGGCGCGAACGTTGCTGTCGGGCATCGGCATCCGACGGCGCAGTCATGAGGCCGTCGAGCAGCAGCTTAGTTAGACGTTTGGCGAGAGCCAAGTCACCTGCTCGGTGCGTGCGGCAAAAACCCGCGATCGCCCAGATTAGTTCCCATGCATCGACTTCGGCGCGGACGGCGCCCGAGGCCATGGCTGCCTTCAACAGCCCGTCCAACGGTGGCGTCAGGCGATCCTCGAAATATGCTGCGAGACCTTCGAAGCTCGGATCGCCGCTGTGAACTGCCGCGGCCAGTCCGCGCTTCGTGGCCACCAAGTCAATATAGCCGTCGATCCAGCGCTCCAAAGCTTCACCAGCCGGAAACTGGCTTGCCAGGGCGTCCGCGCGCGCAGCGCAGGCGTCAACTTCATGCCGGAAAACCGCAGCGATGAGGTCTACGCGCTTCGGGAAGTGTCGATAGATGGTTCCGACGCCGACACCCGCCTGCTCTGCGATCTCGCGGATGGGCGTGTCCACGCCTGACTTGGTGAAGAGGGCCCTCGCGGCGGTCAGCACCGCCTGGATATTGCGCTGAGCGTCGGCGCGAACGGGGCCGAGTCGCTCGGTCGACATGCCATCTCTGTACTTGGAGTCCACGTTGCCCACGCTACCTCTCGAGGTCGGTTGTTTGACAAGCGGACGATCGTTCCGTATAAACGGAACTCAGTTCCGTTTTGTGGTTGCTCGCCATTTGCTTTGGTTGTTGGCGATCGTAGCAGGGCCGGGTCAAACGTCACCAAAGGAGAGATTCAAAATGCGAGTCATGGTAACAGGAGCCTCAGGCTTCATCGGTATCCATCTGGTTCCGGAACTCATTCGCGCGGGCCACCATGTGGTCGCCATGAGCCGCTCGGAGGAGAGTGCAGAGTGCCTACGCCAAACGGGAGCGGAGGTCTTTCTTGGTGACGTGAACGATCTCGACCGCTTGCGTGCCGGGGTACAGCTCGCCGATGGTGTCATTCACCTGGCGTTCAACCACGATTTCACGAACGTCAGGCAGCACAGCGAAGAGGACCGAAAGGTCATTGAGACCATCGGCGAGGCGCTGGCCAAATCGGATCGGCCGCTCCTCGTGACCTCGGGCACCGGCCTCGCCAGGGCCGAGGGCGGGCGACCGGTGAGGGAGACCGACGGCTACGATTCCGCGACGAAGTCGCCACGCGCAGCGACCGAGGAAGCTGCCGATTCCGTGATCGCCATGGGTGTGCGGACGATGGTCATGCGCTTGCCGCAGGTACACGACACCGAGCATCAGGGGCGCATTGCACTTCACATTCAATTGGCGCGCCAGAAGGGCAAGGTGGCATATATCGGCGAGGGCACGAACTGCGTACCGGCCGCCCACGTGTCCGATGTGGTCCGTTTGTACAGGCTTGCACTCGAAAGGGGGGAACCAGGGCGTCGATATCACGCAGTGAGCGAGATTGGAGTAAGCCTGCGCGACATCGCGGAGGTGATTGGCGAGAGGCTGAACCTGCCGGTGGTTTCGCTCTCGCCTGAAGCGGCGCACGATTATTTCGGGCCGATGTCCGCTCTCGTCGCTCTCGATCTCTCTGCCAGCGGGGACTGGACACGAATGTCGCTCGGGTGGAACCCCGAAGGCCCAGGTTTTTTGAACGATCTACGCGCCCTGAAAGCGTAGTGGCCAAGCATTTCGTCGCTCCTGGCATAGGCTGGCTGGTGCGGACCAACTTCAATGCCTCGGAGTACGGCATCACGCCGGCCATTGCCGAGAAGATGGGCTACAAGCGCGAACTGGAAATCGCCTCCGAGTCGCTGCGCAAGATGCATAAGCGCGGCATCCGCATCCTGCCGGGTGGCGACTACGGTTTCGCGCTGTGTATGTCAGCTCAGGGTCGGACAGCGACTTTTTCGAGATGACGAAAATCGAGCAGGCATAATCGGTCGGAGTGCGGCCAACATGCGACGGTCGCGAGAGACAGCGCTCGGACATTCAGGTCTCGGCAGCACACTTCAAAGCGGCCATCCATCCCATTCTCAAGTTTGGCGCGCGGATGCCGTTGAGGCAGTTAGGGTGGTCAACCGCTAGGGTGCTAAGGAGGATTGATGGAGATACTGGAAGCATATTGTGCGGAGCTTGGCAAAGTCGTTGATATCTACGATGCACAGAAAGCGTACTTTGCCTTGCCGGAAAATCGCCGAAAGCGATTCATCTTTCGATGCTCCGATGATGCTTGTCGAGCAGAAAAAAATCCGCTCGTGTCAGGTGTCAACTATGACAAGTTGATTGAGGAAACCGAGAAATATCGTCAGATTCACTTTCGAGCGCCGTCCGGAAATCCGCATCTTGAAACGTGCATCTGGGTGCAGGGGCATGCGCAGCGTCGAGCTAACGGCGGTGACACTGACGGCGATCCGAACCCTCGGGTGGAGCGATCCAAGTCGACCAACGTGATCGACGTATTCCGACCGAAAACCTCTGACTCGACGGCTGATGCGCCATCCGGCAAACAGGTAACTAATTCTCCAGTAGATCGCGAACCACTGGATGTGAATCCATCGTCAGGCGGCGGTGCCCGTGCACGCGATGGCTACACCAGTACGTCGCGTCTGGAACGCTTCATCGATTGCTGGGCACAGTATGAAGGCGATGAGCTCAAGGAGTGTCAGGTAGTCATTGAGGGAAAAACTCTCAGCTATCGTCAAGCCGTTTTACGCCCGGATTGGATTACGCCGGATGAGAATGGTCGCCGGATCGTGTACGGTGGCGCACGCGCCAAGCTTTGGCCTGAAGACACGCCGAAGCGGCTATACATCAATTTCATGGGCGAGTGCGAAAATTTCGATGAAAACGAAGGCGGCCGTTCGCTTACGATTGATTTGCCTCTGTCGCGTATTCATGCTTATAGCGGAGGTGCTTTGCTGATGAAAAAGATCGAACAGGCCCAAGCCCCTAAGCATTATTTGAAAGTCTATTTTTGGGGAACAATTAACGCGCGTGATCAACGATCAGGTTACGTCGTCGAAATTGAGGCACTTGACAATTTGGTACTCAAGGCTATCGCACGACAGTCTGACTCTTGAGTTTTTCCACTACGCATGGCCGTTGTGCACTCGAATCCCGCCGCTGTGATGCAGTCTTGCACCCAAAGGCCGCAACGGGTCGGGCTGCGACCTTTCCGCGACGAAGAGCGTCGAGTCGATCTCATTGGTCGGAGAGCGGCCAGGATCAGCCGTTGGCCGGTGACTCGCAAATGTCTGGTTCAGGCTGGATCTGAGTCACTCGCCCTGCGCACCACGAACGGCTGCGTTAGCACAAACCGGTCATTGATCGTCATAGCCGCTCGACCGACGCAACTCACGCAGCGAAGAAGTAATCAATTGACCGGCGCCGCAGTCGAAACTGCTGCTTTGGACTTCTTCTGCGCAGCGTCGTAGTTCTTTACGAAAGCCATGAACGCGCCGTAGACGTCCTTGGCGGGGGCAGAGGGATCAGGCTTGCTCGTCGACGCGAAGATGTCGTAATACACAGTGAACCTTGTCTCGTCCGCGTCCCAGTCCTGCTGCCAGATCTCCTGATACAGCTTCTTCTTTCCTCGACCGGTCGGGCCAGCCGTATGTGTCCTCTTCAGTATCTCGGAGAAGCACAGCGAGTTGACAGCATGAATCAACGCCTGTAGTGCGTCGGCGATCTCTTGTAGTTGTGCAACTTGAAGGGCCAACGGCTTCTCGAGCAGTGGCTTGTGCTGTTCAATTCCGAGTCGGAGGGCCTGCTGGCTGCCGAGTTTGCCGAACCGATGAATGCCGCAATGGCGCACCTGGCTGATCGCCTCAAAGTTCTGGAACAACTGCTGAAGCGAGTCAGGAACCTCAATTCCGCACAGGGAGCGCAGTTCGCTAAAGACGTTCTTGGCCGATGCGAGCGAGACGTCTTCGAGTAGGGACTCAGGAAGCAGCGCGGGTTCATGATGGATCGCGGCGCCATATGTCACTGTTCGCGTTGCGGCGTTGGCCTCACACGCGGTGTCTTGACGAATCAGGCGCCGCAGTAGCGAACGGAAATAGCCTTCTGCTGCTGAAACCATGCCTAGGTACACCAGTGACCCGAGCATCGGCACGTATTCCTTGCGCAGTTCTGCCTGCAGGTACAGCTTATTGATCTCAGCAAGGTTCCGGCGGAACTCGTCGATTGGTGACTCAACCATTGGTATGTGCGCTGCATCGAACCACTTGGCCGTGTCTAGCTTCGTTGCGGTTGGTGCTGGAAAGGGTGTGATCGTTTCCAACATACTCGTGGCGTTCTTGCTCATGGTCACGACAGGTACTCGTCAAGAAAAGCTTGAACAGCATCAATGATGGTCTTGGCGCGCACTTGGCCAACGCGATGAATCGTGCGCAGCGTAGTTCCTGGGTCCTGCAGAGCGATGAACTCGCCAACCGTCCGCGGCAACGTGTCTGAGCTGCTGAGTTTTTCTCGTTGCCATGGCGTTAGCCCCGGCACATCGGCGAGTCGCGCCAGCATGAGCCTTTCGTACGTCGATTCATCAGTGAGCTTCTCCCCACAGTTGAAGCAGTACTTAGCGCCCTCTACGCGCTTGGTCTGGCAGTTAAGGCAGTTCGGAAGGTCCAGGCACAGTGCTTCAAGCGTGGTCGAATCCAGCAGAGTGGACATCGATCGACGCACGGGATGTTTCTCGTCAGGACGGGACAGCATGTCGACCGCAAACCTCGGCGAGAAGCCGCCCTTCTTTGCGAAGGTGCGACGTGCCTGCACAGCTGCCAGGTGGGGTACAAGTCGCACGTAGTCGCGATCGCCGTGGGAGACACCTGAGACTGCGTAAACCATGCCAGCCTCTTGAAGCAGCAGGAGCATGCGCTGTACATACGGCTTGTCATTGACGCCCGACGCATCGATCCCGATGTACAGCTGGCGTGTCTTGCCTTCGAGTAGAAGCTGGTTGGCGTCATAGACGCTTTCAACCATCTTGTCTAGAAGCTGCTTGCCGACGCCAACGATGCTGGAGAACTGGGGCTTCTTGTCCTTTAGCGTCAGGTACTCGCGTACGCGGTCAGCAAGAAACTCGTCGATGGTGACGTTGAAAGTGCTCTGAGCCGTCCCTTGGCTCTTCACATTCTTCAGGTAGCTCCGGACCAACGTCATGAACGCGCGGGGGACCCCGAAGGCGCAGTAAGCGAGTAGCTCTCGGATGTCATTAGGAACCAAGGACATGTCTGGAAAGCGCTTTGCGCCAATGTCCAGCATGAAGGGCAGGTAGTCTTGGTCGGTGACGCGCTTCCAGACGAAGATTGTGTCAGCCTCGTGCCCCGCGTGGAAGTTGGGGCCGTACTCCGTCGTGCCCGGGTAGACCGACGCCTTCGGCGCGATTCGGGCAGCTTTCAGCGCCCTATAGATATCGAAAAAGTGAGACAAATACTCGGGAGTGAGAGTGAGAGCTGCATCATCGAGCAGCAGCACAATCCGCCGACGTCCGAGCGTGTCTGCGCTGCGGAGGAGCAATTGCTTGACTCGGTCGATCGTCAGCCGGCTGGCGACCTCGTCGAGTTCCGTGCTCAGAGGCTGGTTCTTCTCGTAGGCACCGATGAGGTCCCGAAGCTCTGTCTCGTTGAACTCCAGAAGCGCGTCGATGTCGATAGATCGGACGAGGCCTTGTGCGCTGAACGCCTCGATGGACTCGTGGCAGCCAACCATGACGTTGGCGAGCACCCAAACGTAGAACGTCGACATGGCCTCTGGCCGACGACGCAGCAAGGGCTCCAGCGTGTAGTATCGATTCAGGTTGATGTAGACCGCCAAGGGCAGATCCGGATCGGTGATGCACTGCGTAAAGGCAAAACGCATCAAGTGCGTCTTGCCGCAACCGCGCGGGCCTACCAGCAGCTTTGCGCCAGGCCCCGTAAGTGAATGGATCCACTCTTCCGCGTCGTTTGTCACCGCCGTACTGGAGGGAAATGCAGCAAGCGCCAGATGGTCTGCACGCTCTTCATATTGTTGCTCGACTTCGCGCTCTTCGTCTAGTGTCAGAGAGGGTGCATTGTCCAGGGCTGAAGTACTCATGTATGCGTCACAGGTTGGGTGAGCCGACTGAGCCTGGGATAGGCTCAATCAGCAAAGGGGCGAACAGCGAGGCTTTAACAATAGCCATGACGCACAGCGGTCTTCAAAACTGAATCTCGAGCAGGTTTTGCTTGGACAAGAAGCGCGCCGCAACACCATGGGCCGAGGTCGCCCGTGCGCGCTGGCCTGCCTCACTTTCGAGGAACCTGTAGAGCCGCTCGCGGTGCTCCTCGGTCGTGCGCAGTGCAAATATGCAGTCGCTGATAACGCATGGACCGTGGACCACCAGGGCAAGGCGATTCTCTAGATTGCGACCTACGCGCGCTAGGAGGATGTCACCAGGCCATGCCAAGTAAGCGTTACGGCTAATCGTCTTGGCCGCACGGTTGCTGAGTGAAAAACGCTTGGGCACGACGCGAATGGTGTTTTCGCCATCTGGCTTAGCAAAGTCACCAAGGTGAAAAACGGCGGTAGGAAACCCCCCAATCTCGGAAGAGCAAATTGATCCACGAACCACATCGGTCAGGGCGTCGCCTACTTGAATCCGCCGATACCCGTCTTGCAGGTGATGTGCAGAGATCGCTTGCGCATGGAAAGCATAGTCCATCCGTTTGGCGGCAAGTTCCTGCGGAACGTCGACTGTGGGGCTTAGCTGGCCGTCTGGGCCCATCTGGCGAAGCGTCAGCTGGTCAGTCTCGCCGGCCATCTTGGACAGCACGGCCAGATAGGTTTGGGCTTCTGTGCCTTTGAAGATTCCTCGCGGCAACTGTACGACCTGCTCAATCAGATGTTGGCGCAACAGCGCACGCCGCACGCCGCTGAACCGTTCGGCGGTAACTAGGCCGTCAGGTAGGATCAAACCCAGCTTTCCCTTACGGCGCAGGAGCCGAAGGTTCTGCGCGAGGAACAGCAGATCCGCTCCAGCATCGTGCAATGAGGCCAGTGTTCCTGAAAGACCGGCGTCTTCGAGGATGCTGCCAAAGTCGGCGCGCCAACGTGGCCGGATGTAGGGCGGATTGCAAACTGCTACATCAACGGTGCCCAGACGCAATCCGATCTTGTTCGGCAGGTCTTCGTCGAGCGCATCGTGCACAAAGTGGCTGTGCTGGGTGGGCTGGCCAAGACTGTGCGCACTCTCCCGTTCAGAGGGGTACTTGTCGGTATCGACGGTGATGAGTCGGGCGGCTTGCCAGCGGCTTGCTGCGGCGGCGCATAAGGCTCCTGAACCCGAGCCCAGTTCGAGGACCAGCTTGGGCTTTGGGACGTTGATGCGCTCAATGAGGGAGCGGCTGACCTCGGGGGAGGTGTAGTACCGTCCCCAAGGATCTGATGTGCGCCCCGATCTCGTTAGGTGGGGACCGGCATAGCCTGTTTCTGCTGTCATCTTACTAGTCTCATGCAACGCCGCTTGGTAGAAGAAAAGCGGTGGCTTATTCTTTGACTGCATGTCCGAAAAGTATATCGCGTCTGGATAGGGCGTCCTATGTCAATAGACCATACGTGAGGTGTCGCACGAACTTAGTCGATGACCGCAATGTGTACATGACCGCACGCACGATACAGGAAGGCGAATGGCTGAGATCGCTGCAAACCCGACATTGACCATCGAGACGTGAATGGCGGTAACGGGTCGATATCGGCCGATCATGCGAGACGGCTCTCCGATAGTATTCACATGAAGCTTCGTAATGTCCGAACGGATTGCACGCAAGCTTGTCGGCATATTTTTCCCCTTGCCCTAAATCGCAGGTCCCTTGAGCTCGATTTGATTTCCGTCGGGATCGAAGCAATAGATCGAAAGTCCTTCGCCTTCCGCACCGTATCGCATCACGGCCTTGTCCGCGGCAATCCCGAAAGCTTGTAGATGTTCGAGGATGGCGGTTTCATCGAACGGATCGACTCGCAGGCAAAAATGGTCGAGATTGCGCCGCTCTTTGCCTGGGGCTTCGCCGCCGGCGGCGCCCAAGGGGCCTTGCACATCGACCAGATCGATCATGGATCCACCGGCGCCCAGATGAATCATGGCGTATTTATCGTTCTTCTTCTTGACGGAACAGCCCAGTACCTTCGTATAGAAATCCACGCTACGCGCCAGGTCCCGAACCCTGAGGACAACGTGGTCCAAGTGCTTAATCTGAAATGCCGGCATGATTATTCTCCTGGGGTGAGACGAACTTGGCGCAAGACGCCGGGCGGTCAACGCCTGCTGCGGATCGAAAACAGCCAAATGGCACGGTGTGCTTTATCGGTTTGCTTCAGGCAGCCGCGAATCGCGAATCCCATTGCCGACTACGCTTGCGTCCCATTCCATTCCGAAACCATGGGAACGTTCAGGCCATCCACCTCGGGCAAATCGAGGCCGAATTGCTCGGCGAGCAATGCGCGCAAGGCAGCGCGATCGGCCAACTGAAACGATTGCGTCTGATCCCCCTGGCGCACCGCGACGTAGCGATTCATGACGCTGACGCGTCCATCGGGTTTGAACAGGCTCAGGAACAGATTATTGACGAACGGCGAGCTCGGGTGCGTGGCCGTAAAGTGATTGGCCATGTCGAAATCGACGGGAAGATCGTGTTCAAGCGTCGAAACCCAGGCGTCCGCGGGCTCGCTACCCAGGCGGTGCCGCAAAATCCAATCGTTATCCTTGCGATACATCCAGTGCGTCGTGTCCGCCGGACCGGAGCTTCCGCAGTCCACGAGCGGCACCGGGAACATGGGGGCGGGCCCGCCAAAGCCTGGGTCCAGAACGTAGGTTCCCTCTTCGACGGCGACGGTCAGGAACATATGGGTTCGCGGAGATTTCTGGCGCGGGGACATCAGCAGGACGCGCGCCGAATGCCGGGCAGGCTGGAATCCAAGCGCCTCAATCGCCGCCGCAAACAGCGTCATGTGCTCGAAGCAATAGCCGCCGCGCCGCGAGCGCACCAGCTTTTGCTGAAGACTGTCCAGATCCAGCCGCACGGGGCGGCCGAGCAGGACATCGAGGTTTTCGAACGGGATATGCCTCATATGCGCCCGCATCAGCCCATCCAGCGTTTCGAGCGAGGGCAAAGCATTGCCGCACCAGCGGATGCGTTCGAAATAAGCGTCCAAATCGAAAGCGGTCGTCATCTTCGGGCCTTCCTGATTACCGCGCACATCGCGCCAGCGGTAGCGCAGGTCAATACGCCGCCTGGTAGATCGCAAACGCATCGGCGCGCGTCACGTCGCGCGGGTTGTTCACGAGTAAACGCGTCTGCAGCATCGCGTCGTCGGCCAGCCGGCCCAGGTCGCCCTGGGTCACGCCCACCTCCGACAAACGCGAGGCAATGCCGGTCTGCGGCGACAGCCCGGCGCAATAGTCGATGAACGCCGCGCAGCGCTGCATGCTCGTGCCCGCGCTGCCCGGCACGACGATGGCCGCAAGCTCGGCGTACAGCTCGCGCGCCGCGTCCGCGTTAAAGCGCAGCACGTGCGGCAGCACCAGCGAGTTGGACAAACCGTGCGGCACGTGGAAATGCCCGCCCAGGGGATAAGCCAGCGCATGCACCGCCGCCACCGGCGCATTGGCAAAGGCCTGGCCGGCCAGCATCGCGCCCAGCAGCATGGCCTCGCGCGCCTGGCGGTCGTGCGGATCGCGGCAGGCTCGTAGCAGATGCCCGGACAAGAGCGCCAGCGCCTGTCGCGCCAAGCCGTCCGACAGCGGGTTCTTTTTATGGGCGCTGGTGTAGGCCTCGATGGCGTGCACCATGGCGTCGATGCCGGTGGCGGCCGTCACGGGCGCGGGCAGGTCCAGCGTGAGCTCGGCGTCCAGCACGGCCATGTCGGCGTACAGGTGCGGCGACACCACGCCTGCCTTGGTCGTGGCGCCGGTAGTCACGATGGAGACGCAGGTCACCTCCGATCCCGTGCCCGCCGTGGTGGGCACCTGCACCAGCGGCAGGCGCGGCCCGCGCACCTTGCCCACGCCGTACATCTCGCCCAGCGGCTGATCGGACGTCGCCAGCACCGCGATGAGCTTGGCCACGTCCATGGACGAGCCGCCTCCCAGACCCACCACCACCTCGACCCGCGCCTGGCGCGCACGCAGGGCCGCGTCCAGCACCACGTGGTCGGGCGGATCGGCGATCACGTCGTCGATGAGCGTGACCTGCCAGCCCTGCGCGGCCAGGCTGTCGAGCGCGGGCTGGATGAGGCCGCAGGTATTGAGAAAACGATCGGTAACCACGCACACCCGCGCCCGTGCGGCATAGCGGGCGCGCAGCAGTTCGCCCAGGCGGCGCGCGGCGCCGTAGGACAGGGTGATGTGCGCAACGGTCTGGAATTCGAAATCACGCATGGCGGCCTCCTCTTTTAAGAGGCTAAGAATACTGCGACTGCCTTGCGCGCCGATTTGTGCAGGCCTCAGAGGCGCATCAGCCAGTTCCAGAGCTGCGGACCCAGGATGAAGCCCCAGGCCAGCACGCAATTGACGAGCGCGACCGTGACGGCGGCGCTGCCCAGGTCTTTCGCGCGCTTGGACAGTTCATGCCGCTCGAGCGAAATGCGGTCGACGGCCGCCTCGATGCCGGAGTTGGCCAGTTCGACGACCAGGACCAGCAGCACGACGCCGACGAGCACCGCATGCTCGACCGGGGCGACCGGCACGAGCAGGCCGATCGGCACCAGGACGGCCGCCAGCGTGAGTTCCTGGCGGAAGGCGCTTTCTTCGCGGATCGCGATCTGAAAGCCGCTCAGCGAATACTTGAGCGCATGCCAGGCGCGCGTGATGCCGCGGTTTCCCTTGTACGGGTTGGGCGGCAGCGTAGAGGGTTCGGGTTTCTTCAAATGACGGCTTTCTCGGTAGGCGCGGGTTCGGACTTGGGCAACGGCCGCAGATGCGAAGCAAACTGTTCGGACGCCGCGCGCCACGAGAACCGCTCGGCCCAGGCGCGCGCGGCCCGGCGCTCGATCTTGAGCGCATCCAGGCAGGCCTGCTGCAGATCCTCGTTCATCGCGCCGGCGTTGCCGCCGCTCAGCACATCGACGGGCCCGGTGACCGGATAGGCCGCCACCGGCGTGCCGCAGGCCAGCGCTTCGAGCAGCACCAGGCCGAAGGTGTCCGTCTTGCTCGGAAATACGAACACGTCGGCCGCGGCATAGACTTTGGCCAGCTCTGCCTGCGTCAGCACGCCCAGGTAATTGGCGTCGGGGTAGTGTGCCTTGAGCTTGTCCAGGACGGGACCCGTGCCCGCGACCCATTTGGAGCCCGGTAGATCCAGCTCCAGGAACGCCTCGACATTCTTCTCGATCGCCACGCGGCCTACATACAGGAAGATGGGCCGCGTTGTATCGAGCACCTTGGATTCCATGGGATGGAAGATGTCCAGATCAACGCCGCGCGTCCACAGGACAACGTTGTCGAAGCCGCATTTCTCCAGGTCCTGCTTGACCACGGGCGTGGGCGCCATCACGGCCTGCGAAGCGCCGTGGAACCAGTGCAGGAAACGGTAGGTCCAGGAAAGCGGGATGCCAAAGCGTGCCTGCACGTATTCGGGAAAGCGCGTGTGATAAGCCGTCGTGAAAGGCAGTCCGCGCTCATGCGCATAGCGGCGCGCGGCAAGCCCGAGCGGACCCTCGGTGGCGATGTGCAGTGCATCGGGCGCGAAGGCGTCGATGCGTTTGCGCAGGCGCCGGTACGGCAGCAGCGAAAGCCGGATTTCAGGGTAGGTCGGGCACGGCAGCGTGCGAAATTCCTGCGGGGTGATGAGTTCGACCTCATGCCCGATCGCGCGCAGCTCGCGCGAGGTGCTCTTGAGCGTGCGCACCACGCCGTTGACCTGCGGCTCCCAAGCATCGGTGACGATCATGATCTTCATCGGTATTTCTCCTGGCGGAAAATGGCCTGGTTGGTGGCTAGCGCTTCTGGCTCGTGCGTGGGCACGGTCTGCGCGGAGCGCATCACGGTCCAGTAGACGATCTGGAGTTGGCCGTCGTAGGTTTCGACGAGCGCCGACAGGCTTTCAACCCAGTCGCCGTCGTTGCAATAGAGCGTGCCGTCGATCTCGCGGATTTCCGCCTTGTGAATATGGCCGCACACCACGCCGTCGCAATCGCGGCGTCGGGCCTCCGCGATCATCGCGTTCTCGAAGGACGAGATGAAATTGACCGCGTTCTTGACCTGGTGCTTGAGATACTGCGACAGCGACCAGTAGTCAAAGCCGAACTTGGCGCGGACGCGGTTGAACCAGCGATTGAGCGCGAGGATCATCGTATAGGCCGTGTCCCCCAGGTACGCCAGCCACTTGGCGTGCTGGATCACGCCGTCGAACAGGTCGCCGTGCACGATCCACAGGCGCTTGCCCGTGAGCGTCGTATGGAAGGCCTCTTCGCGCACGTGGATGTCGCCGAACGCGATGTCCTTGAACTGGCGCGCGGCCTCGTCGTGATTGCCCGGGACGTAGACCACGTTCGTGCCCTTGCGCGCCTTGCGCAGGATCTTCTGCACCACGTCGTTGTGCGACTGCGGCCAATACCAGCCCTTCTTGAGTTGCCAGCCGTCGATGATGTCGCCGACCAGATACAGGTGTTCGGATTCGTTGTGCCGCAAAAAATCGAGCAGATATTCCGCCTGGCAGCCTGTCGATCCCAGATGGATGTCGGACAGCCAGATTGCGCGATATCGGTGACTCGGTTCGAACGTGCTCTCACCCATGCATGACTCGTGCCGTTTTGGTTATACGGCATTGCGCCATGCCCGCATGACGACACGGTGACAGTCATGAAAAGTTTGTATGACATGTGGCGCATCTGCAAAAGAGCGCAACCTTGCCGCGCGAAACGCTATCGGCCCGTCGTGCCCAAGATCCTGCCGCGGGCGATCCAGCGCGCGCGCGCCGCGTCGTAGATTCCGTTGTACGCCATGGTGTAGGGCAGTATGAACAGAAGCAAACCCACCTCCACCATGAAGGCCTCGATCAGCGAGAAGTCCAGGGCGAACGCGGTCAGCGGCACGCAGACCAGCGCCAGACCGCCTTCGAAACCGCACGCATGCAGGGCGCGAACCCGGACAGTGCGCGCAACGCGCGACACCGGCCAAAGCCGATCGAAGGCGGCGTTGTAGGCCATGTTCCACAGCATGGCCGTGATCGAAATGATCACGGACAGCATGCCCACCTGCGTCATCGGACGACCGAGCAGCCAGGCGCCCAGCGGCGCGCTAAGCGCCAGCAGCAGCACCTCGAAACCGAGGGCGTGGATGAAGCGTTCGAGCAGGGATTTGTTTTGCCGTTTCATATCCGGACCGCGTTAGGGCTTTTGCAGACCGATAGGATTTTCATCGATTTTTTGTATATATTAAAAATACAATCCATCGATTAAATTGATAACCATGCGCTACTCGCCGGAAGGTCTGCACGCGTTTGTCCAGGCCAGCGCCCTGGGTTCGTTCTCGGCCGCCGCGCGCAAGCTGGGCAAGCGGCAGTCGACCGTCAGCATGGCGATCGCCAACCTCGAGGCCGACCTGGGACTGCAGCTTTTCGACCGCCAGGGGCGCCAGCCGGCGCTGACCGAGGCCGGCCGCAAGGTGCTGGGATACGTGCAGGAAATCCTGGCCGCCGGCGAACGGCTGGACGCGCTGAGTATCCGCCTGGCCGGCAACATCGAACCACGGCTGACTATCGTGCTCTCCGACGCCTATCAATTCAATCCCGACACCGCGATGCTGCGGGACTTCGAGCAGCGCTATCCGGACATCGAGTTCGAATGCATGGCCAGCGAGGCGGGCGATGTGCTGGACCTGCTGCAAAGCGGCCGGGCGCACCTGGGCATTGTGGTATCGCAGCCGGCCTATCCGCCCGACATAGGGGTCGCGCGCCTGCCCAAACAGGCGCAGATGGGCCTTTACGTGGCCAGGGATCATCCCCTGGCGCGGCAAAAAAGCATCACGCGCGCGCACCTGGCCGCCCATCGCCAGCTTTACCTCAACACCTACATCGACAGTACGCGCGCGCCGCAAGGCCGGGTCTGGTCCGCGCCGGACTATCTGATGCTGCTTGAAATGACGGGATACGGCTTCGGCTGGGCCGAGCTGCCGCGGGGCATGGTGGCCCAGTTCAGCCGCGGCAACCTGGCCGAACTCAGGCTGCGCGGCTGGCCCCGGCCCATTTCGATGGATGCCGCATGGTCCAAACCCAAGCCGCCGGGGCCGGCGGGACTGTGGCTATTGGAGCGGCTGCTGCAGGACGGCGCGGCGCGATAGACAGCGCGTTCCTGCCCCACCCCGTGAGCAAGACCGGCCGAGATCGACATCCTGACCGGCGAGAACAGGCTCATGGACGTTCCCGAGACGTGCAGCAGGGCCGCCACCGCGGGAATGCTCTGGCCCGCCTGAATGGCCAGCACCGCCTCCTCGTGCAGCGCCTTGAACATGCCTTGGGCGCAAGCGTGCGAGATGCCTGCGCCGGACAGGACTTCGGCCATCATGGCAAACAGCAAGACTGCCTGGACCGCATGCCTGCCGGTCGCCCACGCCGAACGGGCTTCCTGGCCAAGCAGGGTCCCCTGCCCACGGATCAAGGCGGTCATGACGCCTCCCTGACATCCGGCAGCAGCCGCGTCGCAACCAGCGCGCCAATGAGCACGACATACGGCAAAGCCCTGCGCGCGGTTGCCCAGGCAGCGCGCCTGTCCGGACGCACATCCATCAAATAGCGCAGCACGATGAGCGGACCGTAGGCGGCCAGCAGCGCGGCCTCCGGACCCAGCAAGAAGGCGGCGCCGGCCCGCAGCGCCAGCCCCGCCGCGATCCAGAGCGTCTCGCGGGCGCACTCCATGATCGATGCGCCCAGGTCCGCCGCCCGCGCGGTATGCCAGAACAACGGCAACCAAACCAGCATCAGCAGGGCGACCGGCACCATGGAGTACAGGCCCAGTTCCGCTCCGGGGATATGCGCGTAGGCGGCGACGGGCGATGCGCGGCGCTGCGGCCGCCCCCGGACCCGCAACGCCGATGGCCGCCGCAGCGCCTGCGCCGCGCGCCGCCGAACGCCGCCGGCCCGGCCAGCATGGCCACGGGCACGGCAATCAGCAAACCCAGGATTGCCGCCCTGATCGTGTTCAGGCGCCCGCTACCGATGGCGGCGATGACGGCCAGCGCGGGCAGCGACCAAAGGAAATAGCTCATCCGACAAGGATGACGGGACTGATCGCCGTCATGGCAGCCTGAACGCGCCGATGGCCTGGTTCAATTTCAGCGCCTGCTCCTTCAGACTCTCCGCCGCCGCCGCGCTCTGCTCGACCAGCGCTGCGTTCTGCTGCGTCATCTGGTCCATGTGCGCGATGGCCGTGCCAATCTCGGAAATGCTGCTGGACTGATACTCGGCCGAAGCCGAGATCTCGGCAATGGTGGTCGTCACGCGCTGCACGGCGCCGACGATGTCCTGCATGGTCTGTCCGGCCTGCTGCACAAGGGCCGCCCCCTGGTCGACGCGCTCGGTGGAATTGGAGATCAGCGCCTTGATCTCGCGCGCGGCCTGGGCGCTGCGCTGGGCCAGGGTGCGCACTTCGCCCGCCACGACCGCGAACCCCTTGCCCTGCTCGCCGGCGCGCGCCGCCTCCACCGCCGCGTTCAGGGCGAGGATATTGGTCTGGAAGGCGATGCCGTCGATCGTGCCGATAATGTCGACGATCTTGCTGGAGCTTGCGCTGATCTCGCTCATCATCTGGATGACCTGCGAGACCACGGCCCCGCCGCGGTTGGCAACGTCCGAAGCGTTCTCGGCGAACTGGTTGGCTTGGCGCGCGGCCTCCGAGCTCTGGCGCACGACGTCCGAGAGCTGCATCATGGATGCCGAAGTCTGCTCCAGACTCGCCGCGGCCTGCTCGGTGCGGCTGGAGAGATCGGCGTTGCCATTGGCGACCTCGGCAGCCGCCGTTTCTATCTCTTCGGAACCCTGGCGTACCCGGCGGATGATGTCGCGCAGGCCATCCTGCATGCGCCGCATGGAGGCGAGCAGGCTGTCGGAGCGGCCGTCGGCACGCAGTTCGCGGCTCAGGTCACCCGCGGCGATCACGTTGACGACATCGGCCGCGTCCTGCGGCTCTCCGCCGAGCTCGCGCAGGATGGAGCGCGTCAGCATAAAGCCAAGACCGGCCAGTACGACGAACAGCCCGCCGCCAATCAGCAGGAAGCGCGCGGCATAGGACCAGAACGCGGTATTGATGTCGTCGATGAACACGCCATTGCCGACCACCCAGTTCCAGGGCTTGAAAAGCACGGCGCACAGCAGCTTGGGCACGAGCTTGCGCGATGGATCGTCGGGACGCGCCACGGCGGCGGTCATGTAGGCTATGCCGTCCCTGGGCAGGTCCTGGGCATAGATGTCCGAGGTCATGCGCCCATCGGGCAGCCGGGATCCCTTGTCCATTTTGCCGACCCGGCTGGCGTCGGCATGCACGAGCATCATCCCGGCCATGGTGCGCACGAAGATGTAGTCATCGTCGTGGCGCAGGCCCGAGAGTGCCTGCACGGCCTGCGCCTGCGCCTGCTCGCGCGTAAGCTTGCCGCTCTGCTCGAGCGCGTAGTAGCGCTGCATGATGCCTTCGGCCAGCAGCGAGGACTTGAGAATTTCTCCCCGCCGCGATTCGAGCATGTTCTGGCGCAGCGCCTGCAACGCAAAGCCGCTGATCAGCACGATGCCGATCAAGGCAACCGCCACGATGGAAAGAATCCGGGTGCGCATCTTCATGCATTGTCTCCGTATGCGGTTATTGCCGATGGGGCGATCGGGCAATACCGCAGTTGTTGTCATTTTTGAATGGCAATCGTAAAGCGCAAGGCCGCGCTGCCTGACCACAAACAACACCGCAGATTGGGCGCATTTATTATTATTTTTGCTTATATCGATCCACCGCGACGAGCATTTTCTGGCTTTTAATCGAACGACACCCCTCTTTGATGCGCCCGGCTACTTCACCGAGGCGCCGCCCGGCCATAACGGCACGACCGCCTGCGCATTCTCCGGCGCGCGGGCCCGGAAGGCCTGGACGCAGCGGTGTACGCAGTCCAGAAAGGTGCCGGCATTGCTGCTGGGTGGCTGGCGCAGCTGGTGAATGTATCCGAACAGGATCCAGCGTTCGGGTACCAGCGGGCGGATCACCAGACCGCTCAGATCGATGGCCTGTACGCACAAACGGTCCAGAATGGCGATGCCGGCGCCGTCGCGGGCCAGTTGGCAGGCCATCAACGACGAGCGCGTCTCGATCGCATACTCGGGCCTGACACCGCCCGAGCGCAGGAAATCGTCCACCTGATGGCGCCAGGGCTGTCCGGGCCACAAGCCCAGCAGCGGCTCGGACCCCAGATCCGCGGCGCTCAGCGATGGCTTGGCCGCGAGCCGATGCGTGGCGGGCAGTACGGCCTCCATCCGGGCCTGGAACAGCGGGTGGTTTTCGATTTCGACAAAGGGATGGCTGACCGGCAGGGAGATGATGCCCAGGTCGTACAAGCGTGTGCCCATCTGGGCCTCGATGCCAAAGCGCGACTGCTCGTCGACCGAGACGCGGATGCCCGGGTTCTCGCGGCAGAAAAGCGCAAGAGCGGGCGAGACGATGCCCTGGCCGATGCGCGAGGCCGTCACCAGTCGCAGCCGGCCCCGGGTTTCGGTGCGGATAGCGCTTGCGATGCGTGGAATTTCGTCGAATCCGGCCAGGATATGTTCGGCATCGCGATAGAACGCCCGTCCTTGCTCGGTCAACTGCAGGCGCCGGCGCGTCCGGTGAAACAGCTGCAGCTGGATTTCCGCTTCCAGCAAGCCGATCAGGCGGCTCGCGGCGGGCGGGCTGATATTCATGGTCTCGGCTGCCGCAGCGAGCGAGCCTTGGCTGACCACCAGATGAAAGAGACGCAGGGCGCGGATGTTCAATACTTTTCTTTTTGCGGCAACCGGTTGGCGGATATGGGGTTTTATCCCACTCTTCCATTTTTTTGAATAATACGTTGATTAATTCACATTATTCAACGACAGCGTCACCTTAGACTTTGGCATCAAAGCGTGGCGGTGATACCGATCCGCCAGGCAAAAAAACCATACCGAAAGGAGACAACGATGATCCGGATGCGAATCTTGATGGCGGGTGTTCTTGCGCTGGCAGCGTGCGCGCAGGGGCCGGCGGCCATGGCGGGCAGCCTTGAACTGGTCGCCCCCGGCGTGTTGAAGGTTGCCTACCGCACCGACGACAAGCCGGTTTCTTTTATTCAGGACGGCAAGCCCACCGGTTTCATGGTGGAGTTGATGAATACGGTCGCCCGCCGCATGGGTCTGAAAGTGACCTATATCTCGACGGCGTTCGCCGCCATGCTGCCTGCCGTGAGAAATCATCAGTACGACACCGCGGCCTTCGGTGTGCTGGTGACACCCCAGCGCAAGGCGGTCGTGAACTTCACCACCCCGGTCGGCTACGGCCAGGCGCAACTGGTGAGCCGCAAGAATGCTTCGCTGGCCACGCTGAAAGACGCTCAAGGCAAGACCGTCGCGATCACGACCGCAAGCGCTCTGATCCCCTTGCTCCGCAAGATTGCGCCCGAGGTGTCGATCAAGGAGTTTCCCAACGTGGCATCGAGCACCAACGCGTTGCTGGCCGGACAGGTCGATGGGCTGTTCACCGGCAACGCCACGGCGCAGCGCATCGCCATGCAGCACCCGGAACTGGTTGCCACGCAAACCGTCGAGAGCGACGCCAATGCGCTGCCGGTCGCCAAAGATCATCCCGCGCTGCGGGCGGCGATGAACAAGGCGCTCGCTGCGACGATGGCCGACGGCACCTACGGCAAACTGTTCGCCAAGTGGAATCCCAAGGGGGTGCGCATTCCCCGGCGCATGTATGCCGACTATCCGGGCATGCCCCGCCAAACCGCGCAATAAACACCGCGCAACCATCATGCATCACGGTCTGCAGCAGATTTTCTCCACATTTTTCAATCCGACGCTGATCCTGCGGGCGATGCCGCAGTTGCTAATCGTCGGCCTGCCCAATACGCTGCTGCTGGCGGTGTGCGCCAGTGCGATCGGCATCGCGCTGGCGCTGCTGGTGGCGGTCGGCCTGTTGTCCGAGCAGCGCTGGGTGCGCCTGCCATGCCGCGCCTACGTCGACATTCTGCGCGGTCTGCCGCATATCCTGACCGTCTACCTGATCGGGCAGGGCCTGCCGCTTGCCGGCCTGAGCCTGTTCGGGGACAACACCTACGGTTATGCGGCGCTGGCGATCGGACTGATCGAAAGCGCCTATTTCGCCGAAATCTTCCGGGCCGGCTTCCAGGGTGTCGAGCGCGGCCAGGTCGAAGCGGCGCGCAGCACGGGCATGACCCAGTTCCAGACCCTGCGCTACATCATCATGCCGCAGGGCGCGCGGCGCGTTCTGCCGCCGCTGACCGGCCAGTTCATCCTGGTCATCAAGGCCACCTCGCTGGTGTTCCTGCTGGGCCTGACGGCATCGCAGCGGGAAATGTTCGCGCTGGCTCAAGACAGCGCGATCAATAACGCCAATCTGTCGCCGCTGACTGCCGCGGGCCTGATCTATCTCGCCCTGACGATTCCGACGACCTATGTGATCAACACCTGGGACCGCCGCCTTCGCGGCGGTCGCGCAACCCGAGCGGTAGGATCCGAATGAACCCGCACCCAGGCACCCGCGTGCGCTTTGAACGCGTGAGCAAATCGTACGGCAATGCCGCCATATTGCACGATATCGATCTCGAGGCGCCAGGCGGCACGACGACCTGCATCGTCGGCCCGTCGGGCTCGGGCAAATCCACGCTGCTTCGCTGCGCCAATTTGATGGAGCGTCCGCAATCCGGGCGCATCCTGCTGAACGACCTCGATATCACCGCGCCCGGCACCGACATCGACGCGGTGCGCACGCGGGTCGGCATGGTGTTCCAGCACTTTCATCTGTACGCGCATCTGGACGTGCTCGCCAACGTCAGCCTGGCCCTGCGCAAGGTGCGCGGCCTAAAGCGGGACCCAGCCGAGGCGATCGCGCGCGACAAGCTGCTGGCGGTCGGCCTGAACGGCTTGGAAGCGCGTCGGCCGCAGGACCTGTCGGGCGGGCAGCAGCAACGCGTGGCCATTGCGCGCTCGCTTGCCATGGAACCCGAGGTCATGCTCTTTGACGAGGCCACCTCCGCCCTCGACCCCGAACTTGTCAAGGGGGTCCTGGCCGTCATGCGCGATCTTGCACAGGCCGGCATGACCATGATGGTCGTGACGCACGAAATGCGTTTCGCGCGCGAAGTCGCTGGCCAGGTCGTGTTCGTGGACGGCGGGCGCATCATCGAGCAAGGACCGCCTGAGGAATTTTTCGACCGCCCGCGCCACCCGCGTCTGCGCCATTTTCTGGAGCAGGTCCTTTGACCTGTGATGCACCCATGACTGATACGTTTACCGCGCGGCCATCGAGCGCCGACATCCAAAACCTGTTCGCCCAGCGCAGCCATTGGCAATCCTGGCTCGATGTCGAGGCGGCGCTTGCCCAAACCCAGGCCGAAATGGGCATGATTCCGGCGGCCGCGGCGCTGGAAATCGAACGCAAGGCCAATCTGGATCATGTCGATGCGACGGCCCTGGCAGCCGATATTGCACGCACCCGGGCTCCCATCGTGTCGTTGGTGCGGGCGCTGGCGCGAGTCTGCGAAGGCGATGCCGGCGGCTATGTGCACTGGGGAGCCACCACGCAGAACGTCATGTTGACTGCCCGAACCCTGCTGATGCGCCGGGCGCACGAGGCGTTCATGACCAGGCTGGGCGACGTGCTGTTCAAGCTGGCGGATCTGGCCGATGCGGGGGCCGGCATGCTCACGGCCGGACGCACCAATTTCCGCCAGGGCCTGCCGATCACCTTCGGTTTCAAGGCAGCCGCGTGGATCGAGGAGTTCCTGCGGCACCAGCAGCGCTTCGAAGGCGCCGAACCGCGTGTCTTCGCTTCGCTGTGGGGAGGCGCGCTGGGCGCTATGCACACGTACGGCGACCAGGGCGGCGAACTGAATCGCCGCCTGTCCAGACGGCTTGGCCTGACGCCGCTGACCGTGCCGTCGCGGGCGGGGACCGACTACATCGTGGAGCATTTCCTGTTGCTCGCGTTGTTCAGCGCAAGCTGCTCCAAGATCGCCCGGGATCTGTACGGCCTGATGGCCGACGAGATCGGCGAAGTCTACGAGAATCAGGGCGACGAGGTTGTCGGCTCCAGCACCATGCCCAACAAGGTCAATCCCAAAGTCGTCGTGGTGGTGATCGCGCTTGCCGCCCGCTTGCGCGCCCTGACGCCGTTGGCGCTGGAGGCGATGCAGCCCACGCATGAAGGCGATGCCGCCAACAACCAGATGCTTTACGCGCTCATCGATCAGGCCTGCCCCCTGGCGTACGAGCTAGTCTGCGCGATGGACGAGCTGCTGGCCTGTCTGAAGCTGGCGCCGGAGAACATGCGCCGCAATGTCGCGTCTTCGGGGCAGACCATGGCTGCGGAAAACGCGATGATGATCCTGGCCCCCGCGTTGGGGCGGACCCAGGCCTACGAGCGGGTCAAGCATGCGATCGCGCAGACCGAGACGCGCGGCGGCCAATTGGCCGACCGGTTGCTCGAGGAGGAATCGGTGCGCCATGCCGTCGAGGAGTCCGCGCTGCGGGCGGCGCTGGACCCGGCCGCCTATACGGGCAACAGCGCACAGATGGCGAAAACCATGGCAGCCAGCGCGCGCCGCGCCGCGACGGCACTGACCGGCGGCTAAGCGCAGGTCAGCCCGCTCGATTCGCACCGCGAGGCACGCGCCCGCCATTTGCTGAACAAGCCGTGAAGACCTAAAATACCGCCTCTTAGGCGTTGCGTGCGGGCGTCGTATAACGGCTATTACCTTGGCTTCCCAAGCCAAAGACGAGGGTTCGACTCCCTTCGCCCGCTCCATGCATTTGCCGGCAATACCCCGTGCAGACTCACGAGGACATGCCGCTCAAACGCCTTTGCAGGCCGGGGTTCGCCGCGCGCCTCAGGCCAGATAACTTACCGCTGCCTTGCCCGCGCCCACCACGCCCAGGGCGATCGCAACATACCAGGGCCACTTCTGCCCTTTGGTAATGATGGCGATCGTAGCCACCGCAATGCCTATGTGCACCAGCGTCGCCGCAAACGTCAGTCCGTGGTGCTTTTCCTCGTGCTTGTTGCTGGCGGCGAGTTTCTCGTCGCGCTTGTGTTCGAGTTCCTGGGCCTTTTTCTGTATTTCGCGAGTCTGCGCTTCGTAGCGCGCGGCCTGCTTGAGGTAGTCGGCGGCATGCTCGGCGTTCGTGCCCGCCGCAATGGCATACAGGTTCTGCTTGATGCTCTTGGCCTGGTAATAGGCCCATTCGTCGCTGGCCTGGGCCTGCATGAGCACGGCGTCGTTCTTTTCGGAAATCGCGTGTCCCGTCTCGACGGTCTCCAGGCTGGCGACCACGGCCGCCAGCACGGCCAGCACGGCAATGGTGGCCGACACCCTGATCATGAAATTGTCGCCTGCGTGCATCGCGCGCTCGGCGTGCTCGGCATGCTCAAGCTGCTCGTTGGCCAACTCTTCCATGGTGAATCTCCATCGTCATGAGCAAAACTGGAACCTGTGCCGAGCAGTCTGTTTGCAGGCCTGCCCCATGCACAGCGTCAGACCGCGCGCAGGAAATAGAACCCCTGAACCGCATCCACTACGCCCTGGCCCGCGAAACTGATGATCCGGCCCGTCTCGTCCATGCGCGCAAGCTTGAAGATGACCGCGGGCGCGCCATTGGCCGCCGCCAGGCAAAGCTGTCCGTTGATCATCTGCCAGCGGTCGGCGTCGGCGGTCCCTGGATTCTGCAGTAGACCCTGCGCGGCCAGCGACATCGCCGACGAGAGCAGGCGTGCGTTGAGGTCGAAGAATTTCCAGGTGCTGCCTTCCAGTTGCGCCGCCGTCAGCGCGGGCGCCTCGGCGTAACTGGCCAGGATGGCCTGAAGTTCTGCTTGATCGTTTTCCATATGCTTTGTTTGCCTCTCGCCAGAAATAGTTTGTGGCGCCTCATTCGACGAAGCCGCCTTCAATGCCGCCACGACTTCGGTAATGACCGGCTCCCATGCCCCCATCGCAGGCTGGTGGAAAAGCCGCGCGGTCGGATACCAAGGGCTGTCCTGGCGGTTCAGCAGCCAGCGCCAGCAGCCATCGTAACGCGACAGGATCCAGACCGGCCGGCCCAGCGCGCCCGCCAGATGCGCCACTGCCGTGTCGACGGTGATGACCAGATCCAGGCCCGCGATCAATGCCGCCGTGTCGGCGAAGTCGCGTATCTCGTCGGTCCAGTCGACAAGCTGCAATCGGTCGAGCGACGCCTGCGCCTTCCCGGGCGACTCGTCGATCTGCAGGCTGACCCGTTGAACACCCGGAACCGCCGCCAGCGGCGCGAGCTGGGCAGGCCGCAGGCTGCGGCGCGCATCGAAAGGCCGTCCCGGGGCGCCGGCCCACACCAGGCCCACCTTATATCCAGGCAACGCCGCCAGCCGCCGCGACCAGGCCGCCGCCGCGATGGGATCGGCAAGCAGGTAGGGCGTGCGGGCGGGAATTGTCTTGAGCGTCGTGCCGAACAGCCCCGGCAGGGAGCGCATCGGCGTCTGGAAGTCGAAAACCGCGGTCTCAAGCAGCCGATCGACCACTTCGATGCCGGGCAGCGACGCGCGCAGCAGCCTGAGCAGCGGCGACGGAACGAGCAGCGTGACATGGGCGCCACACGCGGCCGCCATCGGGACATAGCGGACAAACTGCAGGCTGTCGCCATAGCCGTCATCGGCGAAAACCACCAGCCGCTTGCCGGCAAGCGGCTCGCCGCCCCAATCCGGGCACGTGATCGCGGCCAGTTCCTTGCGTTTCCCGTATAGCTGGAAATACCAGCGAAAGATTTCGAAGCCGCGCGGCAGGTCGCCGGCGCGCAGCAGAGCCATCGCACGGCCCAGATGCACCGGGGCGTAATCCGGCTTGAGCGCCAGGGCGCGGTCATAGCTGGCCACCGCCTCGTCCAGGCGCCGAAGATCATATAGGGCCACGCCGCGGTTGCGGTAAACCTCGACGTCGGGCTTGAGCGCCAAAGCCCTGTCGTAGCTGGCCACCGCTTCCTCGAAGCGGCCCAGCCTATACAAGACCGTACCGCGGTTGCGCAAGGCCTCGACCAATTCGGGATCGAGAGCGATCGCCTGCTCGAAACTCGCCAGTGCCTCGCCAAGACGCTGTTGCCCAGTCAGCTGAACGCCGTGATTGACGAGCGCCGCCGCATCGTCGGCCTGCCGCTGGCCTGCCGTCGCAAGCGTATCACCGTCCTTCAAGGCCAGCCCCCTTGATCACGCAATCACTCCCAGTTCCCGCAGCCTGGCTCTCTGACCGGCATCGAACCCAGCGGCCTCCAATACCGCATCGGTGTGCTCGCCCAATGTCGGCGCCCGCCGCGCGATGGCGCCTGGCGTCTGCGACAGCAGGGGAAAAATCGCGGGCTGCTCTACCTCGATGCCGCTGGCTGCCTTGACCGAGGCAATGGCGCCGCGGGCGCGGTAGTGAGGGTCGCCGGCGATATCGGCCACCGTATAGATGCGGCCGCAAGGAACGCCGGCATCGCGCAGGGCCTCGATCACCTCGGCGATTGTGCGCTGCGCCGTCCAATCGCCGATGGCGGCATCCAGCTCGGCGGCGCGCCCGGCCCGACCGTCGTTGCGCGCCAGGTCCGGATCGCTCCCCAGTTCGGAGCGGCCTATTTTGTCCATCAGGCGGCCGAAAATGCCGTCGCCGTTGCCCGCGATGAGCACGTAGCCGTCCTTGCACAGATAAGCGTTGGACGGCGCGATGCCCGGCAGGGCCGCGCCCGCCGGTTCACGCACGGCGCCGAACACGGAATACTCGGGCAGCAGGCTCTCGGTCAGGTTGAAAATGCTCTCGTACAGGGCGGCGTCGATCATCTGGCCCTGTCCGCCGCGCGCATCGCGCTGGTACAAGGCCAGCAGCACGCCCAGGGCGCCGTGCAGGCCGGCCACGGTATCGCCGATGGAGATACCGGCGCGCACCGGCGCCCTGCCCGGCTCGCCACTGAGGTAGCGCAGCCCCGCCATCGCCTCGCCGATGGCGGCAAAGCCGGGTTCGCCCGACTTGGGCCCGGACTGGCCATAGCCCGAGATGCGCAGCATGATCAAGCGCGGGTTGGCGGCGTGCAGCGTTTCCCAAGACAGGCCCCATTTTTCCATCGTGCCGGGGCGAAAATTCTCGATCAGCACGTCGGCCTGGGCCGCCAGGGCGCGCACCACGGCCTGCCCCTCGGTTTGGCGCAGATCCACGCATACGGACTGCTTGCTGCGCGACTGGGCTTCCCACCACACCGAGGTGCCTTCGTGCAGCATGCGCCATTTGCGCAGGGGATCGCCTTGGCCGGGAGGCTCGACCTTGATGACCTGCGCGCCGAAGTCGGCCAAGGTCTTGGCCGCGAAAGGGGCCGCGATCAGCTGCCCCAGTTCCAGCACGCGGATGCCGGACAGTATCTGCGCCGCCATGTTTCCCCCCTAGGCTTATCTCGTCGCACGCAGCCAGCAGTCTACACGCGCGCCGCCGTTCAGACGTGCCCGCGGGCCGCGGCCATGCGGCGCGCCAGCATGGCGTCGAAGGCATCGTAGATCTTCTGGACGTACGGATTCTTGTAGTCGTAAATGTCCTGCGTTTTTTCCGGATGCGCCAGCATGGTGGCGTTGGCCTCGAACACCAGTACCCGGCCGTCGGGCAAGACGGAAAAATCCACGCCGCCGTAGTCCAGGTCCAGGACATGGCCCAAGGCCTCGATCGCCGCCATGGCCTTATCGCCCAAGGCCTGCCGCGGGTCGGCCAGGAAGGCCTCTTCCTCGCGGCGCTTGCGTGCATCGTGCTGCATGCCCGCAGTGTCGTGATGCACGATCCAATGGCTGCCGATGGCCAGGTGGTAGGCGTAGGGCTGGCGGTCGACGAAGATGACGCGGTACTTGCGAAAGCCTGCGTCGGCCGAGGCGTAATCGACGTAGTCGGTCAAGTAGTAATAGGGTGCGGGCCAAGGCTTGAATGCCGCGACGTCCGCTTTCGATTCCAGTTTGTCCAGGTGATCGCCGCCGTGCGAACCGACAGGCCGCAGCAATATGGGAAAACGGTTCCCCGGCAAGGCATGCAGCGCATCGCGCAAGGCGGCAGACTCGACACGCAAAGTGCACGGCACAACAACGTTTTCGATGCCGCCAAGCAGATCGGGGATCAAGTGGCGGGCCGTGCGCGCGACAGCCTGCGCGGGATTGATCACAGGCTTGCCGCAGGTGTGCAGCAAACGCGCCATGGGTTCGAGGGCAGGATCCATCACATCCGGATCGCCGATCGCGTTCAAGACCAGGTCGTAGTCGGGCAGGCGCGCCAGTTCGTCGGGCCGGGCGTATTCGATGACACAGACAATGCGCGTGACCGACTTGCGCGGCAAGAGGTATTCGGTGGGAATATTGCCCAGCCCCGCGCCCCACAGGACCAGCACGGTCATGCGCGGATCGCAGGCATGGTCCACATACACCGCCTTGCGGCTATAGACCGCGTCGCGGTGCTTCTTCGCTTCTTCGAGTTCGCCGCGCGACTCGAAAATAGCCGCCAGGTTCATGTGGACTTCGATCTGATCGGGGTCAACCTCCAGCGCGGCCTGATACCAGATCAGCGCTTCGTCGTAGTCCTTCAGCTCGTAGTAGATCGTGCCCACGTTGAGCAGGGCCTGGGCATAGGCGGGCCGGCACCGAAGCGCCGCGGCATAGCAGTCCAGGGCCTGCTGCGGCCGGGCCATGCGCTTGTAGGCCACGCCCATATTGTTGTGGGCCTGGGCATGGTCCGGCTGCAGCGCCACGACCTGCCGAAAGCGGGTCACCGCCTCATCCAGTTCGCCCAGCGCCATCAAGACCAGGCCCAGATTGTTGTGGCCGCCGGCGTGATCGGGATATTCGCCCAGAAAACGCCGGTAGGCCTGCTCGGCCTGGCGGTAATGCCCGCTTTCCTGAAGTCGGCAGGCGTGCTGAAACGCCTGTTCGAGCCTGCTCTGATCCATGACCGTCAGACGCAATGCCGCTTGCGGAAATCATGCATGAATTGCACGAGCGCCTCGACGGCCTCGATCGTCACGCCGTTGTAAAGCGAAGCCCGCATTCCGCCGACGGAGCGGTGGCCGTTCAGCCCGGAAAAACCCGCCTGCGCGGACGCCTGCAGGAATTGCTTTTCCAGTTCGGGCGTCGCCATGTTGAAGACGACATTCATGATCGAACGGTAGGCCGCGTCGGCCCGCCCGCGATAGAAACCATCGCTGCCGTCGACGGCCGCATACAGCAGCTCGGCCTTGCGGCGGTTGATTGCATCCATTTTGTCCAGGCCGCCCACGTCATCGCGCAGCCAGCGCGTGGCCAGCATGACGGCATAGATGGCAAAGACCGGCGGCGTGTTGTAGATGGAGTGCGCCGCGGCATGGGTGCGGTAATCCATGAACTCGGGCAGGTGGCCCGGCGGCACCTTGTCCATCAGCGCCTCGCGTATCACCACGATGGTCACGCCGGCAGGGCCGAGGTTTTTCTGCGCATGCGCATAAATGAGGTCGTAACGCTGCGCCTCGCAAGGCCGGGAGAGGAAATCGGAGGACATGTCGCACAGGCGCGGCACATCGTCGCGGCCCATGGTTTCCTGGAACTGCACGCCATCCACCGTCTCGTTGGAGATGTAGTGAAAATACGGCGCCTCGGGCGAAAGCGTCAGGTCCCGTGCCCGGGGCAGCACCTTGAAACCGGCGTCCTTGCCGCTCCAGGCCACCTCGATGCGATGGCGGCTGGCGGCCGCGGCAAGTGCCTTGCCGCTCCAGTAGCCCGTGTGCAGGTATTCGGGCGACGGGCCGTCCGGACGCGAAAAAGCCATGGGAAACGTGAAGAACTGCTGGGTCGCGCCGCCCTGCAGGAACAGCACGTGGTATCCGTCGGGCAGGCCCAGCAGCGTGCGCACATTGCGCTGGGCCTCGGCCACCACCGCGGCGAACCACTCGGAGCGGTGGCTGATTCCCAACACCGACATGCCGACTTCCGGCACGCAAAGCATGGACTCATGCAGTTGCTGAAGAATGGTTTCCGGCAAGGCCCCCGGACCCCCGGAGAAATTTCGGGCATTGCGCAGTCGAACAGCGTCCAGCATGGTCAGGCTCCTGTGGCTCGCGCGGCGCAGTCGGCGAGCATGGCCTGGAAGGCTGCGAATACCTTGTGCATCTGCGATTTTTTATAGGGGTAGAGATCTTCGGGATCCATGTCGTGCACGATGCCGCAGGTATCGGCCTCGAACACAAGCAGTTCGCCGCTGGGCGTTTCGCCGCAATCGATGATCAGGTAGTCCAGTCCCACCCTTTCATGGAAGGTGCGGAAAGCCTGAGCATGGCGCGCGCCGAACTCTTGGTCGAAGTTGCGCATGGCCGCGCCTTCCTCGGCGCGGTTGGCCGCGCTTTCCTGCATGTCGGCATTGAGATAGTGCACCATCCAGCGCCGCGAGATGCCCATATGCCCCAGATAGGCCCTGCCCTGGATGAGCACGATGCGGTACTTGCGGTAGAGCCCGTCGGGGCCGCGGTAGTCGACGAACTGGGACACGAAGAAATCGTCGCCCGGCGACGTACCGAGATACGCCGACAGTTCGGCCGGTGCGTCGATTTTCTCGAGGTTTTCACCCGCATTGGAATCAACGGGCCGCACCAGAATGGGAAACTGCGCTTCGGGCAAAATGTCCTGCAGGTTCGCCGCGCCGCGTGCCAGCTCGTCCAGCGCAAGGCGGTCGGTGCGCGCCAGCGCGGGCGACACGATGCCGGGCGCGCCGCGCAAGGCCGCATGCAGTCCGTCGCGCGAGGTACTGAGCACCCTCGCGGGAAGATTGAGCACCGGCGTATGCCACCTGCCCAAAGGTTCGACCAGGCCTTGCAGCAGCTTGCGATTGCCCACGTTCTCGCCCACGGCGACCATGGCCACGTCGTGCGGCGGCAAGGACTTGGGCACCGGAATGCCGGGTCCCAGGTACAACAGGTACAGATCGATACTGGAGTCGGCGATCAGAAATTCCAGCGGCGTGTTGGCCATGAAATCGCCGGGTCCCACGAACACCAAAAGCCTGAGGGTGACCGGCTGACGTCTGGCCGGCATGAAATAGATTTGCTGGGCTTGCAAGGCATAGCCCTGCATGGACAGCGACTGCTCGCGCTGGCCATTGAGCAGCAGCACCATGGACAGATCGAGCATGGCGTGGGCATCATCGGGCGCTTGGTCGAGGCGCCTGACCAGATCGTGCTGCAGGCAGATCAAGTCCTGCTTGCGAAAGGCGCGGGTAATCAGTTCGGACTTGCCGATGAGCGGAAGATGGGATGCTGTAGTCATGGATTGATCAAAGACAGGCCTCAAGCGCCATCCGGTTGCCGATCTGGAGCACGCCTTGGACCAGGTGATCGACATCGGCCGTGCCCGTGCGATGGTTGACGATAGCCGCGCGTATTGCCAGCCTGCCGTTCACTGTCGTGGTCGAGGGCGCGCAAACGCCTGCTTCATGCAAGGCCACCACGATGGCTGCATTGAGGCTGTCCGCCTGCTGCCCATCGATGCCCGCGGGCAGGTAGCGAAAGCACACGATGTTCAGGCTCACCGGCGCCAGCAGTTCCAATACCGGTTCGGCCTGCACGCGCGCAGCCAGATGCCGCGCCACCCGGCAGCTGTTGGCGATGGCGCGCCCCAGCGCGTCGGCGCCGTATACCTGCAGCGTGAACCAGGTCTTCAAGGCGCGAAAGCCGCGCGACAAGTCCGGCCCGAAATCGCAGGGCCAGGGCGAGTCGCCGGCCATGCCGCGGGTTTCGCGCTTGAGGTAGGCGGCGTCGGCCGCAAACGTGTCCAGGTGCTGCTGGCCGTCGCGTACCAGCACGAAACCCGCGTCGTAAGGCACCTGCACCCATTTATGGAAGTCAAAGGCGATGGAGTCGGCGCGTTCGATGCCCGCCACCTTCGGCGCCAATTCGGGCGACAGCATGGCCATCGCGCCGAAGGCGCCGTCGACATGCAGCCACACGCCTTCATGCTGTGCGATGTCGGCCAGCTCGGGCAGCGGATCGACCGCGCCGACGTCCACCGTGCCGGCGCTGCCTACAATGAGAAACGGCGTATAGCCCGCCTGCCTGTCGGCGGCGATGGCGGCCCGCAAAGCCTGGGGCTGCATGCGCAAGTCGGCATCGAGCGGAATCAGCCGCAGCGCATCGGTGCCCAGGCCGGCAATATCCATGGCCTGCGCAACGCAGCCGTGCGCGCTGACCGCGGCGTAGGCCACCAGCCGCTGCGCCTGCGCCGCCAGACCGCGGCTGCGCACCTGCAGGCCCAGCCGCGCGCGGCTGGCCACCAGCACGCCGATCAGGTTTGCCGTGGACGTGCCGGTGACGAACACGCCGCTGGCCGACGCCGGGAAACCGAACAGATCGCGCATCCAGCGCGTGATCTGGCGCTCGACTTCGATCGGAATCTGACTGCGCCCGCCCACATTGGCGTTGAGGCCCGCGGCCAGGGTTTCAGCCAACATGCCTACGGCCGTGCCGCCGCCTTGCACCCAGCCCATGAAACCGGGATGCACATTGCCTATCCCGTAGGGCAGGATTTCGGTCATGAAGCGTTGGTGGATCTCACCCAGGTCGGACGGCCTGCGCGGCAGATCCTGGGAAAAGCGCCGGCGTACGGAATCGGGGGCGGGTTGCCAGACGGGGCGCGCGCGCAGCGTGGCCAAGTAGTCGAACATATCGTCGAGCATCTGGTGGCCCTGGCGTCGCAGGGCCGTCCAATCGGCGGGGTCCAGGCTGTCCGGGTTCGGAGCGGCGCCGACGGCGTTTCCGGTCATGAAATTTCCTTGCCGCGCGCACCTCGCGCAGCCTGCCGCCATCTTGCCATCTGATTTCGCGCTCAAATTCGCCGAACGCACGGCCACATGGGCTTTATTTCGCGATTTTAGGATTGCGCATCGCCGCAGGCTGAAAATTCCCTGTCAATCAGGCAAAAAGGTTCGCATCCGCTGCGGGGCATTCGGATCAAATCCGCAATCCGGCTCTGATGCCAGGCACATGGCAAGTGACGGGTTCGGGCATCCTGAGGCCGGGCGGAAGAGCGCTGCGGCCGACTACAATCGGCCCCATGAGTACGAATACCCCAGATCCATCCCAGTCGCCTGCGCTCCTGTCCGACGGCGTACAAGCGGCGCTGGCCCCGTCCGGCCGCGCGCCCGCCAGCCCGGGCACCCTGCACATCCGCAGCTTCGTGCACCGCCGCGGGCACATCACCCAGGGCCAGCGCGATGCGCTCGAACACCTGCTGGACAAATGGTCCCTGCCCTACGCGCCGCGCCCGCTGGATGCCGCGGCCGCCTTCGGCCGCCAGGCGCCGCTGATCCTGGAGATCGGCTTCGGCATGGGCGAGACCACCGAGAAGATCGCCCTGACCCGGCCGCAGGACAACTTCCTGGGCGTGGAGGTCTTCAACGCCGGCGTGGGCTCGCTTTTGCGCCGCATCGAAGAATCGGCCATTCCCAATCTGCGCATCGTCCAGCACGATGCCGTGGAAGTGGTGCGCGACATGATCGCCCCCGAGACGCTGGCCGGGGTGCACGTGTATTTTCCCGATCCCTGGCCCAAGAAGCGCCATCACAAGCGCCGCCTGATACAGCCGGCATTCGTGGCGCTGCTGGCCAGCCGCATTGCCCCAGGCGGTTACCTGCATTGCGCCACCGACTGGCAGGAGTATGCCGCGCAGATGCTAGACGTGCTGGGCGCCGAGCCGCTGCTGCGCAATACCTGCGCCGACTACGCGCCGCGCCCCGATTACCGGCCGCAGACCAAATTCGAAACTCGCGGCCTGCGCCTGGGTCACGGCGTGTGGGATCTGATTTTCAAGCGCATCTGAACGCGCCACCGTCATCCAATCAAGGAAGGCATATGCTGTACCCGCCTATCGAGCCCTATCGCAAAGGCATGCTGGATACCGGCGACGGCCACCAGGTCTACTGGGAGCTGTGCGGCAATCCGCAAGGCAAGCCCGCGGTGTTCCTGCACGGCGGACCCGGCAGCGGCTGCACCCCGGTGCACAGGCGGCTCTTCGACCCCACGCGCTACAACGTGCTGCTTTTCGATCAGCGCGGCTGCGGCCGTTCGCGGCCGCACGCCAGCCTCGACAACAACACGACCTGGCATCTGACGGCCGACATGGAACGCCTGCGCGCCGACGTCATGGGCGCGGAAAAGTGGCTGGTGTTCGGCGGCTCCTGGGGCTCGACGCTGGCGCTGGCCTATGCGCAACAACACTCCGGGCGCGTCAGCGAGCTGGTGGTGCGCGGCATCTTCGGCCTGCGCCGCGCGGAACTGCGGTGGTTCTACCAGGAAGGCGCGTCGTGGCTCTTTCCCGACTATTGGGAAGACTTTCTCGCGCCCATCCCATCCGATGAGCGCGGCGACCTGATCGCGGCCTACCGCAAGCGGCTCACCGGCGACGACCCGGTCGAACGGCTGCGCGCCGCCAAGGCCTGGAGCCTCTGGGAAGGCAGGACCATCACCCTGATGCCCAGCGCCAAACACCAGCAAAGCCACGCGGACGAACGGAACGCGCTGGCCTTCGCGCGCATCGAGAATCACTATTTCGTACACGACGGCTTCATGGAATGCGACGGCCAGCTGCTGCGCGACGCGCACAGGCTGCACGGCATCCCCGGCACCATCATCCAGGGCCGTTACGATGCCTGCACGCCGGCGCGCACCGCATGGGAACTGCACAAGGCCTGGCCGCAAGCCGTCTTTCACCTCGTGCCCGATGCCGGCCATGCCTTCGACGAACCCGGCATCCTGGCACGCTTGATCCAAGCCACGAACACCTACGCGGGCCGCTGATGCAGATCACCCTCAATGGCGCCCCGCGCGCACTGCCCGCAGGCCTGGCCGTGGCAGGCCTGATCGAGCTGCTGGGCTACGCCGGCAGGCGCGTTGCCGTGGAACGCAACGGCGAGATCGTGCCCAAGAGCCGGCACATGGATACGTCTTTGCAGGACGGCGACCAGGTCGAAATCGTCGTAGCCGTGGGCGGCGGCTAACCCGGCTTTCGGGGACGGGCCGGGGCGCCGCCCGGCGCCTCAGCGCCCGCCGAAGCGTCCCAGGCCCTTCATGGCCCCCATGGCGCGCATCATCTTGCCCATGCCGCCCTTCTTCATCATCTTCATCATGCCCTGCATCTGCTCGAACTGATTGAGCATCTTGTTGACTTCCTGCACCGGCACACCGGCACCCGCGGCAATGCGGCGCTTGCGCGAGGCCTTGATGAGTTCGGGCTTGGCGCGTTCGCCCGGAGTCATAGCGTTGAGGATGCCCTCGGTGCGGCGCATCTGCTTCTCGGCCTGTCCGCTTTGCAACTGGCCTGCCGCCTGCTGGAACTGCGCCGGCAGCTTTTCGAGCATCGAACTCATGTCACCCATTTTCTTGACCTGGGCGATCTGGTCGCGGAAATCGTTGAGATCGAACTTGTTGCCCGACTGAATCTTGGCCGCGAGCTTCTGCGCCTCGGCGATGTCGATGTTCTTCTGCGCCTGCTCGACCAGCGACACGATGTCGCCCATGCCCAGCACGCGCTGCGCCATGCGGTCGGGATGGAAAGGCTCCAGGCCGTCGAGCTTTTCCGACACGCCCATGAACTTGAGCGGCTTGCCGGTGACGTGCCGCACCGACAGGGCCGCGCCGCCGCGCGCGTCGCCGTCCAGCTTGGTGAGCACCACGCCCGTCAGCGGCAGCGCATCGGCGAAGGCGCGCGCGGTATTGACCGCGTCCTGGCCCTGCATGGCATCCACCACGAACAGGGTTTCGATGGGATGAACCAGATCGTGCAGCGCGCGGATCTCGCGCATCATCGCTTCGTCGATGCCCAGGCGGCCGGCCGTGTCGAGAATGAGCACGTCGTAGTGATGGCGCTTGGCGTGATCGACCGCGTTGCGCGCGATGTCCTCGGGCTTCTGGCTCGGATCGGACGGCAGGAAGTCAACGCCCGCCTGCGCGGCCACGGCCTTGAGCTGATCGATGGCGGCCGGGCGGTAGACGTCGGCGCTCACCACCAGGACTTTCTTCTTGCCGGTGGGCCGGCCGTTGCTGGTGTGGCCACCCTCGGCCAGCCAGCGGGCCAGCTTGCCGGTGGTTGTGGTCTTGCCCGCGCCCTGCAGGCCGGCCATAAGGATGACGGCCGGCGGCTGCATGGCCAGGGACAGTTCGGCCGCGCCCGGACCAAGGTCGCCGCCCATCAGGCCGGCCAGTTCCTTGTGCACCACGCCCACCAGGGCCTGGCCGGGCGTCAGGCTGCCCACCACGTCCTCGCCCAGGGCTTTTTCCTTCACGCGAGCCACGAAGTCGCGTACCACCGGCAGGGATACATCGGCCTCCAGCAGGGCCATGCGCACTTCGCGCAGCATCTCCTGGGTGTTGGCTTCGGTCAGGCGCGCTTCGCCGCGCAGCGTCTTGACGACGCGCGAAAGTCGTTGGGTCAGATTATCGAGCATGGGAAAAAGAGGCGTTACGCTTACACTAACCGGCTAAACCGGAACCTTTTTACCGCCGGGCCGCCCCAAGGTGAAAACCGCCCCCCTCGGGGGGCAGCAAGCCAAAGGCGCAGCGTGGGGGTACTTCTTTATGTCGCTGGGTATTGTATTTCACGCCATCTCGGCCCTGGCATATGCCTTGATGGGCGCGGGCCACACGCGCCGCCTGCTGCGCGACGGCAATGCCGAACAGGTCGGACAGACCGCCCGCATGTGCTTGCTCGGCGCCCTGGCGCTGCAGGCGGTCGCCCTGTACCTGAGCCTGCAGCAGGACGGCCAGCTTTTCATAGGATGGGCCCTGGCCCTGTCGGCCGCCGTCTGGCTGGGGCTGGTGGTGTACTGGATCGAGGGCTTCTTCATCCGACTGGACGGCCTGCAGTTGCTGCTGATCCCGGCAGGCTTTCTGACCACGCTGCTGGCGGCGCTGTTTCCGCAAGGCTTCATTGTGCCGCATGCCGGCAACACCTGGCTGCGCGCTCACCTGGTCATTTCGCTGGCGGCCTACGGCCTGATCACGATCGCCGCCCTGCAGGCCATGCTCATGTCGCTGCTGGACCGGCACCTGCGCCAGCACGAAGCCGCGGACGCGCGGCGCGGCCTGCTGGCCCTGGTGCTGGACGCGCAACCGCCCCTGCTGGTGCAGGAAAGGCTGTTGTTCAGGCTGATCGGCGTGGGCTTTGTCGTGCTGACGCTGGCGATGATCACCGGCTCCGTCGCATCGATGGAACTCATACACCGCGTCCTGCCCTTCGACCATAAAACCGTGTTCACCGTGCTCTCATGGGTCACGTTCGGCGGCCTGCTGGCCGGCCGCCACCTGCGAGGCTGGCGCGGCCAGCAGGCGCTGCGCTGGACACTGACCGGCTTCGTGTTTCTGATCCTGGCCTACACGGGGAGCCGGTTCGTGCTCGAAGTCATCCTGCATCGAGGCTTGACATGAAATTCATTACCTGGCTACTGATCATTCTGGCGGCAATGACCGTCTCGCGCATGAACAACGCCCGCAAGGCGGCGGCCCGCCGCACGGCCGCCCAGCCCGGCAAGGCACCCAAAAGCATCGAGTCCATGGTGGGCTGCGCCCACTGCGGCATCTACATGCCCCGCTCGGAAGCCCTGCTGATCGGCAAGCGCACCTGGTGCTGCGAAGACCATGCGCGGCGGGGGCCCGCCTCAGGCCGGCAGGCGTAAGGCGCACGAGAGCCGACATGCAGACCCTCGCATTGGACCGCCACGGCTGGCTGCGGCCCGGCCTGTCGCGGCCCGGCCTATCGCGACACAGCCATACGCGGCCCGGCCATTCGTGGCCCGGCCATTCGTGGCCCGATCCTTCCGTGCAATGCCTGCCCTCGCCCAACGCGGATGCGCGCCCGGCGGGCGTCGCGGTGTCGCTGCTGGTCATTCACAACATCAGCCTGCCGCCCAATCGCTTTGACGGCCCCTGCGTGGCCGACCTGTTCCTGAACCGGCTCGACTACGGCGCGCATCCCTGGCTCGAACGCCTGCGCGGCCTGCGGGTTTCGGCGCACTTCTTCGTGCGCCGCGACGGCGGCGTGCTGCAGTTCGTCTCGACCGAAGACCGGGCCTGGCACGCGGGCGCATCCCATTTCAGGGGACGCGAACGCTGCAACGATTTCTCCATCGGCATCGAAGTCGAAGGCGCGGACACCGTGCCTTACGACGACCGGCAATACGAGACCCTGTCGCGTTTGGTGCCGCTGCTGCGCAGCCGCTACCCCCTGACCCACGTGCGCGGCCACGAGCACATCGCGCCCGGCCGCAAGACCGACCCCGGTCCGGCCTTCGATTGGCTGCGCTTGGGCCATGAAAGCGGCTATGCTCGCCGCTCCATGCCGCCGTTCTGAAAACCGGCCGCCCGACGCGGCCACACATCGGGAATTATCATGCTGAAAATCTGGGGCCGTCTGACTTCGGTCAATGTGCAGAAAGTCATGTGGGCGGTGCGGGAACTGGCGCTGCCGCACGAACGCATTGAGGCCGGCGGCCAATTCGGCGTGGTCGGAACGCCCGACTACCTGCGCATGAATCCCAACGGCCAGGTACCCGTCATCGACGACGGCGGCTTCGTGCTGTGGGAATCGAACGCCATCGTCCGCTACCTGAGTTCGCGCTACGGCGAAGGCACGCTGTGGCCTGCCGATCCTTGCGCGCGCGCCGACGCCGACCGCTGGATGGACTGGCAGGCCACGGAGTGGCAACCGACCATGCTGCATGCCTTCCAGGGCCTGGTGCGCACCCCCGAGGAAAAGCGCGACCCTGCCGCCATCGCGGCATCGACCGCCAAGGCCAACGCCAAGGCGCTGATACTGGAAAAAACGCTGCAGGACAGGGAATTCGTGGGCGGCACGCAGATGACGATGGGCGACATCGCGCTGGGCTGCGCGGCGCATCGCTGGCTGGGCCTTCCAATGGAACGCCCCGCCACGCCGGCCTTGTCGACCTGGTACCGGCGCCTGATGATGCGGCCCGCGGTGCAGGGCGTCCTGACGCTGCCGCTCAAGTGAGATCTGCCCTGGCACGACGGGCCACCCCTGCGTGCGGCGCAAGGGCGGCGGCCTGAGGGATCAGTCGGGCAGATCCCGCCCTTTGGTCTCGGGCAGGAACCACGGCAGGATCATGCCCAGCACATACACCGAGCCGAAGATCAGCGCGGCCTGGGACACGCCGCCGAAGGACTTGATCAGCGTACCCGACAGGATGGGAAAGAACCAGGCGATCAGCCGCGCCGAGTTGAAGACGAAGCTGACCGCGGTGGAGCGCACCGACGAGGTGAAAAGCTCGGCCGGGTAGATGGCCAGCCAGCCGAAGGCGCAGCCCAGGGTGAAAAAACCGTTGATGGGCGCCACCACCTGCATGCCCTGCACCGTGTCGACCCATGCATAGACCAGTATCGTGGTCAGCAGCGAGCCGGCGAAGGTCAGGAAAAGAAACCAGCGGCGGCCCACCGCGTCGATGATGAAACCCGAGGCCAGATAGGCCAGGATCGCGCCGATGGTATAGGTGATGTTGACTGAGGAGACCCAGCCCTGGACGTTGGCCACGTGGCCGGCGACGGCAATTGAGGCCGTGTAGGCGGGCAACCAGCTGGATACGGCCCACCAACCCACGATGGTGACGATGGACAGCGCCGTGGCCAGTACGATGCGGCGCGCGGCCTCGCGCTCGGTGAAGATCTGCTTCAAGGTCAAGGGCCGCTTGCCGGAGGCATTCTGCGACAGGCCGCCCTCGGTGGCACCCCAGCGTTTGTTGCGCACGGCCTCGATCCACTTCTCGGATTCGTCCACGCCGCGGCGCAGATAGAGCACGAAGAAGGCCGGCAGCGCGCCCACGAGGAACATCACGCGCCAGTTGTCCGCGCCGAAGGGATCGAACTTGCCCAGGAAATACCAGATCACCGCGGCGATCAGCGTGCCCCAGCCGAAGCCGGACTGCAGGAAGCCCGCGCCTTTGGCGCGCGCTTCCTTGGGCCAGGTCTCGGCAATCAGGGCGATACCGGTACTCCATTCGCTGCCCATGGCCAGGCCGGTCAGAAAGCGCAGCGCACTCAGTTGCCACACGGTCTGCGACAGCGCCGTAAAGCCGGTGAGCACGGCGTAAAGAAACACCGACCACATCATCATGCGCTTGCGGCCGATGTAGTCGGCCATGGTTCCGCCGACCAGCCCGCCTATGCCCCAGCCGAGCAGCGTGATGCCGATCACCAGGCCGATGTAGATGGGGCGCGAAGCCGTCTGCGCGGGCGTGAGCACCGAGTGCATGAGCGCGGGCAGGATGACGATCAGGGCCAGCGCCTCGTAGCCGTCGAAGATCCAGCCCAGGAAGGCGCCGTTGAGTGTGCGCCAATGCTTGGCCGTCAGATTGGCATGCCACGACGCGGGCGATGCCTTCAGAGTGCTCTCGGGTTGCATGTATATCTCCTACACGTGTTGTATTGGTTTAGGTATCGAATCCGCGCGAGGCCCGGCTACATGCCGCGCGCGAGCCAGGGTTCCCGCGCCAGCCGCTCGCGGGCAAACGCGTCGATCTCGGCGGCGTGCCGCAGCGTGACGCCGATCTCGTCCAACCCCTGAAGCAGCATGGCTTTGCTGAAGGCCGATATATCGAAGGCGTGGCGCCTGCCGTCCGGCTCGACAACGGCCTGGCCCGGCAAGTCGACGGTCAGCGTGTAGCCCGCAGTGGCCTGCACGGCCTCGAACAGCGCGTCCACCACGCCCTGCGGCAGGACGACGGGCAGCACGCCGTTCTTGAGGCAGTTGGCATGGAAAATTTCGGCGAAACCGGGCGCGACCAGCGCGCGGATGCCCCATTCAGCCAACGCCCAGACGGCATGCTCGCGGCTGGAGCCGCAGCCGAAGTTGGCGCGTCCCAGAAGGATGCCGGCGCCCTGATAGCGCGGCTGGTTGATTGCGAAGCCCGGAACAAGGCGCCGCCCCGCGCAGTCGTCGCCGGGTTCGGCCGGATCGAGATAGCGCCATTCGTCAAACAGATAGGGACCGAATCCGGTACGGCCTATCATTTTCATGTACTGCTTGGGCAGGATGGCATCGGTATCGACATGGGCCCGATCGATGGGTACGACCCGGCTTTCCAAGGTGGTAAATACCTGCATGGTCTAGGGCCTGTCAATACGAGAAACGTCGACGAAATGTCCGGCGATGGCGGCGGCAGCGGCCATCGCCGGGCTGACCAGATGCGTGCGGCCGCCGCGCCCTTGCCGACCCTCGAAATTGCGGTTCGAAGTCGAGGCGCAGCGCTCGCCGGGGCCGAGCCGGTCGGCGTTCATGCCCAGGCACATCGAGCAGCCCGGCTCGCGCCATTCGAAGCCCGCCTGGCGGAAGACCTCGTCCAATCCTTCCCGTTCGGCCTGACGCTTGACCAGTCCCGAACCGGGCACCACCAGCGCCTGCACGATGCCCGCGGCCACCTTGCGGCCCCTGACGAAGCGCGCCGCATCGCGCAAGTCCTCGATGCGGGCGTTGGTGCAGGAACCGATGAAGATCTTGTCGAGCGCGATGTCCGCGATCCGGGTGCCGGGGGCCAAGTCCATATAGGCCAGCGCATTGCGCAGGCCGGCGCGCTTGATCGGATCGGCCTCCTGTTCGGGATCGGGCACGACGCCGTCGATCGAACAGCTCATGCCGGGCGTGGTGCCCCAGGACACCTGAGGCCGGATATCTGCGGCGTCCAGGGTCAGTTCGGCGTCAAAGACCGCACCGGGGTCGCTGTGCAACGTGCGCCAGTATGCCTCGGCCACTTCACGCGGCACGCCCCGCGGCGCGCCGGGGCAGCCGCGCAGATAACGCAGCGTGGTTTCGTCCACCGCCACCATGCCGCAACGCGCACCCGCCTCGATGGACAGATTGCACAGGGTCATGCGCGCTTCCATGCTCATGGCACGCACCGTACTGCCGCCGTACTCGATGGCATATCCGGTGCCCACGTCCGTGCCGAAGCGCCCCAGCAGCGCCAGCGCCGCGTCCTTGGCCGTGACGCCCTCGGCCAGTTCGCCTTCGATGGCGATCCGCAAGGTTTTCATGCGCGCCAGGCGCAGGCATTGCGTGGCCAGCGCATGCTCGATGTCGGATGTCCCGACCCCGAAGGCCAGCGCGGCGAAGGCGCCGTGCGTGCTCGTGTGGGAATCGCCGCAGATCAGCGTGGTGCCCGGCAGGGTCAGTCCCTGCTCGGGCGCCACGACATGCAGGATTCCTTGCCTGGCGTCGCCGAGCGGATATTCGGTCAGCCCGAACTCGCGGCAATTGGACTGCAGCGCCTGCACCTGCGCGCGCGCCACCGGATCGGCAATGGAGGCCAAACCCTGGCTGCGATCCGTGGTGGGAACATTGTGATCCGACATGGCCAGCACGGACTCGGGCCGGCTCGGCCTGCGCCCGGCCAGGCGCAGGCCGTCGAAAGCCTGCGGGCTGGTCACCTCGTTGATCAGATGGCGATCGACATAGAGCAATGTCGTGCCGTCGTCGTTTTCCCGGACGGCATGCCGCCGCCAGATTTTTTCGAATAGTGTCTGAGGCATCGCGAATCGGCAAGTGTTATCCGGCAGCCCGTCTCCCGGCTTTGGGCTCGCGGTCGTTCGGCAGGTGCCGGACTACCCGGCTATACCCGATAAAACCGCCATACATGCCGAATGACGGGGCATGTTATCGTCCGTCCCGACGAGCTGCCATTTCTTTTTCGACAAGCCAGCCATCTCGATTCGCGATGTCTGGTACTGCCCAAGCCGAGGGTCAGGCCATGCGTTTCGATCTCGAATCCTTGCGGATGTTCGCCGCAGTAGTGGAACAGGGCAGTATTGCCGCCGCGTCGCAGGCCACGCATATCGTGCCCTCGGCGGTCAGCCGCAGGATTTCCGAACTGGAGCGCGATGTCGGCATGCCGCTCTTCGAGCGCCACAGCCGGGGCGCGCGGCCGACGCCGGCGGGCCAGACGCTGTATCGGCACGCCAGGCGCATCTTCGAGCAATGCGAGCAAGCCGAGGGCGAGCTGGACGAATACTCGCAGGGCGTGCGTGGGCATGTCCGGCTGTCGGTCAATTTCACGGCCATGGTTCATTACCTGCCGCCCGCGCTGCATCGCTTTCTCTCCAGCAACCGCGCCATCAAGATCGACCTGATCGAGAAGACCAGCGATGTCGTCATGCGCATGGTGGAAAACGGAACCGTGGATTTCGGCATCTGCGCGGTAACCGAGCCGGCGGCGCGGCTGACCTGCGTTCCGTACCGCGTGGACCGGCTGTTCGTCGTCGTGCCGGCCGGCCATCGCTACGCCGACCGCGCCAGCCTGCGCTTCGAAGAGGTATTGGACGAGGATTTCGTCGGCATGCAGGACGGCGCCTCGATCTATACGCTGAGCCAGCGCGGCGCGGCGCTGCACGGCCGCCGTCTGAAGCTGCGCATCCAGGTGACCTGCTTCGAGGCCGTGCGCAATATGGTGGCCGTGGGCATGGGCGTGGGCCTGCTGCCGGAAATCGGCATCCCCGCCGATATGCCGGGACTGGTCAGGATCGCGCTGGACGAACCCTGGGCGCAGCGCTGGCTGCATATCGTGTATCGCGACCTGGACGCCCTGCCGGCGGCGGCACGGCTGTTGATCGAGCAACTGGGGCCTGCCAACCTTGAAAGCAGCCACTCACTGGCCGCCGGCTGAGCCGGGCGGCCCGGTATCGAGCGACGCCGCCATGTAGTCGGCAAATGCCTGCACCTTGTATGAAGGACGAGGCCCCCCGGGAAAGACGGCATGCACCTGCACCGGCTCCAGGGCATAGCCGGCCAGCAGAGGCAACAGCGCCCCCGAGCGCAGTTCGGCCGCGCACATGGCGGCCGACACCCGGGCGATGCCCAGGCCGGCGAGCGCGCCGGCCTGGCGGCCGGGCGCCGAGTCCGTCTGGACGCGGCCGGCCACGTCGACCGAGATGACCGTGCCGCGCCGCTTGAAGACCCAGCTCTCGCGCCCCGATCCATTGGAACCGACGATGCAGTCGTGGCCGGCCAGGTCAGCGGGGTGCCTGGGCATGCCGCGGGCCTTCAGATACGTGGGCGCCGCGACGACGAACCTGGGCAGCGTCGCGAGCTTGCGCGCGCCGAAGGTCGAGTCCGCCAGCCTGCCGAGCCGGATGGCGACGTCCACCCCCTCGGCGACCAGGTCCTGGTAGGCGTCCGATACCCGCAGATCCACCCGCAGCAGCGGATAGCGCGCCAGAAAGCCCGGCAGGCGCGGGATCACCTCCCGCATGCCGAAAACCACGGGCAGCGCCACGCGCAGGGTGCCGCGCAGCGAATCGATGCCGCGCGCGGCATCCTCGGCCTCGTCCAGGCCGGCCAGGACGGCGCGCGCCCTTTCGAGAAACGTCTCGCCCGCCGCCGTCAAGGTCAGCCGCCGCGTGGTACGCAGCAACAGCTTTACCCCGAGCCGGGCCTCCAGTCCTCCCACGATGCGCGACACCGAGGGCTGGGACAGGTTCATGTCGCGCGCGGCGCGCGTAAAGCTGCCGCTTTCCCCGACCCGCGCGAAGACGGTCAGTTCTTGAAGCCGACCATTCATTTGTCTGACGAATAAATGTTGTCCATACCCAAGCATAACTTCGCATTGATGAATAGATAACAATCGTTCCACCCGTCACTCAGGAAAGCCCATCATGTCTTTGCAAGACCGTCTGGATGCCCTCAAGGCCGATTTCGAAGGCGGCAAGCGCGCCTTCAAGCCCAGTCCGGAGGTACTGGACATCATGCACCGCGCCACAGCCGAACTGATCGCGTCCGGCCAGGCCCTGAACGCCAGCAAGGCCGGCGACAAGGCCCCTGAGTTCACGCTCAAGGATCCCGACGGCCGCCTGATCTCCTCGGCGGACCTGTTGGCAAAAGGACCCCTGGTCGTTTCGTTTTATCGCGGCGTGTGGTGCCCCTATTGCAATCTGGAACTGCAGGCCCTGCAGGCAGCGCTACCGCAGATCGAGGCCCGGGGCGCGCAGGTCGTCGCCTTATCGCCCCAGACCGCGTCCAACAGCCGCAAGTCTCAGCGCGAAAACGGCCTGGACTTTCCCATCTTGAGCGATGAGAAAAGCCGTGTAGCGGCCGCGTTCGGACTAAGGTTTTCCCTGCCGGACTACCTTGTGGTGCTTTATAAGGGTTTCAAGAACGACCTGCCGACGTTCAACGACGATCCGGCCTGGGTGCTGCCCATGCCGGCGCGGTACGTGATCGGAACCGACGGCATCATTGCCTATGCCGAGGTCAATCCCGACTACACCCAGCGCCCCGATCCGGCGGAACTGCTCCCGGTGCTCGACAAGCTGCGCATGCGCGGCGCACAACAAAACTGAAGGACTCACCCCATGATCCGCTTCTACTTCCATCCCACGCCCAATCCAGCCAAGGTCGCCCTCCTTCTCGAGGAAGCGCAGTTGCCGTACGAATTGGTCCCTGTCGACACCAGCAAGGGCGAGCAGCACCTGCCGGCCTTTCGCGCGATCAATCCCAACGGCAAGGTGCCAGCCATTGTCGATACCCAGGGGCCGAACGGCAATCAGGCCCGCGTCTTCGACTCCACGGCGATCCTGCTCTATCTCGCCGAAAAGACCGGCAAATTCCTCGGCGCGCCGCAGGATCGTCCCGAACTGCTCTCCTGGCTGCTGTTCCTGGCCTCAGGACTCGGACCATTTTCGGGTCAGGCGGTGCACTTTCAGTTCGCCGCCCCGGAGGGCCTGGACTACGCGGTGAACCGCTATCGGCGCGAGGCCGAGCGTCATTACCAGGTGCTGGACGCGCATCTGGAAGGCAGGACCTACCTCGTCGGTGACACCTACACGATCGCCGACATGTCGGCCTGGGGTTGGCTCGACCGGGCTTCGCGCGTGCGCAAAGGCGCCGAAGATCCGCTGGGCCCGTATCCCAATCTCAAGCGCCTTTTCGAGACGGTCGAGGCCAGGCCCGCAGCCGCCCGCGCGCGCGAGGTCGGCAAGAACCACGAATTCAAGAAAGTCAACGACGAAGAGACCAAGCGCGCGCTCTTTCCGTCCAACTATCCTCCGGCCGCGTAAGCCGGCCTCGAACGACTGCAGAGACGAGCATGACCGATTCCACCGATTACGTCCCCCCGACAGTCTGGACCTGGGCCAAGCCTAGCGGCGGCCACTTCGCCAGCATCAACCGGCCGATTGCCGGCCCCACGCACGACAAGGATCTGCCGGTGGGCCGGCATCCGCTGCAGCTTTATTCGCTGGGCACACCCAACGGCGTGAAGGTCACCATCATGCTGGAAGAGCTACTGGCCCTGGGCCGCCCCGGCGCCGAGTACGACGCCTGGCTGATCAATATCGGCGACGGCGACCAGTTCGGCAGCGGCTTCGTGGCGGTCAACCCGAACTCGAAGATCCCGGCGCTGCTGGACCGCAGCGGACCCGAGCCGATACGCGTGTTCGAATCGGGATCGATCCTGCTGTACCTGGCGGAGAAGTTCGGCGCCTTCCTGCCCCAGGACATCGCCGGCCGCACCGAGACGCTGAACTGGTTGTTCTGGCAGATGGGCAGCGCGCCCTACCTGGGAGGCGGATTCGGCCACTTCTATGCCTATGCGCCCACCAAGATCGAATACGCCATCGACCGCTTCGCCATGGAGGTCAAGCGCCAGCTCGACGTGCTGGACCAGCGCTTGGCCCAGAGCGAATACCTGGCCGGCGAGGCGTACACCGTCGCCGACATTGCGGTGTTTCCCTGGTATGGCGGACTGCTCAAGGGATGGCAGTACGATGCCGCCGAATTCCTGTCGGTACAGGACTACAAGAACGTGCAACGTTGGGCCGACACGATTCTCGCAAGGCCTGCCGTGCGGCGCGGCCGCATGGTGAACCGCGTACGCGGCGACGCGTCGGAACAGGTTCGCGAACGCCACGACGCGAGCGACTTCGACGGCGTCGGAGCCTGACCTGCTGCGGCCAGAAGCATAGACCCGGCCATGACTGCCGTCACGGCCGGGACGCGATCACGCCGTCGTGTTGACGACGGTGCCGACCGAGCCGCTGGTCGCCGTAACGCCGCGCTGCGCCTGATCGGTGGTGCCGGGCTTGCTGCCGTCCGAATCGCCGTCCGAGTCGGTGCTGCGGGCGGCGGGTCGCGACGAGGCGGCCGATGTTTGCGCAAAGTACGCAGGGTTATGGGCCATGGAGGACAAGGCTGAGATGGACATGGATTTCTCCTTTGAGTTGCCATGAAGCTTGCAGGCAATCGACACAATGCCGATCAGCCTGATCCTAACGATGCCGACTTAGATCAGCCTTAGCTTCTTGCCCAGATCGCCATGGCATGCGATGACATCGCATTCAGATCCTTATCAGTTTTTTGTTCAATTGCCCGTCGGATAGACCGGAACCGCCCGTGACAGGAACTCTGACTGCAGACTCGACAGCGAGAACGGGCCGTCCTTCGTAGGCGACAGCCGCGATCCGCTTGATCAGCCGCGCGAAGACCTGCCCGGCTGCGGGAATTGGCGCATTGCCGAGCACGCGGCTTGGGATCACCGAATCGAGCCGGGGACGAATCGCCGCAAAGCGGACGGAATCGTCCCAACCCTCACGCAACGCCGCCACCGGATCGGCGGACAGGCGTGCCGCCCTCTTGCCGCCGAGGGCATGCGTATCCATGCGTCCGATATGAAACCGATATACAGGATGCCTGCGCGCCGAGGCGACAGGCAGGCGCAGCTAGTCGTGAGCGCCGGACACACGCCGTTTGTCGTCTTGGGACGCATGGCTTTTTTTAAGGGTTATACGTCCTTTAAGTCATTTCTTGCCTGCTCGATAATTCGTCGGCGAAGTCAGCTTGAGTCAAATGCGGCCGCACTTGAATCGTGACTCGATCAACGGTGAAGCAAAACAAGGAATGTAGATATGAGACTTAAGAACAAGGCAGCTTTGATCACGGGCGGCACGAGCGGCATAGGCCTTGCCACTGCCAAGCTCTTCATCGCGCAAGGCGCCCGGGTGGCGGTAACTGGCCGCGACGAAGCCGTGTTTGAGCGTGTGAAATCCGAGCTTGGCGAGAATGCGCTCGTCCTCAAGGGCGACGTGCGCTCGATCAGCGACATGCGGGCGATTGCCGCAACGATAAAAGAGAAGTTCGGCGGCCTGGATGTCGTGTTCGCCAACGCCGGCTGGGCTTTTCCCTCCGCGCTCAACGAAATCGACGACGAACTCTATAGCGAGATCATGGACATCAACGTCAAGGGCGTGGTGTTCACGCTTCAGGCGGTGCTGGCCGACTTGCGGGAAGGCGCCTCGGTCATTCTCAATACATCGTTCGTGGATCAAACCGGCAAGCACGGGATTTCGTTGACCGCTGCCGCAAAGGCAGCCGTGCGCTCGCTTGCCCGCAGCTGGTCCTACGAGTTTCTCGACCGGAAGATCCGCTTCAATGCCATCGCCCCGGGCGCAATGGATACCCCCCTGCTAAGCAAGTGGGGGTTGTCCAACGAGGTTGTCCGCGAGCGCAAGCAGGCAATGGCGAAAACCATTCCGGCCGGCCACATGGGCAAGGCAGAGGACGTCGCCTACGCGGCGCTTTATCTCGCCAGCGACGAATCGGCTTATGTCATCGGTACCGAAATGGTCGTCGATGGCGGAGCCTCGCAGCTTTAGGCATGCGGTGCCCGATGTCGGCCTTTGAATGCCATCGAGGCCTATCCAGACTCCAAAACAACCAACAGGCTTTCCGCCCTGGTGGACCTTTAATCCGGCCCGACCTGACTGCGCTTACAGAAGGGCCTCAGTGCAAGGAGAAATTATCTTGATCGAGCATCACAAAAATGACAACGCTTACGAGCAACTCACCGGAGCAGGCCATTCACGCCGCGATGCGCTCAAGCTGGGCGGCGTCGCGGCTCTCGCCGCCGTCGCGGGCGGTGCAGCGTTGCTCGGCCACACCACGCCTGTCTTTGCGCAGACCGCAAGCAAGGCAGGCAGCCTCGCTCAAGATGAGCCGCTCAATATCCTGATCGTGACCTACGACGGAGGAACACTTCTTGATTTCGCCGGGCCCAGCGAGATTTTCCACCGGCTGCCTAATACCAAGGTTCGCTACGCGAGTCTCGATGGCGGCCACGTGACCCTCGAATTCGGGGTCGTCTACGGGAATACCGAAAGATTGGCCGATATCGAGAAAACCGACTTGATCCTGGTTCCCGGCGGATCCAACCTGACCGCACCGATGGGACCGGCGTATCAGGCGCAGATCCGTCGTCTGGCCGAGGGCGCCAAGTATGTGACCTCGGTCTGCAACGGTTCGCTCGTGCTTGCCGCAACGGGCGTGCTCAAGGGCAAGCGCAGCGGATGCCATTGGGCTTTCCTTAACGAGCTGCCCAAATATGGCGCGATCCCTGTGGCGGAGCGCTTCGTGGAAGATGACAACGGACGATTCATGAGCGGAGGAGGCGTAACTGCCGGCATCGACTTCGCACTACGCGTTGCAGAAAAACTGCGCGGCCGCAAGGCGGCTGAATTTACGCAGCTGCTGATCGCCTATGACCCGGCGCCCCCCTTCCATTGCGGCGATCCCAGCGATGCGCCGCCGGAAATCCTCGCCATGGTCGACAAAAGACTGCCCGGCGCATCGAAAGGCCTGGCCTTGATTCCGGGCCTTCACTGAAATCATCCCCAGGCAATGCTCATAAGAAGGTCGGCGGCTTGCGATGAGGCCGCCATCTGCATTGCCTGAGCCATCCGCCCCAGCCTGATGGCCCTCTTTCACCAGATCCTTTGACAGGAAATCAAAAAGTGCGATCGATTCGTTTATTTGCCGCCGCCCTTGCAGTTGGCCTTTCTCCTTTCGTGTTTGCCGTGCCGGCATTGGCAAACGGCCCGACACGTCAAACCGAGGCGGCCATCAAGGCCCAGAATGCGCGATGGGCGAACGCCTTTGGGCGGGGAGACTACGCCGCGATAGGCCATCTCTATACAAAAAACGGTGCGCTCTTGCCGCCCGGAGGCGACAGGGTCACGGGACGCGCCGCGATTACCGCGTACTTCGCCAAGGCCTACGCTGGATCCCGGCCGGGCTCGGTATCTTTCAGCAATGACGAGTTCTACGGCGACAATCAGGCGGTGACTGAAGTCTCGGACGCCGACGTTCGCGATCATGATGGAAAGCTCCAGATCCATGCCAAGCAAACACTCATCTTCTTGAAGCAGGGCGGTGTCTGGAAGCTGCATCGCGACATGTGGAGCAGCTACGCGCCATGAGCATTCGAGGCGGTGAAATGATGAAAAATGATGGGCCGGCGATTGCTCGAGACAAGCACTTGAGGATTGGCGGCCTGATCTTCCCGGATATGGATCAATGTGATTTCACCGGCCCTTTCGAGGCGCTGTCGCGCATTCCCAACTCGACCTTCCACACGCTGTGGAAAGACAAATGCATTGTGCGGGATATGCGAGGCATGCAATTGGTCCCCGACACATCGCTGGAAGAGGCGCCTGGACTCGATGTGCTGCTCGTTCCGGGCGGGTATGGCCAAGAAGACGTTGCGGCCGACGAAGCGGTTCTATCTTTCATACGTGCGCAAGCCAGGCACGCCTTGTATGTGTACTCGGTGTGTACGGGTGCCCTGATCTGCGGCGCCGCCGGGTTGCTGCGCGGCCGAAAGGCAACGACTCACTGGACGGCGATGGAAATACTGCCGCTATATGGCGCCATCCCCTGCCATGACCGTGTCGTCATCGATGGTGGCTACATCAGCGCAGGAGGCGTCACATCGGGCATCGACGGCTCGCTCATTCTGGCCGCACTGCTTCGTGGAGACCAGGTGGCCAAAGAGTTGCAACTCTACATGGCCTACGAGCCGCAGCCGCCTTTCGATTCGGGATCTCCCGCAAAGGCATCCGTCGATGTTCTGAAAAACGTCCGTGGGCGAGCGTTCGAAATCACTGAACGGCGCTTTGCCAGCGCCCGCAGATACGCGAAACGCGTTCTGGATTCTGTGTAACGACGCCGTTGGCTTGATGCCCGCAGTGCTTCTTGCCGGCGCGCCTCTGTCGTCGGCGCCGGCAGGAGCAGTTCGTCGATCAATTAGCGCCTGCCGAAGAAGCGGCTCTCGCGCCGGATCGATTGCGGAGGATGTCCATGCAGTTTGACAAAAGCCCTTCGCATTCTCTCCGGATCGGTGAACCCCACAGCCAGGGCAATCTGTTCGATCGGTTCGCTACCGTCCTGCAAGCGCAGCCGCGCCGCTTCGACGCGCAAGCGCTCGACTGCCTTGGCAGGCGTTTCACCAGTCTCCCGGCGAAACGCGCGTCCGAATTGCCGCGGACTCAATCTTGCCGCCTCTGCGAGTCGCTCGACAGGAAGCGCTTCCGCCAAATGTTCCCTGGCAAAGTTCAGGGCGACGCGGATGCGATCCGACTCCGGTTCCATTTGGGACATGGCGGAAAATTGAGACTGGCCTCCTGGTCGGCGATACGCCACGACCAAAAGCCTGGAGACAGCGCGCGCGATTTCTGCGCCCATGTCTTTTTCTATCATCGCCAGCGCCAAGTCTATTCCCGAAGCGATGCCCGCCGAGGTCCAGATTCGACCGTCTGCGATATAGATACTGTCACCCTCGACTCTGACGAGAGGAAAGCGTGACTGCAATTGAGCGATATATCGCCAGTGGGTTGTCGCTCTCCGATTGTCCAGCACGGCCGTTTCCGCAAGCAAAAATGCGCCCGTGCATACGCTTGCCACCCGCTCGGCTCTGTTGCCCAGTTTCCTGGCGGCAGCCACGTTTTCCGATGTCTGCATCGGCTCGATATCACCCCCCACGAAAATGACGGTATCAAAGCTGCGCCGCCCGAGCGGCTTCGTCTCGATCGCAAGCCCGGCATTGCTGCGAACCAACCCGCCCGCCTGAGAGATCACCTGCAGATCGTAGGGGGTATGACCAGCGGCAATGGCCGCCTGGTTGAAAGTCGAAAGCGGCCCGGCAAGATCAAGAGCGTCGTAGCCATGGCAAACGAAGAATCCGATTCGATGCATGATTGCGTAGCCGGCCGAATATCCTGGAATGTCTGATTATAAGGGAAGCATCACTTTACGACACAAATCCTCGGCCGCCAGACTGATGCGCTGTTTTATGACGCGACTGGCGCTCTCGGAGAGACCGGCCTGATGTCTCCGACAGATCACACGCTACGCTGAGCGCTATAAAAAAGCCCTTTAGAGAAGGGCTTTAATGGTCCTATTTTAGTAACGGTATCTACACTGCAGGATAATTAACTGCCCATCCTCTACTGCATAAATAAGGCGGTGTTCCTGATCGATCCGCCGGGACCAACACCCTTGCATTTGACCTTTCAATGGCTCGGGTTTGCCCACTCCTTCGAATGGCGTACGTAGGGTTTCGGTGATTATTCTGTTGAGACGGCGCAGAATTTTGACATCCTGTTTAGCCCAAAATTCGTAGTCTTCCCAAGCGCCTGGCGTGAAAGCGATTTTCCTATCTTTCTCCGGTTTCTTCATTTAAAGGGTCATCCTTGTTGATGATCCCGTGGACTTGTAGATTGCCGGCGCGGACATCTGCAACCGCCTTCATCAGCCTTTCGGCATTTTTGGGTGAGCGCAGGAGATACAGCGTCTCAATGATGCCGTCGTAGTGTTCTTTCGACATAACGACTGCATCTGGAGCATCTCGACGGGTAATAACCGTCACATCAGCGTCGTCAATCACTTGGTCCAGAACAGCCTTCAGGCCGTTCCGGGCGTCTGTGTAATTAACGATACGCATGTCATGTCTTGTCCGTTGAAAAGCGGCTTGAGATCCAATGAGTAAGTGCGCCCCTATGTCACACTTCTAGGCAGGGAATCTAAAACCATAGTTGAGAATACATACATGTCCAGTTAACTGGACATGTATGTATTCTATGTGCAATGCTGCCGAGATGCAAGATATCGGTCGTCACTTCCGCCGTGTCTCTTCCTTCACACGACAGGCGTAGCCGCTTCGGGATAAAGCCCTGGCAGCAAGAACATCAAGGCATCTAGTGGAAAGCCGGAACGCAGGGGTGCATAGGGGCCGGAGCTGGCCACAATCCCTTGCTTGAGTCATGCAGCAATTAGGTTGCGCGCAGTGCGCTCGCCCAGGCCTGTCGACTGCGCGAATTCGCCGCGCGGCATCTCGCCGCGCAGGAACAGCTAGTGCAGTGGCACGATGGCTTCTGCGCGCAGCCCGCTGGATTTATCGGCGGCCCTGAAATGCACGAGGCCTTCGATGTGGCGGCGCATCTCGTCCAGGTTCATCAATTGGCGCAAGACTTGAACCGGGTCCAGGCATACGTCCAGAAAGGTATCGACCGAGGCGGTGAGTGCCTTTTCGCTCAGGTTGCCACGACCGTCTAGATCGCCTTGTCGTGGCGAGTCGGCATAGCCCAGCGCGTCATAGTATTTGTCCCGCGCGCACGCCAGGCGGTGATGCGCGCATGCGGCGGATATCAGCCGCATGCCCTGGTGCATGGGCTTGTCAAACACGTCATCGTAGGCCTGCAGGAATCGCGGCACGCTATCCAACGGGGCGGGACGTGACGCCCCACGGCGACTTCGACCTGGCGCAGCTGGCCCGGCACGACCAAGATTCCCTGCTCGCTGACGCGATCGTCGTCGGGGAAATGCCGGTACAGCGTTTCATGCGCCAGGACGGCCACGCGGCTCGATAGAGGGTTCCAGGCGCCTTCGGCTTGCAGGCCCTTCCAGTTCTTGTTCGGCCTGAATGTGCGCCAGTGCCACGCACTGCAGGCGTGCGGTCTTGGCGTCTACGGAAAAGTCCGCCGATAGCGCCCGAGCGATATTCAGAGGATGGGTCCCCTGCCCCTCGATCCGATTGCTGTAGTAGAAGTTCATTTGGCGCGTGAGTCCCCGCAAGCTTGCCAGCGTGGCCGGCGCCACCGGCCCGAGCAGGGCAGCGGCGGCCGTCTCCACTGCCACCGCTTTCTCCATCAAGTGAACGAGCGATTGATCTCCTGGCAGCAACGGTGTGAACTGGCATGGGGAGACATACATTTCTGCCGCCATTTTTTCCTGCCAAATATTGTCAATAACCTATTGATTATGAATAGATAATATGAAAAATATGCGAAGAGTCATAGTGAATTTTTGCCGGCAAAAATTCGCTATTTTGAGATCTACTGTCTTGCCCTTTTCGTCGGCATCCCCGGCAAGACGCATGTCGCGAAATTGAGCAATGATCACGGCGTTGAGCGCGGCCAGCGAATATTTTCCCAAGCGCGGGATGAGGGCTTTTGCCTTCTTATGCTCCCCGGCCTGCGTGGACTCGTGCTTGGTGGGCGTGAGTCCGGAACTGAGAAATCTTCTATCTTTTTGAATTATTTGAAGATTTTCTCTGGTGCCGAGGCCGGAATCGAACCGGCACGCCTTGCGGCGGGGGATTTTGAGATTGTTCTTGAAGAATAGCATGGGACTACGCTGGAACCCGCTAAGCCTTGCTGGGCTTGGTTTTCCAATGGGTTAGTCCCGTCTAACCTTACGCCTTGACCAGACCGATTGCGGCACACTTCCCGATGCCGTGGCTCCTGGCTGGTTCCTGCGTTCGATCCCGAACTAGGAGGCGTCATGGCCAAGATCAAGCTCACAAAATCCGCTGTCGATGCGGCCGAAGTCACCGGCAAAGACTACGAACTGCGGGACACTATTGTCCCCGGATTCCTCTGCAAAGTCACCGCCCACGGCCGCAAGGTCTTCATGCTCCAGTACCGCACGAACTGGGGCGAGCGCCGCAAGCCGAAAATTGGCCAGTTCGGCGAGCTGACCGTCGAGCAGGCCCGCTCGATCGCGCAGGACTGGCTGGCCGACGTGCGCAAGGGCAACGACCCCAGCGCCGCCAAGCTGGCCGCGCGCATGGCCCCCACGGTCAAGGAGTTGTGTGGGCAGTTCATCGAGGAATACTCGAAGCCGCGCAACAAGCCCCGTACGGTCGATACCTACCAAGGCTACATCGACCGTCACATCATCCCGGCGTTGGGCAAGATGAAGGTGCCCGACCTGACGCGCGCAGACATCACGGCGCTGATGCGGGACAAGGCGCATATCGCCGTCACGGCCAACCGGCTCCTGGCTTGCCTGCGCAAGATGCTTAACATGGCCGAAGTGTGGGGCTACCGGCCGGACGGCTCTAACCCGTGCCGCCACGTCCCCAAGTACCGGGAAGATGGCGAGACGCGCTACATCGTCAACGACGAGCTGGCGCGTCTCTATGCTTATCTCGACCGGGCGGATGCCGAAGGGTTGGAGCACCCGATCCTGACGCTGGCGATCCGCCTGCAATTCGAGTTTTCGGCACGCATGATAGAGATCCGCACGCTCGAATGGGCATGGGTCGATTTCGAGAATCGCCGCGTCGTCTGGCCAGACAGCAAGACTGGCGACATTTCCAAGCCGATGAGCGAAGCAGCCTACCAACTGTTGTCCAATGCCCCGCGCATCAACGATTCGCCTTACGTGTGTCCAGCCATCTTCGACAGCAAGGAACCGCTGCCTGAAGGCACCTATTACAACTCCTGGCGGCGCATCCTGGAACGGGCCAAGGTGCCGCACGTCGGCACGCACGGCATTCGCCATCGCGCCGCCACCGACATCGCCAATTCCGGCGTGCCCATCAAGGTCGGCATGGCGCTGACTGCGCACAAGACCGTCACGCAGTTCATGACGTATGTGCATACCGAGGATGACCCGATCCGGGCGGCTGCCGAGAAGGTCGCCAACCTACGGCGGGACGCCATCGACAGCCGGGCGTCGGCTACGCCGACTGCGCCGCCGGCGGCCGCTTCCGCCATCGCGGAAGGCGAGAAGACCCGCACCAGTCAGGGCAACTATCGGCCCTATCGCCACCGCAAAAGCCCGAAGCGCGCCGTGCCGCCTGGCACAAAGCGGACCACGCCGGAGGCGGCGGCCGGTACCTGAACCTGGCACCCGAATTGTCGTATCGCTGATACGACAATTCGGGGTTTGCCATCCATACCCGAACGGATATAATTTCATGGTACAGAAACGCAAGCTCCTCTATTGGGAAGGCTCGTCGAAAAAGGACTTCAAGGAGTTCCCGATCGACGTGCAGAAGGACATGGGTGTGGCGCTGTTCGTCGTCCAATTGGGCGGCACGCCGGATTCGGCCAAGCCCTGGAAGGGGCTGGGTTCCGGCGTGTATGAGCTGGCGGAAGACCATCGCGGCGACACCTTCCGCGCGGTCTATACCGTGCGGGTCGGCGACACGGTGCATGTGCTCCATGCGTTCCAGAAGAAATCCAAGTCCGGCATCGCTACGCCGCAGCCGGACGTGGAACTGATCGAGAAGCGGCTGAAAGCAGTGCTCGCCCGCTACGGGGCGAGCGGGAGAACGTGATGACCCGTATCAACCATCCCCAAGGCACCGACAACGTGCTGCTCGACCTCGGTTTCGACGACGCCAAGGAGTTGTCGGCAAAGGCCGCGCTTGCGTTCAAGCTCAACGCACTGATCGACCAGCGCGGCCTTAGTCAGTCTGAAACCGCGACGATTACCGGCATGACCCAGCCGAAGGTGTCGCAGGTGCGCCGCTACAAGCTCCAGAACATTTCTCTGGAGCGGTTGATGCAGGCGCTGGTGTCGTTGGACCAGCATGTCGAGATTGTTGTCCAGCCTGCGCGGCGTACGCATACTCCCGGCATCACCGTAGCCGCCTAAAATGTGCAAGTTTTAACTTCAACAACGTGCTCGGAGCACACCTTGGCAGACGCAGAACTCAAAGAACAAATCTTGAAGTCAGTTTATCGGCGTATCGCGCATTTGCCGAATCGGAACGCATCCGCCTGGGAAATTCGGGCTGAATTCGATCATGTCGATAAAGACACGTTCTTCGATGCCCTCATCGAGATGGTGAGCGAGAAGACCTTGTTCGATCGAGGTCATGGTTACGTTGCATTGACGCCTGACGGACGAGACAAGGCTGACCGTCTTGTGAATCCACCGCCTACGTTCAATCACAACACGCTCAATATTGGGCAAGCGGTGAATTCGCCCGTACAACAAGGCATCCACGCGCACCAGACCCAAACCACCACGTACACGGGGCCATCGACGGACGAACTCCAGCAGTTGGTGGATCTGATGAAAGCTCATCTCGCCGAGTTGCAGTTGCCTGCCCTGGACGAGCGGAAAGCTAAAGCGCAGTTGGCGACGATCGAGGCTCAACTCTTGGATGAGCCGAACCCAAGTATTGTTAAGGAAGCCGGACACACCCTGCGCAACATCACAGAAGGGACGATTGCCGGGCTTCTGGCAAATGCAGCACCAAGCGTATGGCCGATCGTGCATGGGCTGCTGGCACAATTTTAGTCTCGATGCGAAGTCCACGTCGTGGTTTTTCCGGCTCGACCAAGCGCGGCTATTTCAAGTTTTATTGGATTCCATATGTTCTATTCGCGCAAGCTAAACAGAGAAACTGGCCGCGTCGAGGTCTGGGAATGTGAATGGTCGAATCCCGGTACAGGGATGGCCAGGAAGGAGTTCGTTCGCAAGCACGGCGACGAAGATGAAGTCGAATTTGAGCATGAGCAATACTCCGCCGCGGCCGCTGTCTGCTGGGCGCCGGGACGGACCATCGGCAACATCGCCGTTAGTTCTGAGGAGGTCTTCGGTCACTTCGAGGGCAAGTCCGGGACAGACGCGGTGCTCCCGTGCCACATCGTTCCGTGTGGAAAGTTCAGGAACGGCGCTCAACGCTGGTACTGCAAAACGCACCAGATCCACTGGGGCACGAAGGCTGACATTGCGGCTTTGCCAGAATCAGGGGAGGTGCTATGCAGCAACCACCTGATGGAGATGAGCTACGTCGTCGATCCCCTCGAAGTTGAATTCAACGAGTACGAGGAAATCGGAATCTGGTGCTCGCTGCCCCCGGCGCTTTCCAGCCGACCGATCGCAAAGCGCGCGCCGAAGATTCACGTGCATAAACGATTCTCCGGTGCCGAGAAGAAGGTACTGGATCGGGATTTTGACGCGATCGTGTGCTCGTACAACCAGGACGCCGGCCTTTTCGCCAGCACCGACATCACACTGATCCAGGTGACGCCACCTGCGGCATTTGAATTCGTTCGTTCCCTCGAACTGGGGTATGAAACCTCCTGCGTCACCTGCAAGAAGTGTGGATACCCTCACCTTGACCTGGGGAGCTTTGCGCGGACGCCGCACGCCAAGCATTTTTGCGGCAACTGCGGCAACGACAGCATTTGGAGTGGCGAGAAGATCGTCTCAACGCCCCTCAAGCCGCTCCATGACCAGTTCAACAACAGCAACACCTATGTGACGCCGGATCGGCAGCTCAACCTCGATGAGTATGCCGGGCACCACTTCGATATGTGGTCGTCAACCCCGGCAGTCCTCTGGACCGCTGACCGCCCCCAGGAGCACGGCATCCATGTGCATGTTTATGAGGGTGAAGGCCATCGCCGCCTCGTTGACGACACGTTTGGCGAAGTCATCTTGAATGGGCAAGTGCTGGATCGCAGGCAGCTATGGCAATTCATGACTGAGAATACGCGCTATTAGCGCATGTGGCGCCGGGCGTTGATCTTATCTGTATCGGATGCCTAGGTCGGTGTTGGCCGCTGCCGATGCTCGATTGCCACTCGGTGTAACTGTGCATCTAGCGCCAAGTATGTTCCTCTTTGGCGACCTTTTGCTTCATGGTGGCCACATCAATGCTTTGCGCTGCCACACGGCGGGATTCAACTTTTTCGGCGGTAACCTCGCCAAGCAAGCTTTCCCCGGCGCATGCATGAAGCGCTTCTTGAAATGCCAATTCGTGAGTCCGCGCCAGTAGCATACTGTTCTTTGAATCGTCCACTACCATGAAGCGCACGGGGTTCAAACGCAGCAACGTTCGCCAGCGTTCGTCGATAGAGACGAAGTGCGGAATGAAGAATGAACCAAATCGTGTTAGGCGAGCGGTTTGTTCCATGATCCGCAGATGTGTCATATCCCAAGCCATGCCGCGAACTGCCTTGAACAGCTTGGCCGAAGGATTGATAACCGGGCCAAAGAAGGGTGCGGCTTCTTTGCCCCGAATGCCACTCCAGATCAAGCTTAATTCGGTTGCGGGAACGAAACCCAGCTCCGATATGCAGAATCGGAGTAATTCGTGCAGGATCTGATCAATGTCGCGCTTGCTTTGATTCCGCCACAGCGTAGCAAATCGAAGCAGTAACGCTTGGACGCCGAGACTCTTGGCTTCATGGTGTACGACCGACTCGTTGGCATATAACTCTGAGAGAAAGGCTTCCGCATCGGGTCGAAGCGATGCTTTCAGAGTTTCTGCGGGAGTGCCGAAATCAAACCGGCTTGGGTTGCTTCTGAAGGCTTCCCAGTTGAGGTGGTCAAGCATGCGAAACGCGATCAGGGTGTTCAAGGGCCTCAGGTTGTTTTCATTTTCCCGGGCCAAGCGAACGTTCTCGTAGAGAAACGGCACGACATCGAATTGCACCCGGGGGTTCTTGGCCTTCAGCATTAAAACCTCGATCACACGATCATGGTCGGCTTGCTGAATATTCTCCCCATTTAGCGTGGCGCGCATTTTCTCCGCGAAGTTGGAATCGAAGCTCAACGAGTAGTCAAGGGGCACCGTTGTTTGCCCGCCCGTGAGTCGTGCTTGTACGCTTATATGGCGCGATATGAAAAACGCCCGCGGCCCCTCGAACAGCGGCGTCACATAGATGCTAGAGGTCGCTCCGAGTTCGAGATCCAGCTCCACTGCACCAGCCTGATCAGTGCTGATCAGCGCCCGCAGGTCGGTGCATTCTGCGGCTCGATGCGTCTCGAGATCTCCGAGTGCAGCTTGATCGCCGGTGAGGATGGCGCGAAACAAGATGTCAACGACAGGCGGCTGAGTCATAGAGGGACAATGATCGAGAGGGTAATGAATGTCAGTGAATTTTCGTCAGGTTGATCCATATGCCTGCGCTGCGACCGACACCTAACACAGGTATATCGGCTTGCGTGACGGATTCCTTAAGTCGGATGGCTCGCCGGGGAATCCACCTCGTTCCATCCCGCTCGCGCCGTTGCAATCGCTTCATGAATCCGCCGCCCACGAGATGGTACGGCTTGAGGAATTGCATGCACGCTGGCAACGCCGAAGATGAAACCCACCGACATGGACGGCGGCGTGGGCGCCGGATGCCGTGCACTTAAATCTCACTGCCGCGCCCGCGAACCCAGTCGTGGTCGGGGATGACTAACGATCCAATAGCACCGGATGTCCGCTGTACTAAGCCTTGTTCATGCTGCGAAATCGAGAGCGCGAGCATTTGGATGGCCGACCTGGCAACTCGTAGTGCGCGCAATGCTTCCCGGGTAAATTGCTCCCGGCGATGATGTTCAATTTCAGGTGTCTGCCTGCTACGTGCGGGATCTCCAAAGTCGTGCAGTACCACAAATCGGTGCGTGCCCGCGTTGCGGAGGTCC